>CAZXRB010000016.1:0-55369 GCA_964642845.1 uncultured Nitrospira sp.
TGGATCATCCGTACATCCGCTACAACGTCCCCGAGGAAGTGCAGAAGGAAATCGAGCCGATGGTCCACAAGCAGGAGCACTGAACACGAGGCGATCAGGAAGCGACGGATCTGTACGACGACATCCTCCCATCATGATGTAGAGACGGATTATGCCGACCCTGTTCACGCGAGAGCGATAAGGCGCCCATCGACCGCATGCTGATCCTGCTATGGATGCTTGTCGGAGGGTATGCGGTCGGGATGCTGCTGCCGCTCTGCGTCCCCGCCAAGCCGAGAATACAGAATATCCTCGCTCATGGCTCCGCCGGGCTGGCCGGCGGAGCCGGGGTCCTGCTCGGAGTCGCCGGCCTTCTCGCACCGCACCCCTGGACCGCCTCGGTTCAGTCCACCATTCCCTTTCTGGCCTTCGCCATCCGGTTCGATCCGCTGGCGTCGTTTTTCGTGCTCACGATTTCCTTGGTAGGGCTTGCCGCGTCGGTTTTTGCGCTGGGCTACGTGACGGAATTCTTCGGGAAATGCTCCATCGCCGCTATGGGGTCGCTCTACAACGGGTTCTTGTTCGCGATGACGCTGGTCGTCATGGCGGACAACGGGTTCTTCTTCCTGATTCTCTGGGAGTTGATGTCGCTGCTCTCTTATTTCCTGGTCGTGACGGACCATGAAAAGCCCGAGGTCCGCTACGCCGGGCTGTTCTACCTCATCATGGCGCATGTGGGCACCGCGTTCATCGTGCTGGCCTTTCTCGTCTTCTTCCAGGAGGCTGGGTCGTTCTCGTTCGAGACGTTCCGGCATCCGCAGCATCCGTTGCCGGAAGGGATGAGAACCCTCGCCTTCTTCCTCGCCCTGGTCGGCTTCGGGACCAAGGCGGGCATTGTGCCCCTCCATGTCTGGTTGCCCTATGCGCACCCGGCGGCTCCCTCACATGTCTCGGCGTTGATGTCCGGCGTCATGATCAAAACAGCCATCTATGCATTGGTGCGGGTCTACTTCGATTTTCTCGGCGCGGACTTTCCGTGGTGGTGGGGCTTCACGGTCCTCGCGATTGGCGCCGTGTCGGCGCTGCTCGGCGTGATGTATGCGCTGATGGAACATGATCTCAAGAGCCTGCTTGCCTACCACAGTGTCGAGAACATCGGCATCATCCTGCTCGGCATCGGTGCTGGCATGATCTTTCAGACCTACGGCTTGAAAGAGTTTGCGGCGCTTGGCCTCTTGGCCGGCCTCTATCACACGATCAACCATGCCATGTTCAAGGCGCTGCTCTTTATGGGTGCCGGCTCGCTGCTCTACGCGACCCATACGCGGAATATGGAGGAGTATGGAGGCCTGCTCAGGCGGATGCCCTGGACGGGCTTGTTCTTCCTGATCGGGGCGGTGTCCATTTCCGCCCTGCCGCCGACGAACGGGTTCGTCAGCGAGTGGCTCGTCTTCCAAAGCCTCTTTCTGAGCTTTCACATTCCATCGGTCCTTCTGAAGCTCACGCTGCCGCTCGCCGCGGCGATGTTGGCGTTGACGGGCGTATTAGCGCTCGCCTGCTTCGCGAAGGCCTTCGGAATTTCCTTTCTTGCCTTACCGAGAAGCGCCCATGCCCGGCACGCGCGGGAAGTCCCGCTTCCCATGAAATTCGGCATGGGACTGCTGGCGGCGACGTGTCTTCTGTTGGGGCTGTTGCCGATGATCGTCGTGCCGCTGCTGGATCGGGTGGGAGCTCCGTTCGTGGGAGTCGCGATCGGGGAAAAAGTCGTGGCGCTGGACGGCTGGGCCCTGGCGCCCGTGAACGTCGAGTTCTCCAGCCTCTCCGCTCCGGCGATCGCGATCGGCTTGGCCGGAATGACGCTGCTCGGTTTCTGCGTGGTGCTGATGTTCGGCGGGTTCGTCACCGCGCGCTATTACAAAACCTGGGGATGCGGTATCAACCTGAGCCCTCGCATGGAATATACGGCGACCGGCTTTGTCCAGCCGATCAAGCGGGTGTTCAGCACGATCTACCAGCCCACGGTGAAGTTGGAGACGGAATTCCTGGAAGAATCCCGCTATTTCGCCAAGCGTCGGCGGTTCGAGTTCCACATCGAACCGGTGTTCCAGAAGTATCTCTACGACCCCGTCGTGACGTTCTTTTCGACGACGGCGGACCGCCTGCGGGTCATTCAGGCCGGAAGCCTGCATCTGTACCTGACCTACATCTTCGTGACCCTGGTGGTGCTGTTGCTTTTGGCTGTTTAGAAGAACGTGTGGTTGGTTTATCTGGTTCGTTTTGTTAGTCGCTTGTCGAACCAAAATAAACCGGACAAACCGGGAACCAGACCGACCGAGTTTTATGCTGCCAGCCGTCATTCTCGTTGTCGCCCAGACGATCGTTTTGCTGGCGGTCGCGCCGTTCGTCGTGGGATTGATCCGAAAGGTGAAGGCCCGGCTGCAGTTGCGGCGAGGAGCGAGCGTGCTCCAGCCCTATGCCGACCTGGCGAAGCTGTTTCGGAAACAACCCGTCATTTCCACGACGACGTCATGGATCTTTACCGCCACTCCGTACATTGTGTTTTCTTCGACGCTGCTTGCCGGCCTTCTCGTGCCAGTCTTCACGTCCACGATCCCGCTGAACTTCGCCGGCAACATCATTGCGCTCGTGTACCTGCTGGCCTTGGGGACGTTCTTCTTGATCCTGGCCGGGCTCGATGCGGGATCGGCCTTTGGGGGCATGGGCAGCAGCCGGGAGGCGATTGTCGCGTCGCTGACCGAGCCGGCCATGATTATGTCCATCTTCGCAATCGCCCTGACCGCCGGATCGACGAACTTGAGCACGATCGTGCACAAGACCGCCTTGCTCGAGGGAATTGTGACCGATCCCTCCCCGCACCTGCTGGCACTCGCGGCGCTCTTTATCGTGACCCTTGCCGAAACCGGTCGCGTGCCGGTGGACAACCCGGCGACGCACCTGGAGCTCACCATGATCCATGAAGCGATGATCCTGGAATATTCCGGGCGCTATCTCGCGCTGGTGGAATGGGCGTCCGGGCTCAAGCTGTTGGTGTTCCTGACGCTGATCGCCAATATTTTCGCGCCCTGGGGTATCGCGACGAGCCTGGAGCCGGCCGCGTTGGGCATCGGCCTGGCGACATATTGCGTGAAGGTCTCAGGGTTGGCCGTCCTGATCGGCGTGATCGAATCGATGTTCGCCAAGCTTCGGTTGTTCCGGGTGACGGACTTTCTCGGGGTCGCCTTCATCTTGGCCCTCTTGGGCATGATCTTTTTCTACGTGTTACGAGGGTAACCCGATGCCTCCTCACATCGGATCGCAGTTGGTGGACTTGGGGGCGGCGCTGCTGCTGCTGACCTGCTTCGCCATCGTGGCGCAACGAAGACTCTCCGCCTGCGTCGATTTGTTCGCCCTGCAGTCGGCTTTCCTCGCCGCGACGGCGGCGCTCGTCGCGTACCTCACGGGCATTCATCATATTTACGTCGCGGCCGCGCTCACGGTGGTCATCAAGACCATCGTGATCCCGCGAATTCTCAAGCAGGTGATCGAGCGGCTGAACGTCACGCGAGAACTGGTGATGAATGTGAACATCCCGGCCGGGCTCTTGATGTGCGGGGGGCTGGTCATGCTCGCTTTTTACATCACCCAGCCCATCATTCCGCTGGGGTTTCTGTTGACGCGGGATTCGCTCGCGATCGCGCTCGCGATCGTGCTGATCGGGTTCTTTACGATGATCGCCCGCAAGAAGGCGGTGACGCAGGTGATCGGGTTCCTCGTGATGGAAAACGGCCTGTTCCTGGGCGCCACCGCCGCGGCCTACGGGATGCCGCTCATCGTGGAGTTGGGGGTCTTCTTTGACGTGCTGGTCGGCGCCCTCATCATCGGGATCTACGCGCACCGGCTGCAGGACACCTTCGACAGCGTGGACACGAGCAAGCTGACGATTTTGAAAGAGTAGGACGTTCATGGCGTGGCCTCTGATCATGCTGGTCGCGGTGCCGGTTCTGGCCGGAGTGGGCAGTCTGCTCGTGAGAGAGCGCCGGACCGTGGAAGTGCTGCAATGCATTCAGGCAGGCGCCATGCCGGCGAGCGCACTGCTGGTGATGGAGCACGTGGTGACCGGCGATCGCCCGGCGGTGGAGGGCTTGTTGCAGGCCGATGCGCTGAGCGCATGGCTGGATCTTATTCTGGGCGTGGTGGGCGGGACCGGAACTCTCTATGCCGTGGGGTATATGGGGGAGGAGCTCAGCCGCGGGCACCTGGTCTTGCCGCGATACCGCCGGTTCTTCTGCCTGTTTGATCTTTACCTGGCTGCCATGCTGACCGCGGTGAATCAGGACAATATTGCGATCATGTGGATCGCCATCGAAGGCTCGACCCTGGCCGCCGCCCTGTTGATCGGCTTCGAGCGGAGCAACGCGGCATTGGAGGCCGGGTGGAAATATGTGATCCTCAGCTCGGTCGGCATCGCGCTCGCGTTGTTCGGCACCATCCTCATCTATTATTCCTCCGAGCAGGTCTTGGGTGTTTCCAGCGAGGCCTTGCGTTGGTCCCGGCTGCACCAGACGGCCGAGCGTCTCAACCCCGCGGCTCTCAAGATCGCCTTCATCTTTGCGCTGATCGGATACGGGACGAAAGCGGGGGTGGTGCCGATGCATGCCTGGTTGCCGGATGCCCATGCCGAAGCTCCGACGCCCGTGAGCGCGATGTTGTCCGCGAATATGTTGACCCTGGCAGTCTATGCGATCCTCCGGTTCAAGGTCATCACGGATCGTACCGTGGGACCGGAGTTTTCCGGCCACCTCGTGGTGGGATTGGGGTTGCTGTCGCTGGCGGTCGCGGCGGCGTTTTTCCTGGTCCAGCGGGACTTCAAACGGCTGTTTGCCTACTCGAGCATCGAGCACATTGGGATTGCGCTGTTGGGGTTCGGCATCGGCGGGGCGGGGATTTTTGCGGGAGCCTGGCATCTGCTGAATCATGCCCTCGCGAAGTCCACGGCGTTCTACGGCGCGGGACTGGTGTTCCTCCGCCATGACCACAGGGCGCTCGATCGGATCACCGGTCTCTTGGCTCACGCACCGCTGGCCGGAACCGCGATCCTCGTGGCGGGGCTGGCGCTGGCCGGGATGCCGCCATTCGGACTGTTTGCCAGCGAGATGCTGATTGCCGTGGGAGCCTATGCCGCAGGGCCCGAGATCGCCGCTGTGTTCTTGGTTCTGCTGGCGCTGGCCTTTGCTACCTTGCTCTACCAGGTGTGTCGCATGGTCCTGGGAGGACCGGGTGAATCGGGGAGGCCGCTGGGCCGGCAGTGCCGTATCTTTGCCGGTGCGGCGGTGGGTGTCAACGTGGCGGTGTTGGGAACGATCGGGCTTTATGTGCCGCCGGGGCTCGCCCTGTTGATCGAGGCGATCGTGAAGCTCTTCAGCCCGGCGCTGGAGATCCCGTGATAGGAATGGTTCCCGTGGCGATTCTTCTCGGAGCGCCGCTGCTGGCCGCAGTTTTCAGTTTGGCGGCCAGGCGCGCTTCTGTGTTGCATGGGTTGAATCTCGCCACGATGACCGCGTTGGTCATCTCTGAGCTGGCCGTCGTGCAACAGGTGCTGGCACGGGGATCGTTCACCTCGCTCTGGGGATTCGTCTATCTCGATGCGCTCTCGGCGTTCATCCTCTTCATCATCACCGCGATCGGGTTCCTCTGCTCGCTGTATACCTGGTCCTATCTTGAGGAGTACGTGCATCGAGGGACGATCACGCCACGACGGGTCAGCCGGTTCTTCTTTCTGTTTCACCTGTTTCTTTTCGCCATGGTCGTCGCGACGACGGCCAACAATCTGGGTGTCTTGTGGGCCGCCATGGAGGGGACCACGTTGGCGACGGCGTTTTTGATCTCTTTCTTCCGCAAACGGGAGGGATTCGAGGCGGGATGGAAATATTTGATTCTCTGTTCCGTCGGCATCGCCTTGGCGTTGTTCGGAACGGTCCTGACCTATTATTCGTCGGTGCGGGTATTGGGCGATGTCAGTGCCGCGCTCAATGTGACTACATTGCTGGAGGTCGCCCGTCGATTGGATCCCCATGTGCTCAAGCTGGCCTTCATTTTTCTCCTCATCGGCTACGGAACGAAAATCGGATTGGCGCCGATGCATAGTTGGCTGCCGGAAGCGTACAGCGAAGCGCCGGCGCCCGTGACCGCGATGTTGGCGGGCGTGTTGGAGACCGTGGCCGTCTATGCGCTGCTCCGCAGCAAGGCCATCGCGGATCAGGCCCTGCCCGAGCATTACACGGGCAATCTGCTGCTGCTCTTCGGCCTGCTCTCGTTCATCGTGGCCGCGCTCTTTATCCTGATCCAGCGCGACTACAAGCGTCTGTTCGCCTATTCGAGCATCGAACATATGGGGATCGCGATGGTCGGCTTCGGCGTGGGAGGATCGGCCGGCACGTTCGGTGGCCTCTTTCATCTTCTCAACCATGCCTTGGCCAAGTCGCTGGCGTTCTTCTCCGCGGGCAACGTCTACCACCGGTTCGGCACCCGTGACATCAAGGCCGTGCAAGGCCTGATGACCGTGCAGCCGGTAACGGCGGTGGCCGTCTTGGTAGCGGGTTTGGCACTGGTTGGAATGCCACCGTTTTCTCTGTTTCTCAGCGAAGTCATGGTCGTCTCGGCCCTCGCGACTCAAAGTTTTGCCTCCGATACCGTACACTTCGGACGATTCCTCACGATCATCATGGCGCACGATGTCCGCAGTCTCGCGATCGTCGCGCTGTTCCTGTTATTCGCAGTCGCCTTGTTCGGCGGGTTCACCTATCGAGTGGCCTCCATGGTGTGGGGCCCGGCGCCGGCCGGCGTGCGATGCGGTGAGCGCTGGGATGTGGGGCATGTGCCGCTCATCGTGACCGGCGCCGCGTTGGTGGGGTTCGGGCTGGCGCTGCCTGAACCGGTGAGAGGGCTGATGGATCGGGCGGTCAACGTGTTGCTGGCGAGGTGATGTGATGGCGAATGCAGCGGCGGCAGCGGAGTTGCTTCGGCAGGAATTTTCGGCGGGAATCCGTGAGGCTATGACGGTCCACGGCACACCGGTCCTGCGCGTCAAGACCGACCAGATCCCGCTCGTCGCGCATTATCTGCATACCAAGTCGGATTTGCGCGGCAGCCTGTCGCTCCTCTGGGCCGTGGACCACCGGCCGCGTGAGACCCGCTACGAGTTGTGTTATCTGTTCACATTGGCCGAGCACAAGGACTGGCTCTTCCTCTCCACGGACCTACAGGGCGATGACCGGCTTTTCCGATCCATCACACCTCACATCCATGCGGCTAAGTGGTATGAGCGTGAGATCCGGGATATGTTCGGGCTGATTCCTGTCGGCCATCCGGACCTGCGCCGGCTGGTCCGCCATGAGCATTGGCCTAGAGGGACGCATCCGCTCAAGAAGATTTTCCCGTGGGATACGGTGCTGGAGCGCGCCCAGGGGCGGCATGCCTTTCGGCACATCGAGGGCGAGGGCGTCTTCGAAATCCCCGTCGGCCCGATTCATGCCGGCATTATCGAACCAGGCCACTTCCGCTTCTCCGTCGCTGGCGAGCCCATCATGCAACTCGAGGTTCACCATTTCTGGAAGCATCGGGGCGTGGAGAAACTCTTTGAGCGGATACGGTTGACGGACGGTGTGGCGCTTTCGGAACGGGTCTCCGGCGACACCACGGTCGGGCACAGCCTCGCGTTCTGCCAGGCGGTGGAAACGCTCATGGCAATCGAGGTCCCGCCGCGGACCCGGTACCTGCGCAGCCTCTTCCTGGAGCTCGAACGGCTGCACAACCACCTGGGGGACGTCGGCGCAATCTGTAACGATACCGCCTACGCGCTCGCCCATGCGCATTGCGGCCGGATGAAGGAGCGGATCATGCAGCTCAACGACCGGGTCAGCGGGTCGCGGTTCCTTCGGGGGGTCAATTGTGTCGGCGGCGTCGGCATCGACCTGACCGACCGGCAATTGAAGGAGATCGTCAGGGAGCTTGATGCCATCGAGCCGGATTTCATGGAACTTGAACGGATTCTGTTCGCGAACGCGTCCTTGACCGACCGGTTGGAAACGACCGGCGTCCTCACGGAGCGGACGGCGTGGGACCACGCCGTCATGGGCGTCGTCGGCCGGGCCTCCGGCGTCGATCGTGACATTCGCCGGGACCGTCCCTTTGCGGCCTACACGGACGTGCGCCCGAAGATCCCCCTCTATCGGTACGGCGATGTCCAGGCCCGGATGCGGGTGCGGATGGACGAGATTCATGAGTCCATGCGGCTTATTCGAGAAATCTGCCGGCGCATCCCGCAAGGACGGGTTCTGGAACATCCGGCCGGAGAGCCGGCATCGGGCGCCTGGGCGTTGTCGGCGGTCGAAGGCTGGCGGGGAGAAATCCTGTATTTCGTCATGGCGGGAGAGAACGGCTTGATTCACCGGTGCAAAGTCCGTGATCCCTCGTTCGTGAATTGGCCCGCCATTCAATGGGCCGTGATCGGGAACATCGTGCCGGATTTTCCGCTCATCAATAAGAGCTTCAATCTGTCGTATGCGGGGAATGATTTGTAAAGTGAGAACAGCCATCAGCGGTCAGCAGTCAGCGGAAGTGCCCGAGCTGAGCGCTGATAGCTGAAAGCTGACAGCCAAGGAGGAGCCATGTTTCGCATTCTCAAGAAGAGTCTCAAGACCGGGGTCGTGACAGGCCAGCATCCGGCCGCCGAACAGCAAGCTGAGAAGATCAACCCGGAGACGTGCGAAAAAGCGACCCTCTTTAAGAAATCGCTCACGATCCGCGAAGTGGATACGGGATCGTGCAACGCCTGCGAAATGGAGATGAACGCCTTAGCGAATCCGGTCTACGACGTGGAGCGGTTCGGCATTCACATCGCGGCCTCGCCGAGACACGCCGACGCCTTGGTCGTGACCGGGCCTGTCACGGTCAACATGGAGCGCGCCTTGAAAGACGTCTACAAACAGACGCCCGATCCCAAACTGGTGATCGCCCTGGGGGATTGCGCCATCCACTGCGGCCTCTTCAAAGGCAGCTACGCCGTGATCGGGCCGGTCGATCGCCACATTCCCGTGGACGTGCGCATTCCCGGCTGTCCACCTCGCCCGGCCGACATCCTCAACGCGTTGGAAGCGATCCGAGAACGCCAGCCGTAACGCCGTCTGCCTGCCCGCGAAACCCCGTTTGCAATCGTCGCCTGCCGAGCCGTATCATCGACAGGTCGAAGGCCGTCGATCCACCGCAAGACCACTCATGAACTGCACCAAATGCAAAGTGAAGGCGGTCCTGAAGCTGCCCCGCCACAATGCCGCGTTCTGTAAGACTTGCTTCAATGGCTTTGTCCACGACCAGGTCGCCAAAGCGATCAAGTCCCAGCAGATGTTCGGCAAAGACGACCGCATCTTGGTCGCCGTGTCGGGCGGCAAGGACAGTCTGGCGCTCTGGGATATTCTGTTGAAGCTGGGCTACAAGGCCGACGCCTTGTACGTACACCTCGGCATCGGTGGGTATTCTGAACAGTCCCATGCCAAGGTCGTGCGTTTTGCCGAGACCGTGGCAGCCGCGCAGGGTGCCACACTGCACGTCCATACGGTCGAGCAGGAAGAAGGGGCCGGTATCCGGGAGCTCGCCATGCTGGTACATCGCCCGACCTGCTCCACGTGCGGGACGATCAAACGGTATCATTTCAACCGCGCGGCCCTCGAGCGCCGGTATGACGTGATGGCGACCGGGCACAACTTGGACGACGAGGCGGCGCGCTTGTTGGGCAACGTCCTCCACTGGCAAGACGAATATTTGGACAAACAAGCCCCGAGTTTGCCGGCATCGATGGACGGCTTCGCCAAGAAGGTGAAGCCCCTGTATCGCCTGACCGAACGCGAGCTGGCCGCCTACGCGGTGTTGAACAAGATCGACTACATCGTCGAAGAATGTCCGATGGCCAAGGGCGCAAGGACCCTGCTCTATAAGGAAGTGTTGAACCGGTTGGAAACGGAATCGCCGGGCACCAAGCAGACATTTTACTGGGGCTTTCTCGAGAGGCAGCGCCGGCAAGACACGACTGCCCTGTCGATGACAGAAAAAGATCAGGCCGCCCTGCATCCCTGCGCCACCTGCGGCCTCCCTACCACCGCCGAGACCTGCTCGTACTGCAAGTTGATGGCACGAGCGAAAAACACCGTCACGGGCTGACAGGCAGCAAGCTGACAAGTGTGCATGTCCGCATGATTTCGCTGTGAACTATCCGTTTGCCGCTTGCAGCCCGCCCCCTTGTCAGCCAGCTGTCCCAGCCCTTGCAATGCCTTCGAACTCTCCGTAAGCTGCCGGAAGAACGGTTGATCTTTCCGGTTACGACCTTATCTTGTTGGCCATGGCGACGACTTCGCGCGACTATTACCAAGTCCTCGGCGTCCCGCGTACGGCGTCCGCCGACGACATCAAGAAGGCCTATCGGCGTCTGGCCCGGCAATACCACCCCGACCTGCACACGGGCGGCAAAAAAGCCGAAATGGAAAAGAAGTTCAAGGAATTGAACGAAGCCCACGAAGTGCTGTCCGACCCGGAGAAGCGGAAGAAGTATGACCAATATGGCGCCGAATGGGAGCAGGCCGAGGCCTTTGAACGGGCGCGGCAGCAAGCTGGAGCAGGCGGATTCGGTCGTCATGCCGGGGCGGGCGGCTTCACCGGCCACGATATGGGCGGACAATTCGAAGGCGCCGAGGCCTTTTCCGATCTCTTCGAGAATCTCTTCGGCGGACGGGCGCGCGGCGGTGCGCCGCGCGGCTTCGCTACGCAGGGCGAGGATCTCGAAACCGAAGTGGAGCTGACGCTACGCGAGGTCTTGACCGGCGTCACCAAACGGGTGAATCTGAGGGAACCGGTCCCCTGCTCGACCTGCCAAGGGAGCGGCAGACTTCGGGGCCGTCCCTGCCCCACGTGTCTGGGAGCCGGCTCGGTGATGGAGTCGAAGACCATTGAGGTCCGCATCCCGGCCGGTGTCCAGGACGGCACCAGAGTCCGTGTCGCGGGCAAGGGTCAGCCCGGGCTCAACGGCGGCCGGCGCGGTGATCTGTACCTGCAAGTCGCCATTGTACCGAACAAGATTTTTCAGCGGCAAGGCAGCGATCTGGTCGTGAACCTACCCGTCTTCCCCTGGGAAGCCGCCCTGGGCGCCGAGGTCATGGCGCCCACGCTGGGGGAACCGGTACGCGTGAAAATCCCGGCCGGCAGTCGGGCGGACAGCAAACTCCGATTGAAGGGGAAAGGTCTCCCCACTGCGGCAGGCGGTCATGGCGATCTGTTCCTGCATCTGCATATCGTCATGCCCTCGTCCCTCACCGACGAAGAGCGGAAGCTCTACGAACAACTGAAGCGGTTCCACCACGAGGATCCGCGGGCGGAGATGCTGGCGGCCGCCCAGCGGGGATGAGCGCATGACGGTGACCGAGTATGCGCTCTTCGCGTTCAGCTCCCTGTTCGTCATCGTCGATCCCATCGCCACCGTCCCGGCCTTCGTCGCCATGACGGCGCGGTACTCCATCGGGCAGCGCCTGCGCATGGCGCGGGTCGCCTGTCTCGTGATGGTGGGCGTCCTGACCGTCTTTGCGCTGGTCGGGCAGACCCTCTTCAATCTCCTGGGGATCACGCTCCCGGCGATCCAGGTCGCCGGCGCGTTGGTGCTGCTGTTGGTCGCGCTCGATATGCTACGCGCGCAACGGTCGGCCGTTCAGGAGACCGCCGAAGAGACTGCCGCCGGCACGAGCAAAGCCGATATTGCGATTACGCCTCTCGCCATTCCGATGCTCGCCGGCCCGGCCGCGATTTCCACCGTCATCCTGTTGGATGCGCAGGCCAAGAGCTGGACGGAGCGTGGCGTGCTCCTCGCTTGCCTTGGCGCCGTCGGTCTGGCAAGCTACATCACCCTGGCGCTCGGCGCGACCGGCGCCAAATGGCTGAATCCGATTGCGGAGAAGATCGTCACCCGCCTGATGGGGCTTCTGCTGGCCGCCTTGGCGATCCAATTCCTGTTCAACGGCCTGAAAGGCGAAGGCGGCTTACTTGTGCGATAATCGCTTGCCAACCGATCTTAACCACTGAAGGAGGGTTTCATGACTCACGGACCTCGCAGAATCATGTCAATCGGCCTGGCCTCGGCACTCACGCTCACGCTCGGCGTGGCCGGCGCACTGGCCAATGAGTATGGGTATGGCTCGAGCGGCTATGGCAGCGGCATGAGCGGCCACGGCATGGGCATGCTGCACAGCAGCACGGGGCATCTGATCCGCCATCTGCTGAAACACGAGAAAGAGATCGGCTTGACCGGTGACCAGGTCGCGAAGTTGAAGGAGATGCAACTCAACCTGGACAAGACCAGAATCAAGACCGAGGCGGACATCCAGGTCGCGGAACGCGAACTGAAAGCGCTCATGGACGACGAGAAATCGGACCTCGGCGCCATCGAAGCCAAGCTGAAACAAAGCGAAGACCTTCAAGTGAGTCTCCGTTTGGCCTCCATCAAGGCCCGCCGCGAGGTGTTGGGACTGCTGACGCCCGAGCAACGCGCCAAGGAGAAAGCGGAACACGAGAAGATGATGCAACAGCACAAGAACATGGGGAAGTCCAAAGGTCATGGGACGAGCCCGCACGGAACAAGCCCCCATGGCACGAATCCCCATAAGGGATCGAGCAGTGCCACGCCTTCCGCTCCGGGAGGCATGTCCGTCCAATAACGTGTCCGTCCAACCAGGAGGTGCCTCATGAAATTTCTCACCCTGATCCTCACGCTTGCAGCCGGAACCGTCTTGGCGCTGGGCACACCGGCCTGGAGTGATAAGAAAAAAGACGAGGACGGCGACATTGCGCAACTGGCGAACGATGCCAAAGTGACGATCGACCAGGCGATCAAGACCGCCGTGGAGAAAGTGCCCGGCACGGTGGTGGAGGCGGAGCTCGAAAAAAAGCATGACAAGACCGTGTGGGAAGTCGAAGTGCTCGGCGCGGACGGCGCCGTGACAGAAGTCCACATCGACGCCGCGACCGGCGCCGTCATCGACACCGAAGCCAAGGGCAAGAAGGGCGACAAGAAAGAAGGCAAGAAAGGAAAGTAAGGGGCTATGCCGAAGGAGCTGAAACTGAAGAGTCGCGAGTTGCTGGTCGGACCCGGGCGCGCGCCGGCCCGCGCCATGTTGAAAGCCGTGGGGTTTACGGACGAAGACTTGTCGAAACCCCTCGTCGGGGTGGCCAATACGTGGATTGAAGTCATGCCGTGCAATTACCACTTGCGTCGCCTGTCGGAGCGGGTGAAGGCCGGCATCCGTGCGGCCGGCGGCACGCCGATCGAGTACAACACCATCGCGATATCGGACGGCATCTCGATGGGCACGGAGGGCATGAAAGCCTCGCTCATCAGCCGGGAAGTCATCGCCGATTCGATCGAATTGGTGGCCCGCGGTCACCTCTTCGACGCCGTGGTGGCCTTGTCCGGATGTGACAAGACGATCCCCGGCACCGTGATGGCGCTGGCCCGGCTGAACCTGCCCTCCCTTATGCTGTACGGCGGGTCGATCATGCCGGGCACGTTCCAGGGCCATGACGTGACGATTCAGGATGTCTTCGAAGCCGTCGGCAAACATGCCGCTGGCAAGATGACGAACGAAGAGCTCAAAGATCTGGAGGACCATGCGTGCCCCGGCGCCGGCGCCTGCGGCGGACAATTCACCGCAAACACGATGGCCATTGCGTTCGAGTTTCTCGGCATCTCCCCGATGGGCCGCAATGGCGTGCCGGCGATGGATCCTCGCAAGGACGAAGTGGCCTTCGAATGCGGCTCCATGGTCATGGATCTGATCAAGCACGACCTGCGCCCCCAGCACATCATCACGCGCAAATCGATTGAAAACGCCATCGCGGCGGTCGCGACAACCGGCGGCTCTACCAACGCCGTGCTCCATTTGCTCGCCGTGGCTCGTGAAGCCGGCGTCAAATTGACCATCGATGACTTCGACAAGATCAACCGCAAGGTGCCGCTACTGGCCGATCTGAAGCCCGGCGGCCGGTTCACCGCCGCCGATTTGTTTCAGGCCGGAGGGACCACATTGGTTGCGAAACGACTCCTCGACGCCGGGCTGCTGCATGCCAATCAACCGACGGTCACGGGGCGCACCATCGGCGAGGAAGCGGCCGAGGCGAAGGAGAAATACGGCCAGCAAGTGCTCAGGCCTTTATCGAATCCGATCAAGCCGACCGGCGGGCTGGTGATCCTGAAAGGGAACCTTGCGCCTGACGGGTGTGTGGTCAAAGTCGCCGGTCACTCGATGATGAAGTTCGAAGGCCCGGCCAAGGTGTACGACCGCGAAGAAGACGCCTTCGTGGCCGTGAAGGCCGGTCAAATCAAGCCAGGGGACGTGGTGGTGATCCGCTACGAGGGACCGTCCGGCGGACCCGGCATGCGCGAGATGCTGGGCGTCACCGCGGCCATCGTGGGAGCCGGTCTGGGCGATTCCGTCGCGCTGCTGACCGATGGGCGGTTTTCCGGCGCGACGCATGGTCTGATGGCGGGGCATGTCGCGCCGGAGGCCGTGAGAGGCGGGCCGATCGCCGCCGTGAAAAACGGCGACCGGATCACGTTTGACATCGCAAAGCGCCGGCTCGACATCGCCTTGACGCAGAAGGAGATCGCCGCGCGACTGAAGAAAGTGAAACAGCCCGTCTCTCAGTATCGAGCGGGCGTCATGGCGAAGTATGCGCGCCATGTGTCTTCCGCGTCGGAAGGGGCCGTGACCAGTTAGCAGACTGTCCCGAGTACGGGCAAACGAAAGGGGCGAGGCCGTGCACGGCCTCGCCCCTTTTCTGTCCCAACCCGGCGTGGTGCAACCCTATCGCTCTTTCATCCTCCCCCTCATCTCCATCATCATACTCTCCAAATCGGCCTCCGTCTTGCTCCGTTCGTTGATCAGCCGGTCCAGATTGTATGGACGAGCGGGCATGGGAAGCTCCGGCGTGACCGGCCGCGCGGTGGAACTGCCCGGCTTTGAGGGAGCCACATGGTCTTGACCCGATGGGGTGGCGGAAGGTGTAGAAGTCGCCGCCGGAGCTTCAGCCGCGGCCTTCATGGACGAGGCGGGGGGGTGCGCAGGAGCGGCCATACCAGCAATTCCCTGTTCCTGGAGCCATTGCTTCGCCACCGTCGATTTGAGCGAAAAACTGATACTGGTAATCGGCAACCCGTCTGGCGCCACGCGGGCGATGGCCGTGTTCACGCCGACCATCCGGCCCTCGCTATCCACCAGCGGCCCGCCGGAATTGCCTCGGTTCAACCCGGTTTCCGTCTGAAAGACATGCTTGCCTTTCACGCCATTGAAGTTGTCGACTTCGGCGCTGATCACCCCGGTGGTCAACGTCCATAGACCACCCTGCTCCGGATGACCGATCGCGACGACCCGGTCCCCGATTCTGGTGCGCTCGGACTCACTCAGGTCGAGCACGGGCAACGCCCCTGTCACACCCTCGAGTTTCAACAGGGCGAGATCGAGGGGAGAAGAATACGCAACCACCCGCGCCTTCGCCATGCGCGACAGATCGATCTTCGAATCTCCGGTCACTCTCGCGGGTTTCAGAAAAACCGACACCCGCGCATACGGCTTGCCGGTCTTTTCATCGATGACCACATGGGCATTGGTGAGCACCAACCCGTCTGCGCGGACGATCGAGCCCGTTCCGCCGCTGCCGCTCTTTCCGCTCTCCGGATGGCCCATCACCATGACCACAGCCGGTGCCGTCTGCTCGTAAATCTGTCGTGGCGTCAGCTCAGCGCCCTGCACCGGCAAGACCGAGAGCCACACGCTCAGCATGGCGATCAGCAGCTTCATCTTTCTCTCCTTCTGTGAACAGGGAAAGGCCCCGTCCCACGCTGGTATGACAGGGAACGAACGGAGACATGCAGCGTTGACCGCAGAAAAAGCGGGATGATCCTACGACCGCCGGTAGAACTGCGCGATGGTATCGACGACGTAGCCGAGCTGTTCATCGGACAACTCAGCGTAAACCGGCAGAGACAGAACCTGCTCGGCTGCTTGCTCTGAAACCGGGAAAGAGCCTTTGCTATAGCCCAAAGGCTTGTAGCAATTTTGAAGATGCATCGGGAGAGGGTAATAAATCTCGGTGCCGACGCCTTTCTCCTTCAGATAGGCACGGAGATCATCGCGTCGAGAAACACGAATCGTAAATTGATTGTACACGTGAAAGTTTCCCGGCTGAGTGGCCGGCAGCGTCACGCGATCCAGCAACCCGGCCTGCTTGAACAACTGCTCATACCGGGCGGCATTCCGCCGTCGGCCTTCGGCCCACCGGTCCAAGTACTTCAGCTTGACGTGCAACACGGTGGCTTGCAGCGCATCGAGGCGGCTGTTGATACCGATCGCTTCGTGCAGATACCGCACGCGGCTGCCATGGACGCGTAACATGGAAAGCGATTCGGCCAGCGCTTGATCGCTCGTCGTGATCAACCCGCCGTCTCCAAACCCGCCGAGATTTTTGGACGGGAAAAAGCTAAAGCATCCGGTCGTCCCCAGCACCCCCGCGCGCGCGCCGTTCTGATCGGCCCCGATCGCTTGACAAGCATCCTCGATCACGGGAATCCGCTTGGCGCTCGCGATTCGGTTGATGGCGACCATGTCCGCACACTGGCCGAAGAGATGCACCGGGATGATGGCTTTGGTTCGAGGCGTAATAGCCTGTTCCAGCTTGGCAGGATCGAGATTAAACGTGTCCGGTTGAATGTCGACGAAGACCGGCTTGGCGCCGAGTCGCGAGACGGCCCCGGCGGTCGCAAAAAACGTGAACGGGACGGTCACGACCTCGTCCCCGTGCCCAACACCAATCGCCATTAGCGACAGCAACAGCGCGTCGCTGCCAGAGGCGCATCCGATCGCGTGCCGCGCGCCGGTATACCGAGCCATCGCCTCCTCAAACACCGCCACGCGAGGGCCCAGCACAAACCCCTGCTCGTCGCAGACCGTCTCGATGGTCGAAAGAATCTCGGCGCGAAGCGGTTTGAATTGGGCTTTCAAATCAAGGAGCGGAATGTTCATAACGGCTGGTCCACTTTGGTCGGTTGCGAGAACGGCTGTCGCGTACGAAGGAATACCGCGATGGGCTGCTAATTTCAAGCAAGAACTGTATGCACAAAGTGTGTCAGCGAAAGTCACGCCGTTGGAAGATGACGCTGGCCAGTACAAGGACAAGGGCTGTATAGGCGAAGCCATAGGCGGCAATGAGCGCCAGATCGCTTGCCGAGACCGCCATATTGTGAGTGACGTGTCCCTTCAGATTGAATCGTTCCAAATTGGGCAACACATAGTACAACGTTTCGAGGACGTTTCGACCGACGGTATCCATCTTCTGGCCGAACGTCTTCAGATCCGGCGTCAAGTGACCAATGACGTAGATGGCAAGGGTAAAGATCGCGCTCAGAGTCGCGGTGGTAAACGTGGAAAACAACAACGCCACCGCGGTGACGACCATGAATTCCAGGAAAATGGTGCCGAGCGCCTTGAAGAGAACCGGATGAATGGGGACGTCCTGCACGAACAAGACGGCGAACAGGCCGATGACCATGATGGCCATGTTGACGAAGAGGGTGAGTAGGAGCCCTCCGTATTTCCCAAGCAGGAATTCATAACGAGCCACGGGCTTTGACACGATCGTGTAGATCGTCTTCTTTTCGATCTCCTTGCTGACTAATCCAATCCCCACAAAGATGGCGATCAACACGCCGAAGATATTGATGCTGCCGAGACCGACATCCAACAGCAGCCGATGAAACTCTCCCAGCGTGAGGCGCATCAGCAGGAGCGAGCTACCGATCATCAACAGCGCAAAGACAAGAAGGTTGTACAGAAGCTTATCGCGCAGGTTTTCCCGAAAGGTGTTGAACGCGATCGATAGGATCTTCATGCCGTGATTTCTCCATCCGCATGAGGCTTGTTCACCAACTTAATGAACAGGTCTTCAAGCGAGCTCTTATGCGGGGTCAACGACACCAGAGTGGCCTTCGCGGCACGGATCACTTCGAGAGCAGGTCCCACTTCATTCGGATGCGTGAGCACGGCCAGCACTCGACCGCCCTGCATGACTAATTTCTCGCTGAGCGGCCGCAGATGGTCCAACCCATCCGGCGACATGTGGTCGATCACGAGTTCGACGGAACGGGTGGCCCCCTCGTCGACCAAATCCGATACCGGCCCACTCGCCACCAATCGTCCTTTCATGATCATGGCCACGCGGTCACAGAGCAGCTCGGCATCATGCAAAATGTGCGAACTGAACATGATGGTCTTACCGGCTTCCTTGAGACGAAGAATCAGGTCGCGGACTTCTTTGCGCCCGACCGGATCAAGTCCCGACATCGGCTCATCCAGCACCACAAGTTCTGGATCGTTGATAAGGGCCTGCGCGATCCCAACGCGTTGGAGCATCCCTTTTGAAAACTTGCGCAACTGGAGATTACGGGCGTGGGTCATGCCTACGAGGTCAAGCAACTCATCGGTCCGTTTGGCGAGCACAGCACCCCGGAGTCCAAAGAGATGCCCATAGAAGCGGAGGAATTCCCGACCGGTCAGGTAATCGTAGAAGTAGGGAGACTCGGGAAGGAATCCGACCTTGGCCTTCGCTACGGGATCGCCGATCCCCCGACCCAACATCGTAGCCGTGCCGCTCGTGGGATAGATCAGCCCCATCAAGATTTTTATTGTTGTTGTCTTGCCGGCGCCATTGGGGCCCAGGAAGCCGAAGACTTCGCCTCGGCGCACCGTAAGGGACAAGTCGTCGACTGCGGTCACACGACGCCCCCAAAAGCCGACGGCAAAGACCTTGCGGAGATGATCAATTGTAACGACTGGTTCGCTGTGTGAGTTCATTTCCATCCTGGGATTACACTCCGCCTTCCAGATCCCGACGAAATACTTTGAGCCGATTTGGATGGGTGCTGCTCGTCACACGGCCCGTTCGGGGATCAAGCAGATAGGCACCGCCGAACGGCTCTTCAGGAATGCGATCGAGATACCCAGTAGAAACAAGCTCGCTGAGGCTCGCAGGAAACGTGTGGCGTCTCTTGTGATATTGCTGCACCGCACGTTCGAGAGTTCTGAGATCACGTTCTATCAGCACTTCCTTGGCGCGGGTTTCCAATTTTTCCCGAAGGATCAAATCCGGGTTTTCCTTCCAAAGAGCCTCAAGGAACTGCAAGGCCACGTCCGGATTTCCAGCTTCGGCGTACATGCGTGTCGCCAAACCAGGGAGAAACGTTGGAGCCCCCGAGGTTCGCGCGGCACGCCCGATATACTCCGCTCCTTTGGCTGCATCGCCGAGAACGAAGTAGTGGTTGTAGCCAAGGAGAAACGGGAGGTTCCACTCTCCAGGATTTTCTCTATGCCCTTTTTCGAGAAGACGGTTGCTCAAGTCAACCCGGTTAGCAAGGTTCGTCAGCACGACGCCGCCAACATAGTAAGGATACGCGTATCGCTGGTCGAGTGTCGTGATGACGTCGATCGCATGATAGATCCACTCATAATCGTCGGCGGTATTTCGCTTCTTTCCCAATACTTGGAGCATTCTGAGCCACAGGATGTCCGCTCCGAGCTGATGATAGCCGAGCAATGCGGGCTTGAGATACTCGCCCGGCGGGAGTTGTGCCAATTCCTCTATCCGAACAGTTTGATTATCGATGCGGCGGTCAAGTTTCTGTTGCAGTGACACTATCGCCATCAGCAGGCCAATCAACACTAGGGCTCCGGTAACCCAAGAGATGTAGCGTGGGAGCTTTAGGAATATGTGTCTGGACATTCCGAAGGCGGGCGCTGCTGACATATGCGATTTAGATCCTTAAGCACAAGGTCCCGCCGGCTGAAACCAGCCGGCGGGACGCTTGTGTCGCACTATGACCGGACAACTTAGCTAGAAGATACCGGTCGTGCAGTCCTGAGCACCGGTTCCGTCGGCGGAAGCCCAAACTGAAAGAGTAGGATCACCATCCAAGTTGGAACTCGCCGTACCTCGGAACCCGCCTGCGGTCGGACCAGCGTCAAGAGCGCCGGTCTCGTGGATGATATTCGCAGCCGGAGCGGCAACCGGACCGTTGCAGGAAGACATCGAGGCTGCGTACGTGCCGGTCGCATATTGATACATCACGTTACCGGTAGGCGCAAAGCCCAAATCGGCAAACGATCCAGTCGTGACACCCGGGCCAGGAGCGCCCACACACCAAGTGGGATTGAGCGTCACGGCGGGGGCAACCGGGAGGAACCAGTTCTGCGGCGAGTTCTTCGTACCAGCCACGGGCAAAGCAGCCGCCGGCCAGCGGGCAACCACTAAGAAGCAGCCCCGTTCACCTTGCCAGGACACCTCCGACGTCTTAATAGCCATCAAGTTCGTCTTGGCTTCAGACTGCCGCGACTTCATCTGGTATTGCAGGAAGTTCGGGATGGCGATGGCCGCCAGGATGCCGATGATCGCGACGACGATCATCAACTCGATGAGGGTGAACCCCTCTTGTTTCCGGAATGCCTTACACATTGTACTGCCTCCTTGTTGATGGTTCACTGACGGCCCAATGCAGACTGTCTCTGCTCTGTAACTTGCGGCGCTTGTACTGCCGCCTGGCCTACTGCCATAGCAGGTTTGGTGCCGATCAGTGACAGGCCCAACTCTAGCATCGAATCTTTCAAACACAACAACTTATGAAAAACTGGCGAAGAACACTGCGCTGCACAGAAATGCATACCCACACCACTTTCCGACCCGAGTTGCCGAGAATTGGCACTTTTGAGCGCTCTCGGGACGAGGCATGCTAAGCGGATATGTAGGGAAACACAATGTTTATTGTCAGGTAGCGGGCGGAACTATGGGAGAGCGGTCACTTAAGGGGTTGGAAGCGGCTGTATCTTCTCTGATACCCGCCGTTTGGCCTGTTGGATACGATCTTCCTGGGCCGGATCGCCGAATCCCTGCTCCCGGAATCGTTGGAGCAGTTTCTCATTGGAAGGATCGAGTTCGAGGGAATGGAGCCACGCCTCGCGGGCATCGGCTGGCCGGTCCTGCTTCATATAGATTTCTCCGAGGTGCTCGTAGATCACTGGATCATCGCCCACCAGCGCGACGGCGCGCTTGATTTCGGCCAGCGCTTCGTTCAGCATCCCGGACTTGTAAAAGGCCCATCCAAGACTGTCCACATAGTACCCGTTGTCGGGTTTCAAGGCGACGGCTTGGCGGGTGAGCGAGAGCGCCCGTTCGATGTTGATCCCCCGCTCGGCATAGCTATACCCCAAGTAGTTCAACGCGTCGGCATGATGGGGATCGAGTGCCAGCGTCACTTCCATTTCTCGAACGACCTCGTCAAATCGATTGAGCTTGTCGTAGGCCGTGCCCAAGTTAAAATGCAAGTCGGCGTTTTTCGGGTGATGCCGTACGCCCTCTTCAAAGGCGTGAACCGCTTCCTCGTATCGATCAGACTGCAAATACGCCAACCCCAGCACGATATGCGACTCCGCTTGCTTGGGATTCAACCGCACGGCTTCACTCAGGTGGGCGATGGCCGAAGGAAATTGCTTGAGGCGATATTGGAGGACCCCAAGATGGATATGGCTATCGACGAACGTGGGATCCAACTGAATATTGAATTGATAGGCATCAACCGCCTTGGAAAAGTCTCTCGTCTCCTCGTACATGTAGCCGAGATAATCTCGGATCTTGAGCTCGGCCGGGCGCGCTTTTAAGACGGCATTCAATTGTTCGATGGCTTTGGCGAAATCTTTCTTCTCTCCGTAGATGAGAGCCATGCGGAGCTGTGCATCTAAGTCGCCCGGATCCTCGTCCAGCATCTTCTGCAGTTCGGCCAGTCCGCCGGCGTAGTCTTTGGTCGTCACATAGAGCTGAATCAGATGATGGCGGATGTCGCGGTTCCGGGGATTGACGCGCTGCAGATACTTCTGCAGCACGGCGATGGCCTTCTCCTTTTCCTGCCGGGATTCGAACAGTGACGCCTGCGCCAAGTACGCGGGTTCAAAAGAAGGATTCACGGCGATCGCACGATCGAAACTAGCCAGCGCTTGGTCCACGTTGCCGGCTTCAATGGAAATCCGGCCCAGGTAATAATGGCCCACCGCCGAGTCTTGCGCGAGCTTCAAGCCCTCTTTCACCGCCTGCTCAGCCTCGGCCAGCCGCTTCTGGTTCATCAGGATGATGGCTTTGGGGAAGTAAGATTCTCCCCGTTGCGGCTCTCGCGCAATGGCCATATCCAGGAAGTGAAGGGCGCGATCGGGCTTACCGGCGCTCGACAAGATGCCGGCCATTTGAGTCAACAGTTGGGCATCCTGTCCCGTTCCTTCTCCCACCTCTTCCGCATACCGTACGGCTTTTGCCTGGTCCCCTAATCCGAAATAGAGCCCCGCCAACCGCGCCTTCACTTCGCGCGAGGTGGGGTCAGCCTTCAGCGCCGCATCATACTCCCGGATGGCACGCTCGGTGTCCTGTGCGAGCTCGGCCTGATAGCCGAGCATGAAGTGGTACGTCGCCGAGGGATCGGGCATGGGTGCGGCCGAGGGCTTCGCCGGCAGGGGAACGGAAGACACCGTTTCCTGAGGATGCGGAGAAGCCGCACACGCCATGACGATGGCAGGAACGAGGGCCAACGACAGAGTCTTCTGCATTTCGTGAAAATGGCGCATGCTGGGCAGTACGGCGATGGGTTGACGAGGACGTGCCGACTAGCTGCGGAGGATTATACCGAGCGTAGGAGCGATGCGCAAACCACTTTAGGATTCACGAAGGTCCAAGCTTTCAAACTTGGCGAAGCGATCCTGGAAGAAGAGCTCTTTCTTCCCGATGGGGCCGTTGCGGTGTTTGCTCACGATGATATCGGCGATGCCTTTGCGTTCCGAGTTCGAATCGTAGACATCTTCTCGATAGATGAACATGACGACATCCGCATCCTGCTCGATGGCGCCGCTCTCCCGCAGATCGGCCAGCATGGGGATCGGCGGCTTGCGGGCTTCCACCGCACGACTCAACTGGGATAAGGCGACGACCGGCACGTTCAGCTCCTTGGCCAGTGCTTTCAACGAGCGTGAAATGTCGGAAATCTCCTGTTGCCTCGATTCTGAATCACTGCGCCCCTGCATGAGCTGAAGATAATCGACGATGAGCAGATCCAGCCCCTTTTCCGCCTTCAAGCGCCGGGCTTTCCCGCGCATTTGCTGGACCGTGATCCCGCCGGTATCGTCAATGTAGATCGGCGCCTGTTCCAGCCGCCCGGCGGCTTCCGCCAGCCTCCACCAATCTTCCTTTTGCAGCTTGCCGGTCCGCAGCGCATGAGAATCGACGCGGGCTTCGGAGCTCAGCATGCGCAGCACGATTTGGGGCTTCGACATTTCCAAGCTAAAGATGCCCACAACCGCCCCCGCATGAATCGCCGCATGAGTGGCAAACCCCAATGCCAGACTGGTCTTGCCCATACTCGGCCGGCCGGCCACCACGACCAAGTCTGACGGTTGCAGGCCCGCGGTCAGATCATCCAAATCGTAATAGCCGGTGGGGACGCCCGTGACGTGCTCTTTCCGCTTCGAGAGCTTATCGACCAGATCGAGACTCTCTTTGATGATCTGGTTGATGGGACTGAACGACCGTTCTAGTTTGCCCTGCGCGATGCTGAACACCGACCGTTCCGCAAAATCGAGCAGATCGTCGATCGACGCCGTGCCTTCGTACCCTCTGGCCAAGACTTCGGTGGACGTATTGATCAACTGCCTGGCGACGGCTTTGTCCCGCACAATCTTGCAGTGATAGCGGATATTGGCCGAACTGGGAACCAGTTGGACGAGTTCGGCGAGATAGGCCGCTCCGCCCACCGATTCGAGCTCCCCCTGCGCCTTCAGCCGTTCCGTGAGCGTGATCTGGTCGATGACTTCGCCGATATCGGATAACTCGAGCATCGCCCGGAAAATCTTCCGGTGCGCCGTCCGATAGAAATCCTCTTCAACCAACAGCTCCATGGCCTTCGGCATCGCGCTGTTGTCGAGGAGAATGGCGCCCAGCACCGACTGTTCCGCCTCGAGATTTTGAGGTGGCAGCTTTGGTTGCGAGAGATCGACCGCCGTGGTCGGTTTCATAACGCCCTGCTCGAACGAGACCCCACGTACGCCGCCAGATCACGGACGGGAACGGCCCGCTTCCTGAGCCGGAGCCGGCCTCCCACCCGATGGCCGACGAGGACGGCGTCCGAAGCCACCCCTTCGCCTCCGACCACAACGACGATCTCCGCCGCTTCCCGGTCTGCCGCTTCCATCGCCGCGTTCAACAGGCCTTTCCCTGACGCGGCCACCGTCTGCTGAACGACGCGCCCCAATGACTGGCGTAAGAGACCGGAAACCGCCGATCCTTGCTTTGCGGAGGAACGTGACGCGACGACCAGGCAACCGGCGCGCGCCGCACCCGTCTTGGCGGATCGCCCAAGGCTCCGGAACAAGCGATCGACGTTCAACGCAAACCCGGTGGAGGGCACATTGCGGCCAAAGCGGCCGATCAAATGGTCATATCGGCCGCCGCCGCCCAATTCCACGCCCATGCCCTCTGCGAACACGTCGAAAACCACGCCATCGTAATAATCAAACCCGCGGAACTCGCCCAGATCCAGGAACAAGTATTCCTCGTAGCCGGCGCCACACAATAAGCCGTACACTTTGGTCAGCCGATCGACCGCCTGCACAATCTCCTTGCTGTCTCCTGCAAGCTCCCGTCCCCTGGCAAGAACTTCCGATTGGCCGCACAATTCCGGCGCTTCCAATACTGCACGCGCGGATGACTTGGCCACGCGACCTTCATCCAAGATTTCCCGCAGTTTCGGCAAATCCTTCCGCGCCGCAGCCTGCTCCGCCCGCTTCTGCGCGTCCGCGGAGAGTCCGGCTCGCACCAGCAGGCCCTTAAAAAATCCAACGTGCCCCACGGACACCTTGAATGCACGCAGGCCGACGTCCCGGAGACATTCGATGAGCAATGAAATGATTTCACTATCCGCCGCCGCGTCATCGGCCCCAATCAACTCGACGCCGACCTGAAAAATCTCCCGGTCCCGTCCCGCGTGCTCAGGCTCGTGGCGGAACACGGAGGCACGATAGGCCAATCGCAACGGCAGATGGGTGCCCATCAGACCCATGGCCACGGTCCGGGCAATCTGCGCAGTCGCATCCGGGCGCAGCAACAAGATGCGCCCCGTCGTCCGATCGGCGAACTTGTAGCATTTCTCGATGAGTTCCGGTTCTAGGCCCGGGGACAACACGTCCAGATACTCGAACGTGGGCAGGATGATCTCGTCATAGCCCCACCGGTTGACCAGCTCCAGCAATCGCGCTTCCAAACGGCGGACCTGCCGGGCCGCTGCGGGCAGGATCGTGGCCATCCCGACCGGTACGAGGGAGCGGTCCTGGAGCGAGAGGGGCAGTCGCGCCTTCATCGCGGAGGCCGGAGATCCAGACGCCATAACCACCCGATTCAATCGAGGGAGCTAGCCAAGATTGGCGACTTTCACCGAGAGAATATTCGAGCTGGATTTGATTTGACCCAGGACACTTGCCGGGAAATCGGTGTCGGAGCCGATAATGAGCAATGCGTTGCCACCCCGTTTTTCCAGGGCACATTGCATCCGGACAATGTTGATATTGTTGTCGCCCAACGCCTTGCCGACCATACCGATGACGCCGGGGCGATCGACGTTGTGGATGAGCAACATGTGGCCTTCCGGCACCACTTCGACCTTGAATTGGTCGATCTCGATGATGCGCGCGTCTTTCTTATGGTAGAGCGTGCCCGCCACCTGATGGGAGGTCTTGCCGGACTCAACTCGCACACGAATGACGCTGGTGAAGTCACCGGCGTCAGAGCTCTTCACCTCTTTGACTTCGATGCCCCGCTCTTTCGCCACGATGGGGGCGTTCACGTAATTGACGGCGTGCTCCATAATGGGAGAGAGGAGCCCTTTCAACACCGCAATGGTCAGAGGCGCCACGGAGAGCGACGCTACTTCACCACTATACTCCACCGTCACTCGCTCAATGCCGCCTTGGCACAGCTGGGTCTGCAAGAGTCCCAGTTTTTCGGCCAGCGTCAGATAGGGCTGCAGCCGTGGGAGCAACTCGGGCGCGACCGAGGGAATATTGACGGCTCCTTTGGCAACCCCTTTGGTGAAGTAATCCACCACCTGTTCGGCAATGCCGACCGCCACGTTCTCTTGGGCTTCGCTGGTCTGCGCTCCGATATGCGGCGTGCAAATGAAGTTGTCCAGCGCCAGCAGAGGGTTCTCCGCCTTCACCGGCTCCTCTTCGAACACGTCGAACGCGGCCGCCGCCACCCTTTTCGTCTTCAGCGCCTCGACCAGATCCGCCTCGTTGATGATGCCTCCCCGCGCGCAGTTGACGATCATGACACCCGGCTTCATCTTGGCGATCGCCTGCGCATTGATGAGACCTTTTGTCTCGGCAGTGAGCGGGGTGTGCACCGAGATGATGTCCGCGCGGCGGAACAGTTCATCCAACTCCACCATGGTGACGCCCATCTTCTCGGCGCGCTCTTGCGCCAGATAGGGATCGAACGCGATCACGCTCATCCCGATGCCCTGCGCCAATTTGGCGAGATACCCGCCGATCTGACCGACGCCCACGATGCCCAGCACCTTGTTGTAGAGCTCCACCCCCATGAATTTGTCTTTTTCCCACTTGCCCTGTTTGGTGGAAGCGGTCGCTTGGGGGATGCGCCGCGCCATGGAGCACATCATGGAGAGCGTATGCTCGGCGGTCGTCACGGTATTCCCGCCAGGCGTATTCATCACGACGATGCCGCGGCGCGTCGCAGCGGGCGTATCGACGTTATCGAGGCCCGAGCCGGCCCGTCCGATAACCTTCAGCTTTTCGGCGGCGGCAATGAGCTCGGCCGTCACTTTGGTGCCCGACCGGACAATGAGACCGTCGGCGTCCTTGATTTCCTTGAGCAGTTCTTCTTTCGGCAGCTTGGTCTTGACCACGACCGTAAAGCCGGCCTTCTCAAGAGCTTCGACCCCCTGCTTCGACAAGCTATCGCTCACCAAAACTTTCATGCCTGCGGCCGCCATCGTATCCCTCGTCGTCGTTTATTTCGCCATGAGAATGTCTTGCGCTTTTCCGACCCCACTGCCGAGCTTGACCGGATGGCCCAACCCTTTCAGGACCATTTCGGTGGCGGCCAACGCCGCAATCACGTCAAAGGTGTCCGCGTAGCCCATGTGGGAGAGGCGGAAGATTTTGCCTTTCAAGTGATCCTGCCCGCCGGCGGCGGTCATGCCATATTGTGTGCGAAGGTTCTTGTAGACCGCCTGTCCGTCGATGCCCGCCGGCGCGTTCACCGCCGTCAGCGCGTCGCTCGGGGACTCTTTCGGGAACAAGGACAGTCCCGCGGCCTGAATCCCTTCCCGCATGGCCCGAGCCAGCCGTCCCTGCCGGGCGAAGAGCTTGTCGAGCCCCTCGGCCTTCATAATCTTGAAGACCTCTTGCAGCCCGATAATCAACGACACCGTCGGAGTAAACGCCGTCTGGTTCTTGATCTGGTTTTCGCGTTCTTTCTTGAAGTTGAAATAAAAGGCCGCATTCTTGGCTTTGTCGGCCAAGGCCCAGGCTTTCTCGCTCACACTGACAAACGCCATGCCGGGCGGAAGCATCAGCGCCTTTTGCGAGCCGGTGACCACCACATCCAGTCCCCAAGCGTCCGTCTTGATGTCGAACACGCCCAGCGCCGTGATCGCGTCAACGACGAGAATGGTCTGCTCATATCCCTTCACAATCTCGCCCAGCGTCTTGACGTCATGCGAGACGCCGGTCGATGTTTCACTCGCTTGGACGTAGACGGCCTTGATCGCGGGATCTTTCTTCAGCGCGTCGGCCACCTGCTGCGGATCGACGGCGCGTCCCCACTCCACCTTGATTTCCGTCGCTTGCACACCAAACGTTTTGCAGAGCTTTCCCCAGCGTTCGCCGAATTTGCCGCCGTTCACGAACAGGGCTTTATCCCCCGGTGAAAGAAAATTGGAGACGGCTCCTTCCATGCCGCCCGTCCCGGACGACGCCAGCATCAGCACGTCATTGCGCGTCTGGAACAGCCACTTCAGTCCCTCCCGCACCTCTGCAAAGATGGGGTCGAACTCCGGCGCCCGATGGTGGATCATCGGCCGGGCCATCGCCAACAGGACTTCCGGCGGGACAGGCGTGGGACCGGGCGCCAACAAATACCGCTTCAACATGGATCGCTCCTCCTTCGATGCCGTGGGTGGGAGATCGCCGGAAAAGAGGCGGTACGCTACCATTCGGACGCGGAAGCTGTCAAGGAATGGAATCGCGCAACCGATGATCTTTCCAGCAGCTTTTCACGATTCACGGCCCGCCACGCCACAGCTGCTCTCCGGCTTTACGTCGAGCGTATGACGCGAAAGCGGGACCACACAACGATGGCGATTCCTTGACAAGGAAGCGGGTGATCGCTAGTCTAGCGTCATCTCACGCCATTTCGTAAAGACGAGGCTCGACGTGATCCGACAGCAACGCCGATTCCCAGCTGCATGTCATCCGCTTTTTATCGCCCTTTTTCTCCTCGCCATTGTCATGCCGCCGGCACGGACCGTCGCCCAGCCCGTCGGCGGCGAGGCGGTCGCGGGCCCGGCTCAAGACGACGATGATGTGGATGCCAACTTAGTCCCACTTGAGCCAGAACTCACCGTCGTCCCTCCCGATCTCGCGTCATCGGAAGACAAGCCGCAGAATCCCGGAGACACCGTCGGGCAGGCCACCACGCCCGACACGCTGCCGGCCCAGACCCCGGACATTCAGAAAGGGACTGCGGCAGCGACGACCTATAATATTCCAGTGGTGATCGATCCGAACGTCCAAAGTCATATCCACTTCTTCAATACGTCCATCCGCAGCCGCTTTGAGCAGTGGTTGTTGCGGTTGAGCCGCTATCGCCCGCTGGTCGAGAATATTTTTGCCGAATTCAACCTGCCCAGCGACCTGGTGTACTTGTCGCTGGTGGAAAGCGGGTTCAATCCTTACGCCTACTCGCGCGCGAAGGCCACGGGCCCGTGGCAATTCATGAAAGGCACGGGAAAATTGTACGGCCTGCGCATCGACCACTATGTGGACGAGCGCCGCGATCCGATTAAATCCACGGTGGCAGCGGCCCGGTATTTGCGTGATCTCTATGATCTATTCGGCACCTGGCCGCTCGCCATGGCGGCCTACAATGCCGGCGAAGGCAAGGTGATGCGCGCCCTGCAGAAGACGCAGGGGGAAACCTTCTGGGACATTTCGCGGACCAAGCTGATCAGGCGGGAAACCAAGCAGTATGTCCCTCGCATCATGGCCGCGACGGTAATCGCCCGGAACCCCGACCAATACGGGTTCAGCCAAGAGCCGGTCACCCCGCATCAGTTTGAAGAAGTCGTGGTGAACCGCCCGCTGCATTTCCGGGCTCTCGCTAATGTGACCGGTATCCCGTATGAGGAGTTGCGGTTGTTGAACCCCGAGCTGCGCCGGGACGCGACACCGCCGGACGACCGTGCCTATCATTTGAAGGTGCCGGTCGGTACGAGCGCCAAGGTGCTTCAGTTACTCGATCGCGTGCCGACGTATAAATTTCCGCCGCTCCGCGGGAAGGTTCAAACCGCCAAAGCCGACTCGGCTCGCTGGTATCGGGTCCGCGCGGGCGACACGCTGGAAAAAGTCGCCAAGCGTTTTCGCGTGCCGCTTAAGACCCTGAAGGCGCGCAATAACATCTCCAGCCCCGTCATCAAGCCGGGCGAATTCCTGATTATCAGCCACTAAATCAGTCGCGATGGGGGAATGCGGATGTCGAGCGCTTCAGGGCTACGGCTTTGCTGGACTCTGCGGAGCGCCGCCCGCGGCGGGAGGTGCTTCAGGAGACTTTTTGACTTCCAAGGCTTTTAGACGAATAGCGGCCTCGTTCGCGAACGGTGAATTCGGATAGTTCTTGGTCAGTTCCTGGTAGTGCGCGAGCGCGCCTTCCGGCCTCGACTGGGCTTCTTCCAGCCTCGCCAATTCAAACAGGGCATGGTCCCGGTTGAGAGAGCCGGGGATTTCCAAGATAGCGGAAAAGGCTTTCGCAGCCTGGTCCCGGTCGCCTTTCAGTTGGTAGGCATAGCCCAGCTTCTGGTGCACAAGGCCCAGCAGCGGCGCATTGTTCCCGTACATCAGAATGAAGCGTTTATAGGCGTCGATCGCGGCATCCACGTCGTTGGCCTGCAGGTAGGCATTCCCGAGACTGAAGAGGGCCAGCGGGGCCGACGGCGTGCGGGGATACTCCTCCACCACCTGCTTATAGAGCGCGATCGCTTCCTTTAAATTGGTATCGGCTTTCTTGGGATCGTCGCTGGGCCTGTTCAGATAGTGCAGCGTGGCCTCGCGCTCCAGCTCCTGCGCCTTACTCGCCGTCTGAGCATCGTACCACAACACGCCGCCGACAATCCCGGCGGCGAGGACGACCAGCGAGAACCCTACCAACAGCGGTCGGCGATAGTCCTTGAGACCGAAAAACCAGTGTTCCAGCCCGCTCACCAGATGGGCTTCATCCACCGGCAGGCTGCGCGGGGGAACTTTGATGCGATAGCTCATAACCGTATCGAGGACCCTTGACTCGCTTCCTTCGTCAGAACCTGTGCCTTATACTAGCGATGCATTGACTTGTCAATGCGACACTGCATCCCTCAGAGGGGCGCCAACCTCGCGCTCCGTTCTTGAGCGTCCACATGTTTGAAGAGCAACTACACCGGCTCGCCGCGCAATCCTTGAACCGGCGGCTTACCGAGCTGACCTCCCCCACCGGCCCAACCGTCACGACTGCTGGGCGTCGAGTTATCTTGCTCTCGTCGAATGATTATTTGGGGCTCGCGAACCATCCGGACGTCATCCAGGCAGCCGTCCGCGCGACGCAGGAATATGGCGCCGGAGCCGGGGCCTCGCGCCTCGTATGCGGAACCCTGCCCCCCCATCAGCAACTGGAATCCTCCCTGGCCTCATTCAAACGGGCGGAGGCGGCTCTCGTGTTCAGCTCCGGCTATCTGGCGAACCTGGGCATCATCACCGCCCTCATCGGACGAGGCGGGCTGGTCCTCGCGGATCGTCTCTGCCATGCCAGCCTCATCGATGCCTGCCGGCTGAGCGGCGCGGATTTCCGGGTCTATCGGCACGGCGACAGCCGGCAGGTCGAAGCCTTGTTGGCACGCCGACGGCCGGGCCGCCGCACCGTGATCGTCACTGACGGCCTGTTCAGTATGGATGGAGATGCGGCGCCGTTGCCGGACTTAGCCGCTCTCGCCGCTCGATATGAGGCCATGCTCTACGTCGATGACGCGCATGGGACCGGGGTGATGGGGGCCACCGGACGCGGAACCCTCGAACACTTCGGTCTCGAAGAAAAAATCCCGTTCCATATGGGCACACTAGGCAAAGCCGTGGGCAGCAGCGGCGCCTATGTCGTAGGTCCGCGAGGCCTGATCGAGTACCTCGTCAACACCTGCAGACCGTTCATCTTCACGACGGCCCCTCCGCCCGGGTCGATGGCGGCGGCGGCGGCGGCTCTCGAGGTGATCCGGCGGGAGCCTGAGCGGCGGAGGCGCCTGTGGCGCAACCGCCGGCATCTGTTCGACGGGCTCCAGCAGTTGGGATTTCGTCTGACCGCGACCCTCAGCCCCATTCTTCCTGTCCTGGTCGGCGATGCGGCGAAGACCGTCGCGTTTTCGGAGCGCTTGTTCGAGCGAGGGGTGTTTGCACCCGCCATCAGGCCGCCGACCGTGCCGGACCAAACCAGCCGCCTCCGGGTCACCGTGACGTCCGAGCACACCGGGGAACAGCTCGACGACGCGTTGCGCGCGTTCCGCGACGCTGGACAAGCCGTCGGGCTTTTGTAAAGACTCGCCTTCCGCCTTCATCTTCCGCCGATTTGCTTGCTTTCTCACCTCGCTGTGTCATGATGCTGACAAGTTTGGCCTGCCGACGTGCAGGTCCGCATCCGAATCATTATCCTTCATCATACGGAGTTCGTTCGATGGATATTTCGAAGCTGCTCACGTTCTCGGTCAAGGAAGGCGCCTCGGACTGCCACATCAGCGCCGGCGAGCCGCCGATGATCCGCATCCATGGCGACCTCAAAAAGCTGGACCACCCCGCCCTGACCTCCGATGAAACGCACGCGCTCATTTACGACATGATGAACGACGCCCAGCGGAAAAACTTCGAAGAGAAGCGCGAATGCGACTTTTCCTTCGAGCTGGGCGACATCGCCCGCTTCCGCGTGAACGTCTTCGTCCAGCAACGCGGATTGGGCGCCGTGTTCCGGAACATTCCGACCGAAATCCTGCCGCTCGAAAAACTCGGCATGCCGCCGATCATCCGGCAATTGTGCGACAAGGAGAAAGGCTTGATCCTGGTCACCGGCCCGACCGGCTCCGGCAAATCGACGACGCTGGCCGGTATGGTGGACTACCTCAACAACACCTTCGAGGGCCACATCATCACCATCGAAGATCCCATCGAGTTCGTGCACAAGTCGAAGACGTGCTTGGTCAACCAGCGCGAGCTCGGCGTGCACACCTTGTCGTTCGCCAACGCGCTCAAATCCGCGCTGCGCGAGGATCCGGACATCATTCTCGTCGGCGAAATGCGGGATCTGGAAACGATTCAGCTCGCGTTGACCGCCGCCGAAACCGGCCACCTGGTGTTCGGCACGCTCCATACGTCCAGCGCGCCGAAGACGATCGACCGCATCATCGACGCCTTCCCGCCGTCGCAGCAGGCGCAGATCCGCACCCAGCTCTCCGAAGCCCTCGAAGCGGTCATCACCCAGACCTTGTTGAAGAAGAAAGCCGGCGGGCGGGTGGCCGCCCTGGAAATCATGGTCGCGACGACCGCCGTGCGCAACCTGATCCGCGAAGCCAAGCTGCACCAGATTCCGGGCATCATGCAAGCCAGCCAAAAGGACGGCATGCAGACCATGGACATGGCGCTGCTCGATTTGGCCACCCGCGGCCTCGTGCACAAGGCGGAAGCCCAGGCGCGCAGCATGAATCCCAACCTGTTCGGCTCGGCCGTGAGCGGAGCCGCGTAACACAGACGGAAGGGGCGGACGACGCTATGGACATTCGCAGCTTGCTGAAAGTGATGGTGGACCGGGAAGCGTCGGATCTCTACCTGACCGTCGAAGCGCCGCCGATTTATCGGATCCATGGCGCCACGCAGCAGACCGACGCCCCGCCCTTCACCAACGAACAGCTGGAGGCATTGGCGCTGGCCTTGATGCGCGGGCCCCAGCGCGGCGAATTCGAAGAAAAGATGGAGATGAACCTCGCGCTCTACTACAAAGAGCTCGGACGATTCCGCGTCAATATTTTCCGGCAGAAAGGCAACGTGGGCCTCGTCTTCCGGCATATCAAGGCGGAAATCCAGACGGTGGAGCAGCTGCAGCTGCCGCCGATCATCAAAGACATCGCGATGACCAAGCGCGGCTTGGTGTTGGTGGTCGGAGCCACCGGCTCAGGTAAATCGACCACGCTGGCGGCGATGATCGATCATCGGAACAACATCCACCCCGGACACATCATCACCGTCGAAGACCCCATCGAATTCGTCCACAGCCACAAGAAATCCATCATCACCCAGCGCGAAGTGGGATTCGACACGCTGAATTTCCAGAACGCGCTCAAGAACACCCTGCGGCAAGCGCCCGACGTCATTCTCATCGGTGAGGTCCGGGACACTGAAACGATGGAGGCGGCCATCACTTTCGCCGAAACCGGCCACCTCTGCATCGGGACCCTGCACTCGAACAACGCCAACCAGGCGATCGAGCGCATTATGAACTTCTTCCCCGTGGAGCGGCATGCCCAAATTTACTTGCAGCTCTCGCTCAACCTGCGCGCGATCATTTCCCAGCGACTGATTCCCTCCGTGGACGGGAGACGGGTACCGGCCTTGGAAATCATGTTGGATACACCGCGCATCAAGGACCTGATCAAGAAAGCGGAGGTCGACACGCTGAAGGAAGCCATGGAACAGGGCATCGACGAAGGCTGCCAGACCTTTGACCACGTGCTGTTCCAACTCTACAAGGCGAACAAGATCAGCCTCGAACAGGCCCTCATCAACGCCGACAGCGCCAATAACTTGCGACTCAAGATCAAACTGGAAGGACTCAAGGGCGATGAGGCGGTCAACGCACTGCTGGACAAGCAGAGCGGCGCACCCTCCGGGGATGCCTTCCGGATTCAGGGAAGTTCGTCGGGCAAGGTCACGCCGCTCCGGAAAGCCTAGCCCGCGGAAGAGCGGGCGTCACGGAGCCGTCGGCTCGTCGGCCTGCCGTTCGAGGTATTGGGCAATCTTCTCCAACGCCAGGGCGCTCAGCTTGGCCCCGTACCAAGTCGGCATCGTCTGGTCAGGGTAGCCGGGGACGACATACCGGCTCGGGTCCACGACCGATTCCACAATATATTCCCGAACCGTCTGGGCCGATCCCGCATAGGCCGGATCTTGCAGCCGCTGGCTGCCGGTGGCGCCCAGCGAAAGCACCGGCCCTACTCGCCCATGGGCGCCCGGAATACCGGGAATGGTATGGCAGACCGGACAGCCGGCTTTCGTAAAGATATCGACGAGCGGTTCGTCCCCCGTCACCAACGGCACCTGTTCAGGGGTGAGGGATCCGCTGGGAACGGCACCGCGAACGGGGCGGGCCTCAGGAGCCGGCCCGGGCGTCTGCAGCGACCACAGGGCATAGAGCAATATCACGCCGCTGGCGAAGAAGGCGACCGCACGCTCTGAACGACCCGCTCCCGTCTTGCTCTGGGGCGTTAGCCCATCCTCGGACATCAGCCTTCAGTCCTGCGAAGGGCAAGAAGCGATTTGGGGCTCAGCAGCAGCATCAGGGCTGGGCATCCATGGCGCAGCGAAATCCGATCGTGCGGTCTTCGAAATCCGGTTCCGCCGACATGCGGGACGTGACGCGCAGCGCCGTCGGTAAATCGGCCCACGACCCGCCGCGGATCACCTTCTTGTCCCCGTTGGCCGGTCCGGTCGGATCGCGGTCGGGCGACTTCTGATAGTATTCCCGGTCGTACCAATCGGCCACCCATTCGGCCGCATTGCCCGCCATGTGATAGAGCCCGTACGGGCTTCTCCCGCCCTCCTTGAGCCCATGACGCACGCTCATGCCTTCCACGCCGCTGTTCACCGGCACCAACGTGACCGCCTCGCTGACCCACAGGCCTCGATTGTAATTGGCGATGTCCACGAACGGCTGCATGTGGCCCCAGGGATAACGCCGGCCATCGGTTCCCCGGGCCGCCTTCTCCCATTCGGCTTCCGTGGGCAGCCGCCGACCGGCCCACTTGCAGTAGGCGGCCGCGTCGTTCCACGACATTCCCACAGCCGGCAGATCGCCCATCGCCTGGGCCACTTCATCGTCCCACGTGGGGGGCAGATTGTGCCTCGCCGATTCGATGAATTTTTGATAGCGCCCGGCGGTCATCTCGAACTGATCGATATAATAGGCCTTCAATGTGACGGTATGCTCGGGCCGTTCGTTCGGCAGTCCGTCGTTGCTGCCCATCAAGAACGATCCGGCGGGGATCAACACCATCGGCGCGCCGTCCTTTCCCTGGACGGTCTTAGCCGCCCCCGACGCACCGTCTTTGGACGGCGCCACCTCGGCCGCATTGAGCGCAGACACCCCAGCCAGCACCAGCACCACCGTCACCCATAGACAATGACGCATCATCTCCAACCTCCCCGGCATGAAGACACCATATGAATCGACGGACACCCGCAGAAATGAGCGCAGTGTACCCGGCTGACCAGGTGAACTCAACGGGGAGAGACGGCGGACCCGTGCACTAGTGTGGTGTCCCCAACGGGATTCGAACCCGTGTTGCCGGCTTGAAAGGCCGGCGTCCTAGGCCAGGCTAGACGATGGGGACATCGGTGAAGTGGTTTCCAGGCTTTGTACCACACTCCCGCCGTGACTGTCACTAGACGGCCTCGGGTGACCAAGCACGCCGGCGCGGGGCGTTTACGCAGGTGGATGGATGGGAGGGGACAGACTTTGCGGAAGCGGAGTTGACCGCAGCCATTTGGCGAGCACCGCCCGCAGCTGCTCGAGCCGCACCGGCTTGGAGACATATTCATCCATGCCCGCCTTCAAACAGGCCTCCCGGTCGTCAGCCATGGCGTGCGCCGTCAAGGCCACAATGGGGACGCGGGCGGCCGGCGCGCCGGAGCCGGCACCTTCGCGAGCGCGGATATGCGACGTGGCGTCAAACCCATCCAGTTCCGGCATCTGGCAATCCATGAAGACGAGATCATACGGCGTTCTGGCCGTGGCTTCGATCGCGGCCTGCCCATTGGGCACCACATCAACTCGACATCCCAATTTCTCCAACAGCTGGACAATGACGGCATGGTTCACCGGATTATCATCGGCCACAAGGATTCTTGGCCGGCGACGCCCTTCTTCCTCGGCCAGGCTGTGCTGCGTAATGAGGCGGCTCGTCCCTGCCGCCGGAGCCGCGATCCGGCCCCGCATCCCGACGACTTCGAGAAGACATTGTTGCAAGCGCGTGCGCCGAACGGGCTTGGTGAGGTACGCCGCAATGCCGATTTGCTCGGAGGCGCGCGCCTCACCGCGCTGCCCTCGTCCCGTGAGCATCACAATGGGCACGGCGCTCAGCGCCGCCTCGGCCTTGATCCGCCGCGCGAGGTCCAACCCGTCCATGTCCGGCATATCACGATCAATGATGAGCACGTCCGCGAACCGGCCGGCGGCCGCCTCGCGACGCAGCGCCTCCATCGCCGCATAGCCGTGCGGGAGGCTCACGGCCTCCACGCCCCAGCTGGTCAGGTAATAATGGATCAACGAGCGACTCGTGGCGTTGTCATCAACGATGCCGACGCGTACACCGCGCAGCCTGTCGGGCGGCGGCGGGGTGGCGCTGGGAAGCGGCGAACAGATTTCCATGCGGACTGTGAACCAAAAGTGACTGCCCCGCCCCGCTTCACTCTCGACACCGATTTCTCCGCCCATCAGGTCCACCAATTGCTTGCAGATGGCCAGGCCGAGCCCGGTCCCGCCGTACTGTCGCGTCATGGAGGAATCGGCCTGGGAGAACGACTGGAAGAGCCGGGACTGCGCTTCGGGACTGATCCCGATGCCGGTGTCGGAAATGTCGAAGCGGAGGATCACGTGCTTGTCGGCATGCGCGGAGGCGCACACTTGCACCAGCACTTCGCCCTGCTGCGTGAATTTCACCGCGTTGCCGACGAGATTCATCATGATCTGGCGCAGCCGGCAGGCATCGCCGACGAGCCGGTCGGGGGCGTCGGCCGACACCAACCCCACGAGTTCCACCTGCTTCGCATGCGCGCGCCCGGCCAGAAGGTCCAAGACTTCTTCCACGGTGGTGCGCAGATCGAAGGGAATCCGCTCCAGCACGACTTTCCCCGCTTCCATCTTCGAAAAATCCAGAATATCGTTGATGATCGCCAAGAGGTGCTCGCCGGAGCGCTGCGCCGTCTCGGCAAATTCCCGCTGCTCGGCGTTCAAGGGCGTGTCGAGGAGCAGTTCCGTCATCCCCAGAACGCCGTTCATCGGCGTCCTGATCTCATGACTCATGACGGCCAGAAACTCCGATTTTGCGCGGGCGGCTTCCAATGCCAGATCGCGAGCCTGGGCTAATTCGACGTTGCTCGCTTCGAGCTCTCGCGCCGTTTGTATCAACGCCTGCGCCGTCTTCTGTCGCTCGGTGATGTCCTGGAACACCGCTACGCTGCCGGTGATCGTCTCCCCGTCGATCATCGGCGACACCGTCAACTCGACCGGCACCCGTTGACCATCGCGGCGGCACAGCATGGTCCGATCGCCGCGGTAGGGCACGCCCGCCAGCACCGCATCCGGACCGCCGGGATCCGGTATGTCGAAGATTTCTGCAAACCGGCGTCCCTGGACGGCGGCAGGCTCGTCACCCAGCAACTCGCTGCCCGCGCGATTCACAAACGTGCAGACTCCTTCGCGATTGAAGCCGCAGATCCCCTCCCCGGTCGATTCCAGGAGCAGGCGATGCTGGGCCTCCGCCGTCACCAGGTGCTGGAGCAGCAAGTTATTGTGGATGACGGCGCCGGCCTGCGAGGCCAACGCCGAAATGATCTGCGCATCGACCTCCGAAAAGGGTTGCACCCGGCCGTCGCGGCCCTGCTTGTCGGTGAGATAGAGCCGGCCGAACAGCCGGCCCTGCACGCGGATGGAAATCCCCAAGAAACTCGTCATCGGGGGGTGACCGGCCGGGAATCCGACTGACGCCGGGTGGCACGTCATGTCGTCGATGCGGAGCGGCTCATCCGTCGTCGCCAGATGGCCGAGCACCCCCCGCCCGGATGGAAGCGTCCCGATAGCCTCTTGCGTCGCGCGGTCCATCCCGATGGTGAGGAAACGAGTCAGCCGGGTGCCGGTGTCGTCGAACAACCCCAGTGCTCCATACCGGGCCCCGGTCAAACGCGTGCCAATCTCGACGAAGTTTTGAAGCAACGTGTCGCTCCTCGATTCGGTGGTCAAAAACCGTGCTGCCTCGACGACCCCCAGCAGCGCATCGTTGCGCTGCACACTCAGCCACCATTCCCGCGTCAGCCGGTGAGTGCTCCACAACAACAGACCGGCGAGCGGACAGAGCAGGACTCCGCCTCCCACCGCGAGAAACGCCACCACTTCCGTAATGGGCTCGAGGGCGTCGCTGCGATCGACCCGCATGAGCACCGCCCAGCCTAAGCTGGCAGCCTGTCCGTCGGCACGGGAGCGCGCATAGCCGGTGATCACCTGGGTACGTCGGCGGGGATGGAACTCCTCCACATGACCGGCGGGCAGGGTTTGCACCAGACGGGCGGACGGCACGTGCAAATCATGCAAATTGACTTTGCCTTCTTCCCGCAAGATCGAATCGCTGATCACAGCGCCGTCCGGCGTGAGGATCTGCCATTCGACGCGATACCCGCTGCCCAATTGCGCCTGGACATTCAAGGCCACTTGCGCCACGGCATCTTCGAGCGCCCAGACCGCGATCTCCGCGAGGAGCAAGCCGTCAAGCCGATCATCCGCGGTCGAGAGTGGTTGGGTCATGACCACGGCCATGGCGCCGTCGATGTGCGGAGACGGCGCCGCCGCGTGCACCATGATCCCGCTTCGAGTGCGAGCCGCCCGATACCACTCCATGCGGCTCACATCACTGCCGACATGAGCGCCGTCCGACGACGCGGTGATCCTGCCGCTGGAGTCGGTGCGTCCCAGCCAGGCGTAGAGGGGATAACTCTCCTGGACTTGGCGGAAGTAGCCGCCCACGGCCGCCTGCTCGCCCCCCGTCAGCACGGGATGATTCGACATCATGCGCAAATCGCCGATACGCTCGACCACCAATCCATCCAGTTTCTGCACGGCGCTGATGGCCCCCAAGGCCAAGAGCTCGCTGGCGCCGTCCAACAGGCGTTGGCTCAGATAGCGCAGCGTCAGCCCGCCCGCGACCAAAGCCGTCAGGATGATCAGCAGGATCAACGCAGGAAGACGGCGGTAAGGAGGGCGGCGTGGAGCACGACTGAGCCTGTCGGACATGGCCGCCTGCTCGGTTCCCTCGGCGGCTGATGGGAGACGGGGGCAGCGCGCACCTCGCACGGTGGCCTCACGGTTCATGCAGTGTTGCATCTCGGCGCATCGGGGCGCATCGGCCCATCGGATGGGTGGCGCGCAAAGAAAAAGGCGCAATCGAGGGCCTCCTGATACCTAGGCAACCGATTGCGCCTTCCACTTACAGGGCGATGCCCCTGTCCGCTCAGGCAGGCCGGATGGTCCATCCGGTCTCGCATTCCACGCGTTCTGTATCGGCCGGCGGGCCTGAAACTTAAGAGGAGGGCGGAGAAAAGGGTGGAAGCGGCCGGTCCTCCCGTCCGGCCAGCGTACGGCAGAACACCGCCGTGGCTTCCGCCCGGTTGGAGACGCGGAGTTTCTCGTAGACGTGGCTTAAATAGTTTTTCACCGTCTTGTCGCTCAAACCGAGGGTCACCGCGATCTCCTTGTTGGTCTTCCCTTCGGCCACCAACGCCACCACGCGGAGCTCTTGAGACGACAGGGACACGCCTGACTGAGAGAGCGATCCCGTCCGGGCGCGTAAGAGGCCCAGGACGGAGCGACTGGTCTCGGAGCCGAGGTACGGTTGACCGGCCGCGACGATCTTGATGGCCTGCACCAATTGCTCCGGACTCGTTGTCTTGAACAGATAGCCATCGGCCCCGCCCAGCATGGCGGCCAAGAGGGCGTCTTCCTCCAAGACGGCGGTGAGCAAGAGCACTCTGGTCCGCGGTGAGCGGGCGCGGATCTCCCGGCAGAGGTCCACACCGTTCCGGTCCGGCAGCTTGAGGTCGAGCACCACGACGTCCGGCTGCGCCGCGTCCACCGCCGCAAGCGCCTCGGCAGCCGTACCGGCCTCTACCACCGTGTCGATGTCGCCCACCCGCTCGAGCAACACGCGCAGCGCCACGCGCACCACCTCGTGATCCTCCACCAAGGCAATGCGGATCTTCTTGCGCACGGTCGGCATGATGCGGCGAGGACCCGGCACCTTGTTCACCGGTCCCCTCTCATCTCCTCAGGCGCGGACTTTTGCAATAACGACTCCAAGCGCTGCCGAAGCGAGGCCAGCTCCCGTGACTTGAATGCCTGCTTGGAGCGCTCGATCACGGCGACCGTATCGCGAATGGCCTCTTCATAGGCTTGCCGCCGCGGGCATTGCAGCAGGCGACAGGCGTCGGTTTGGCCGGCCTGCGCCGAGAGGAGGGACGGTCCCTTCAAACCGCTCAGGATTCTGGCGGCCAACGTCCCCAAACGGCCGATGCTCGTCAATGCCTGCTCGACGCACTGTTCCGCCGTCCAGGTCAAGGCCGCCGGACGGTCATGCGGCGCCATGGCGGCCACGGAGGCTTCCATCGCGGCACAGGCTTCCGCCAAGGCGCTGGAATGTCCGGCGGCGGCCTTCACCGCGCGGTGCAAGCGTCCTTTCTCGACCGCTCTTGCGATGGCGCGCTTCAAGTCCTCCAGGTCCACCGGCTTGATCAAGTAATCGACGATGGCCAAGCGACAGGCTTCCACCGCCGTCGGCAAGGAGGGATACCCGGTGACGACCACGACGGGAAGGTCGGGCATGCGGGCATGGACCTCGTGCAGGAATTCGAATTCCATATTGCCGGGCATGCGGATGTCCGCCAGAAGGAGATCGTAGTCGTCGGGCAGCCGCCGCAGCGCCGCCTCGGAATCGCCGGCGCAATCACAGGTATAGCCCTCGCGCTGCAGCAACGCCGCCGTCGACAGCCGAAAGGTCTCTTCGTCATCCGCGATCAAGATATGCGCGCCCGAACGGCTCATGCCCGGTCTCCTTCTCCGGTAGAGTCTGATCATCGTCCGTCCACGGAATCCACACGGTGAATGTCGTCCCCTGTCCCACACCGGTCGCCACATCGATGCGGCCGCCCATTGACTGCACCACGCTGTAGCAGACCGACAGCCCGAGCCCCATGCCGGGCTGCCCCGCCACCGTTTTTCGGCTGTAGAACGGTTCGAAAATGTGGGGCAACACCTCTGGGTCGATCCCGGGCCCCTGATCCACCACGGCCAGACGCATCGCCTGGTCGTCCATCGCAATATGCCACTGCACCTCCCCGCCGTCCTGGCTGACGTCGATGGCATTCTGAATGAGATTCAGCAGCACCTGGAGCAAGTCCCGCGGCACGACCCGCGGTGCCGTGGCGGGAATCGTCATCGTACGATGCAGCGTCATCCGCTTCTGCGCGAGTTTCGGCTGGACCAAATACAGCAGGTCTTGCACCAAGGTGTCGAGCGCGACGGGATCGCGGCGAGCCGACTCGGCGCGATAGAGATCGTACAGGGTCCGCACGATCTTGACGACCCGCTCGATCTCCCGCTCGATCATGCCCACGAACTGGTAATAGGGGTACTCGCGCGGGATCCCCTCCTTCAGCACCAAGAACGCGTTCTTGATGCCGGCAATCGGGTTGTTGATTTCATGCGCGACACCGGCCGCCAATTGTCCCACCGCAGCCAGCTTCTCCGCCTGAGCGCGCTGGCTCTCCAATTCTCTCACCCGCCTGGTCCGTTCGGTCACCATCTGCTCCAGATTGTCCGCATGCCGCCGAAGCTCCTCCTCCATATGCCGGCGCTGGAGGGCCGCGCCGAAGGTGTTGGCGGCCACCTGCAACGCGTCCAACTCGGCGGCCTGCCACACGTGTTCGTCATGGATCAGGCCGAAGATCATGAAGCCCCACCACGACTTTCCGACGAAAATAGGCACCAGCGCGGCGGCCCGCTGCCCTCGCACGCTCATGAAGCCCTGCTCGTCCGGCGGCCACTCATCGACCAGGCCCGCGATCGACCGTCCGGCTGACAGCTCCGCCTTCCATCGACGGAGCCCGCACCTCCGGTACGAGACGCGATGGAAGCGGGCATCATCGAGCCTCGAGGTGACGCCCGCGGCCACCCATTCGGCCATCAGGCCGGCGCGCAGCTCCCCGAGTTCGTCCCTTTCGTTCTGAAACACGCAGACGTGATCGACGTCCGCCGCCTTCCCCAACCGCTGGAGAACCTCGGCCAGGCCGTCGTCCGACCACGCGCTCAACAGAAATCGCTTGGCTGCGAAGCTCACGGCCTCGAGGATGCGATCACGGCGCAACAGGGCGGTCATGGAGCTCTGCAGCGCGCCTTCAGCCTCCTTGCGCGCCGTGATGTCCGTGAACGAACAGACGACCCCATAGGGCTGTCGCTCGGGCTTCCGCACCAGCGGCATCGAGTTGACGGACAGCCACACGAGCGTCCCCTCGGGCCGCGCAAACCCCATGACGACGTCCCGAGACGGTTCGCCGGTCTGCAAGGTGCGCGCGGCGGGGAACTGCTCGGCCGGGCACTGGGCGCCATCCTCACGGACGGCTCGCCACCGCAGATCGCGCAGATGGTTTCCGATCATCCGTTCGGCCGGCAGACCGAGAATGCGTTCTGCGCTTTCATTGCACGATAAGATCGTGCCGTCGGCGCCGATGACCATGACTCCTTCAGCCAGTACGGCCACGATGGAGCGCATGCGGTCTTCGCTCCGTTTCAACGCATCGGACGCCCGTTGCCGCTCGGAAACGTCCTGCACGAGCCCATAGAACCCCGAGACGGATCCGCCGGCAGCGCGGTGCGGAACATAGGAGGCCTGCACGATCCTGGTCCCGCCGGCGCGGTAGGGCACCTCCGCCTGAAATTCCACGCGCTCCCCCCGGATCGCGGCTTCGATGCGGTCCCGTATGTGTTCATAGGCCGCCGGGCCGAGCACATCGCGGACGTGTTGTCCGCACACCATCTGCGGTTCGAGGCCGAACCATTCGCGATAGCCGTCATTGACCTCCCGATAGCGCTGCTCCCGATCGACGTAGCTCACCAGCACCGGCAGCGCGTCCAACATGAGACGGGTCCGCTGGGCGGCATCGCGAGACCGGGCCTCACTGAGCCGGAGCGCCTCTCGCGCCCGCCCGGCCGCCAGGTAGAGCGCGCATTGCTCCGCCAACGTCTTCACCAGGGCGCGTTCCTCCGGCAGGAACGGATCTTCTCCGCATCGGACCGCTTCGGGGCGGTAGAAGACGTTGATCGCTCCTGGCGGCCCGCCGTCCCTATCGATCGCGCCGGTCAGGCTCCAGGCGGTCTCCGTAAAGTCGCGCGACTGACACACGACGTCACCGACGCTGATCCGAGCCGCGCAGAGGTCGGGACGCTGGAATGCAGTGGGAATCAGGTCGACGATGCCTTGCAAGACCTGCGTCGCCGGACGGCCCACGTCCTGCACCAGGCGCGCGACTTGGTGCAGCACGGTCAATTCCTTGACCCGTTCATTGAGCTCATGAATCAACCGTTCGCGCTCCTGCTCCGCCCCGCGGCTGTCGGTGATATCGATCATGACGCCGATCGATTCCTTCGGCTCGCCGTCTTCCATGAGTACCGTGACGATATCGCGCAACCACACGATGCGGCCGTCCGCCGCCACCATCCGGTACTCGAACGCGTGTCGCACACCCCTGCGGGTCGCCTCCGCGCATCCCGCCAACACCCGCTCGCGATCCTCCGCCACGATGTGGTCTTGCCAAAAGGTGGGTTCATCGATCCAACGGTGGACCGGATATCCCAGGATGGAGCCGGCTTGCGGGCTGACATAGGTGAACCGGAACGTCCGGCTGTCGCCGCGCCAGACGATGGCATCCACCGAGGCGACGAGCTCGTGATAGCGGACATCCGCCTCCTGGAGAGCCCGCTCCACCCGCTTCCGCTGCGTCACGTCCAGAATGATGCCCACGAGCATGCCGCCATCCTCCCGCACCGGCTCGATCGCCTGGCCCCGCTCGAGCACCCAACGGACGCTGCCGTCGGCGTGCCGCAGCCGGTATTCCAGCTCGAACGGCTCGCGGCGGGCCACGTGTTCCCAGACCGTGGCCTCCACCTGCGGGCGATCGTCCGGATGAATGATGCTCGCGTAAGTCCGGACACGGTTCCCTACGAAATCCGACGGAGGATATCCCGTGAGGGCGCGGATTTCCTCGCTCAAAAACTCGACCGTCCAGTCGGCATCGCAGCGACACCGGTATACGGCACCCGGCACGCTTTGCACGAGCGAATGCAATTCCGCTTCGGTGGCAAGCAGCCCTTGCTCCAACGCGCGGGCACGCATCGTTTCTTCCCGCAAGATCTCCCGCGTCTCCGCCAGGCTGGCGCCCTGCCCCTCCACCCGGTCCGCGAGCTTCTTCTGAACCTCCAGAAGGACCCGGGCCTTCTCTTGCGCCTGCAGACGACTCGCGCCCAGGTAGGCGGTCAGGAACAGCACCACTACGGCGAACAGCCGGTTCAGCGCGCCATGCACCGGATCTCCGGGGGGAGAGAGAAAGAAGCCGAGCGCAATCAGCCCCGACGAGCCGGCTGCGGCGACGAGAGCGGCTCGCGGGTGCGGAATCGAGAACGCCGCCATGACGACGGAGAGATACAGCACACCGTCCGCGATCTCGAGGGAGGTGGAGAGATCCAAGATGAAGAGAAGAACGGAAAGGACGAGACCGAGCAGGCAGACTGGAGCGGAGCTGGGCGGTCGGGACGTCAACGGAAATACCTGGTCCTCGTGAGAACTCCCGGCCTGGTGGCAGGCGACTAGGTACGCCAAACCGCCAACGAAAGTCCATTGAGCAATTTCCTAGAGCCGTTAAGCTCTATTGCGTGGGCACCTTCATCCGGTTCAGCGAGGTATGCTAGACTGCCTCGACGGGCGGAAAAACGAGAGGAAGAACCATGCGCATGCGACAGTCGCTCTCCGTGGGTCTGCGATTGATGGCGGGATGTCTCGTGCTCATCGCCGGCGGCTGCGCGCACGATACGTATCAGCAGCGGGCCGGACTCGTGAAAGACCACGTCGAGGCCTTCTACAGCCACCTGAAGGCGAACCGCGTGGAGGCCGCCGTCCATGAGAATGAACAGATCGAAGCCCTGGCGGATCAGATGGGGGAGACGGTCCGCAAGCGGGCCAAGCTGCAGGGCACCACGCAGGCCGAGCGCGAGTTTGCGTTGATGAAGACGGCCCGGGAAGCGGCGGCGGAAAACTGGCTCGCGCTGGGCCAGTACTTTGCCATCAAAAAGCAGCCGGAGCGGGCCCGTGCGACGTATCAGCGCGTGATCGACACCTATACGAATCCCACCGAGCGCGCCTACCGCGAGCAGGCGGCGCGCGCCCTCAAGGACGTGGACATCCTCTCGCCAGCCGCCCGCACCGCCCCGTGATCACATGAGCGGATCGGAACGACGGCGTTTCCTGCCTCGTGCGAGCATCCTGCGGCCGTTGACGTGGGCCCTTCTTGTCGTCCTGGCCGGCTGTGTCCACATCATCCAGGTGCATCCCCTGCCTTCCGCGCCCACCCCCGAGCCGATCCCGCGCCGCGCCCACCTGATCGTCCGGCCAGCCACGTTGACGGGGGCGGATCACAGGCCCGGTATTGCTCTCTTGGACTGGCCGCACCGCAATCTGCAAGAGGCGATCACCCGCTACGTGCAGCAACGGGGCACGTTCCTCTCAGTGGGAGACACCCCGGCCGATCTGACGGTCACCATCAGCCCGGCCCTGTCGCTGAAATACCGGGACCGCTATCGCTATCGGATTCGCCTCCAGGCGGACGTGACGGAAGGCGCCCGTTCGAGCGGCACCTATGTGGCGGAGCAGGAAGCGGAGGGGTCGTCCGTCCGATGGGTCACGGCCTCGGATCGGGACCCGATCGAGGCGGCGCTGCGGTCAGCGTTGGATGACTTGCTGGCCCGCCTGGAAGCGGACCGCCTGCACGATGGCGGGACGGGACGCACAGAGCTTCGCGGCGCGACCGGCGCATCGGGCCGTTAGGCCGGTTTCGCCTGCTGAAAGCGATTCCACGTGTCCTTGGCTTGCTGAGGGGGCGCCGCCGTGTAATCGGGGCAGTCGATGCGAAGCGCCTGGTCTCCGAAGGGCGCGTCGACGAACTGGCAGTGGTGCGGCTGCCCGCTGTCGCCGTGCGCGTAGGGCCGGAAATGATCGCAGGAGACGCACATACGCGCGACCGGAATTTCACCCTGAAGCTGGAGCGCGCGGATCAATTTCACCAGAATCGTAAGCAAGGACACCTGCTCCTGCTTCGACAGCTGCTGCGTCGCGGCCGCCAAAAGCTCGGGCCATCCGTTCACGATCTGGCCGGCCTTGGCGCCTTTGGCCGTCAGGTGGACCGTCACGACGCGATTGTCGGCTTCGGTGCGCCGGCGGCGGACCAACCGCTTGCTCTCCAGCGTGCGGATCACTTCCGACGCCGTGGGAAGCTTGACGGCCAGCTCCCGCGCAATCGTCGAGACCGTGGCCACGTGATTGGGACGGGACCGCAAGAACGTCAGGACCTGTACCTGCAACGGCCCAACCCCCTGTTGGCCCTGCCGGCGCCACGGGCGGCTTTTCATCGCCAATCCGATTTTCGACAAGCCGGTGACGAGACGGTCCGGAAGCCCGTTCTGATCTATCTTGACGAGTTGCATAGGTCGATCCTTGGTGAGAATTAGAAGGAATGCGTCAGTCCGTGCGCGGTAGTCTATTGGGTTCGCCGCGTCGCCGTCAAGTCCGCCTTCTCCTCCGGCCGTCGAGCACGGCCATTTCTTTCGTAGGGTGCAGCCCCAGCGCGATCGTTCATGGCGTGTCGCGCCGGTTGTTGCGCGCGACGCTCAGCGCACCACCAAGACGGAACAGGCCGCGTGCTGCACGATGCGCGTGGACACGCTGCCGAGCAACACCCGCCCGAGGGCGCCGAGCCCTTTGGCGCCGGTCACGACGAGATCCGCTTGATGCCGCTTGGCCACGGTGAGAATTTCATCCGCCGGCTTGCCGAGGCGCAGCGCCTCCTGCGCCTGAAACCCCGCCTTCGCGAGGCGGTCCACGGCCCGCTGGGCGACGGCGCGGCCGGCCTCGCGCAACTCCGGATATTTGAGATAGGGCATCACGTGCACCACGGTGACGAGCATCGGCTCCTGCTCCGGGCCGTCCGGCTGGGGGTTCAGATGGCGCAACAGAAACTTCACCGCCTTATCCGACGCCGCCGAGCCGTCGATGGCCAGCACGACCTGCCGCACCGGCTTGGGCGCTTCTTTGACCACCAGCACCGAGCAGGGCGCCTGGTGAATGGCGTGCGTCGACGTGCTGCCCAGCATGAACCGATCCAACGCGTCCAGCCCGCGCGATCCGATCGCCAGCAACCCCACGCCACGTTTCGCGTGCTTGATGATCGTGGCCGTGACGCCGCCGCGGTCCACCGTCACCGTGCCGCTCAGGCCGGCGCTCGCCAGCGCGTCGGCCGATTGCTTCTTCGCCGCCTTGGCCGCGGCCTCCATCCGCCTGATCTCCGCCTGCAGGTACCGCTCGGTGCCCACGACCACCGGTTGGATCATGAACGGAGCCCGCAAGCCCGCCACGTCCACGACGTGCAGCACCCGGACCGTAGGCCGCGTGACAAACGGCAGATGCGCGAGCCATTCGATCGCCCAGCGGCCGTACTTGGACCCATCTGTCGCGACAAGCACTTTCATGACACGTGTCCTTTCGTGAGGCGAGCGGCCGAGCGGTTCACCGCCCGTTCGAAGCGGCTGCGGAACTGTTCCGGCGACAGGCCGACCAAGGCGGCATAGCGGCCCAGTTCGACGGGATCGTCCAAGTCCTCCGGGGAGAGGCGGATCATGTACTGTCTCGCGATCCGGTACGACTCCGAGCGCGTGTCCACCATCCGGACTTTGGCGCGCCCCGTCGCCTGGTCCAGCATCTGCGAGAAGGGAATCGGCGTGAACCGCCCGTTCTGGATCGAGACCATCGCGGCCGTCCCGCCGTCGAGCAGAAACTGCGCGGCGCAGTAGCCGAGGTCGCGCGTGTATTCGATGTCGTACGGAATCGGGTCTGCGCACCGCAGCTCGTACCCCACGTTCTTCGCCACGATGGTCGGAGCGAGGCCCAACCCGTTCAGTTCCTTCGTCAGTTCCCGCCGCAGCACGTCGCCCACGTCCACCTCGGCCAGCCGCAGATGGCCGTGTTCGTCACGCTCCACATGTTCGAGCCCGCCCAAATCCCGCGCGTCGAGGATCTCGATCATGCCTTCGGCCAGCACGATCACGCCGTCGGCGCGCCCGCTGGTGAGCCGCTTGATCACGGTGCCGGCCAGGACATCGACCAGCTGCGCCAATTTGACGGGCCGCGACGGAAATTCCTCCGGAATGACGGTCAAGGTGGCGCCCACCGCCTTGCCGATGCCCAGCGCCAAGTGGCCGGCCTTGCGCCCCATCGTCACCACCAGATACCAGCGCGCGGTGGTGTGGGCGTCCACCATGAGGTTCTTGACGATTTCCACGCCGACATGGCGCGCGGTTTGAAAACCGAACGTGGGAATGCCGTAGGGCAAATCCAGATCGTTGTCGATGGTCTTCGGCACGTGCACGACCTGCAGCCGGCCGGCGGCCCGCTGCTCCAACTTGAGCGCCGAGAACGCCGTGTCATCCCCGCCGATCGTGATGAGCCGCGTCACCCCGAGACGGGACAGGGACGCCAGCACATTGTCGAGGTGTTCCGGCTTCTTGGTCGGATTGGCGCGGGACGTCCCAAGATACGACCCTCCGCGGAAGTGAATCCGGCTGACCGCTTCGATCGAGAGCGGCCGGGCCCGGCCCGTCCCGCCTTCCATCAGCCATCGGAAGCCGTCGATGATCCCGACGACATCGCAGCCGCCCAGGATGCTGCGGATGGTGGCGGCGCCGATGACGCTGTTGATGCCCGGCGCCGGCCCGCCGCCCACCAACATGCCCACGATCGGACGAGGCTGATTCATGAGACGCCGGACTCCCGCGTGGGTCTACGGTCCTGCCTCAGATACACCGACCAATAGACCAATGCCACCAGCATGGTTCCTCCCAGGATATTGCCGATGGTGACCAGCGCCACGTTGGCCACTGCGCCCCCCAACGGAATGGGCGCGGCCCCGCCGGCCGCGAGCAGCATTCCCATCGGCAGAAAATACAGGTTGGCGACGGAATGTTCAAATCCGCAGGCGACGAAGGCGCTGATCGGGAAGATGATCGCCAGAATTTTGTCCGCCACGCCGCGGGCGGCCATGCAGAGCCACACGGCCAAACAGACGAGCACGTTGCACAGGATGCCGCGCGCGACCGCGGTGACGGGATCCAGCGAGACTTTCGCGCGCGCGATGCGGACCATCGTCTCGCCCACGGCGCCGTCGCTCAACGTCTGGGCGCCGGCCAGCCAGACGAGCAGCGCCGTGCCGCCCGCGCCGATGAGATTCCCGAGATAGACCCATCCCCAGCTGCGCACGACCTGCGCGGTGGTGATGCGGCCCGAGGCCCAGGCCATCGCGAGCAGGTTGTTGCCGGTAAAGAGCTCCGCCCCGCCGACTACTACGAGAATGAGGCCGAGGCTGAACGTCATGCCGCCGGCCAGACGAACCAATCCGAAGGGCGGCGGATCGCCGGATCCGGTCGTGATGGTGACGGTGAAGAAGAGCGCGCCGAGCGCGACGAAGGCGCCGGCGAGGACGGCGAGCGCCATCGTCGTGGCGACCGGTGCCGCCGCCTTCGCCACACCGACGTCCCGCACGCGCTTGGCGACTTCCGCGGGGGCGTAGGCATCGAACAGAGGGATGGACGCCGCGGCAGGCTGAGCGGAAGCCGGCGGCGCGGCGCGAGACGACGTCTCTGTCACAGCGTGGCCCTGACCCGGCTGTGGATGTGCCGGCGCTCCGCTTCGTCTTCCGGATCGAGCTCCTCGGTCTCAACCGCCTCGACGCGGACCGTGGAGACTTTGTACTCGGGACACTTGGAGCTTTCGTCCGCGCTGGACGACAGCAGGCTGTTCAAATCCGTGCCGGGGAAATGGAAGCTGGTGAACAGCTCGCCCCGGCGGACCCGGTCGCTCGGCTTGACGGGCAGCACCGCCGTGCTTCTGGCGCTCACGAGTCGGACGAGTTGCCCATCCCGAAGCTGCAGCCGCGCCACGTCGTCCGGATGCATCTCCAGCACGTCGCTGTCCACGAGCTCGATGATCCCGGTCCGCCTCGTCTGGGCGCCGCAGTTGTAATGCTCCAGCAGCCGGCCCGTGACCAGCACGAAGGGATAGTCCTCGGTCGGCTGCTCGCCCGGCGGCAGATAATCCACCGCGACGAACCGGCCCTTCCCCCGCGCAAACCGCTCGCGATGCATGAGCCCTGTGCCGGGATGCTGCTGGTCGGGCACCGGCCACTGCAAGGCATCGGCCTTCTCCAAACGCTCGTACGAGACGCCGGCCAGCATCGGGGTCAACGCCGCCATCTCGTCCATGATCTCGGAGGGATGCCGGTAGCGCATGGGATAGCCCATCCTGGTCGAGACGTCGCAGACCACTTGCCAATCCGGCCGGATGCCGTTCGGAGGCTCCACGGCTTTTCTGATGCGCTGGATGCGCCGCTCCAGGTTCGTAAAGGTGCCGTCCTTTTCCAGAAACGACGCGCCGGGCAGCAGCACATGGGCAAACTGTGCCGTCTGGCTCACAAACAAGTCTTGGACGACCAGGAACTCCAGCCGGGACAAGGCCTCCCGGACTTTCTTCAAATTGGGATCGGTCTGCGCGACGTCATAGCCGATGATCCACAGACCTTTCAACCGGCCCTCCAATGCGGCGTCCCACATGTCGGGAATCTTCATCCCTCTCGCGGAGGGAAGCGGCCGGCCCGTCAGCGCCAGATGCCGCGCCGCCACGTCCGGATCATCCAACCGTTGGTAGCCCGTGAAGAACGTCGGCAGACAGCCGGAATCCGACGCGCCCTGCACGTTGTTCTGCCCCCGCAACGGATTGATGCCGGTGCCGGGACGGCCCACGTTCCCCGTCGCCAGGGCCAGGTTGCACAGCGCGATGACCCCATGGCTGCCCCACCGGTGTTCCGTGACGCCGAGGCCGTGGACGGACAGCGACGCGCCGCTCGCGGCATACCTCCGCGCCGCCCGGCGGATGTCCTCGGCCGGCACGCCGGTCACCCGCTCGACCATCTCCGGCGGGTACTCCTTCACCGTCGCGAGCCAATCTTCGATGCCTTCCGTTCGTTGTTCGATGAAGGCGCGGTCCAGCAAGCCTTCGGCGGCGATGACGTGGCCCAGGCCGTTGAGGAGCGCGACGTTCGTCCCCGGGCGCAGTTGCAGATGAAGGGTGGCCGCGCGCGCGATGTCGGTCCGCCGGGGATCGATCACGATCAGCGGCAGCCCGCGCCGAGCGAGTTGGATGAGTTTGGCGCCGATGACGGGATGCGACTCGGTCGGGTTGGCGCCGACCACGAGGATGAGCTTGGCCTCGTCCAGGTCGCGGATCGAATTGGTCGCGGCGGAGGCGCCGAGTGTTTCCATCATGCCGGTCACCGTCGCGCTGTGGCAGACGCGGGCGCAGTTGTCGATATGGTTGGTCCCCATGACGCAGCGGATGAATTTGCCGAACAGATAATTTTCCTCGTTCGTCCCGCGGCTGGAGGAAATCGCCGCCATGGCATCCGGGCCGGCTTGATCTTTGATGCGGCTGAATGACCGGGCCACGAGATCGAGCGCCGGCTCCCAGTCGATGGCTTTCCAGCCGGTTCCATCGCGCAAGAGCGGCGTCCGCACCCGATCCTCGGCATAGGTGTAGGTCCAGCCAAAGCGGCCCTTGAGGCAGGCATGGCCGTGATTCGACGGCCCGTCGTCGGCCGGCACCATCGACACGACGCGGCCGTCCCGCAGGCCCGCGTCGAACGCGCAGCCGACGCCGCAGTAGCCGCAGGTCGTCCGCACGTGGCTCGTCGGGGGGCCGTCGCGCAGCACGGTCTTCTCCGTCAACGCGCCGGTCGGGCATTCCTTCACACAGGCCCCGCAGGAGACGCAGGTGGACGAGGCGATCCCTTCCTGGCCGTCGAGGCCTCCCCACGCGGGGCGAATGGCGAAGCCGGCGCCGACCATCGCAATGGCGAAGGCCGGCTGGATCTCGTCGCAGGCCCGCACGCAGCGCGCGCAGGAGATGCACCGTTGGTTGTCGAAGGTGAAGAAGGGGCTCGATTCATCGCGGACCGGCTCGCGCTCCGCCCCGGCCGGATAGCGGACCTCTGTCACGCCATAGGCCTTGGCCCAATCAGCCAAGGCTTGGAGGAGTTGCCCTTGCGGACGTTCGGACAGATAGAGCTCGACGAGAGTCCGCCGGTGGCGCGTGAGTTGTTCGCCCTCGGTCCGGACCACCATTCCGTCGCGCACCGGCATCGAGCAGGTGGCATGCAGGCCTTTCATGCCCTCGATCTCGGCGACACAGAGCCGGCACGATCCGTACGGGGCGAGATGCGCCGACGCGCAGAGGCTCGGAATAGCGATGCCGGCTCTGGCCGCCGCCGTATAAATGGTGTCGCCCGGCTGGGCGGTGATCCACCGACCGTTGATGGTAAGTTGCATGGTTTTTCTGCTGACAGGCTGACAAGGCGACAAGCTGACAAGTCGTCTCGGAATGATGTGCTGTCCTGTCAACCTGTCAGCCTCCTGTGAAACTCCTCAGGCCACTGCTCCATCGCCGTCAGGACCGGGTAGGGTCCGCGCGCGCCATGGGCGCAGAGACTCGTCGCCTTCATCGTCTCTCCCAAATCGGCCAGCAGCGCCAGATCGGCGGCAGTTCCCTGCCCCGCTTCGATGCGTTCCAACAGTTCGCGGCCCCGCACCGACCCGATCCGGCAGGGCGTACACTTCCCGCACGATTCATCGGCGGTGAAGGTCATGTAATGCCGAGCCAACTCCACCATGTCGGTCTGGTCGTCGAAGACCACGATGCCGCCGTGACCCAGCACGGCCCCCGCTTCATGGAAGGCGTCGAAGCACAGCGGAATATCGAGCTGCGACTCGGGGAACAGGCTCCCCAGCGGGCCGCCCACTTGGACCGCTTTGAACCGCGCGCCCTCGGTCATGCCGCCGCCGAACCGGTCCAGCACGTCGGCCAATGTCGCGCCGAACGGAATCTCCACCAAGCCCGGCTGCTTGATGCGCCCGCCTAATTGGAGTGCGATCGTGCCTTTGGACCGCTCGGTGCCCAACGAGGCATGCCAGGCCGCGCCGCGCGCCAGAATTTCCGGCACGGTCCCGAACGTGAGCACATTGCTCACGATCGTCGGCTTGCCGTAGAGTCCGGCCACGGCCGGATAGGGCGGGCGCACCTTCACCATCCCGCGCCCCCCTTCGAGGGAAGACAGCAGCGCCGTCTCCTCGCCGCACACGTAGGAGCCGGCCCCGCGAAAGACTTCCAACCGGAACGGGCGCCCCTCCACCGTCAACAGCCCCGCCCGTTCGACTTCCGCGATGGCGGCGCTCATCGTCACGGCCGCGGCCGGATATTCCCAGCGGCAATAGATGGCGCCGCGGTCCGCGCCAATGGCCTTGGCGCAGATCAGCATGCCCTCGATCAATCGGAACGGCTCGCCCTCCATGATCATGCGGTCGCAGTAGGTGCCGGCGTCGCCTTCGTCCGCGTTGGCCACTACGTACTTTTGGTCCGCCTCCGTCCGCCGCGCGATGTCCCATTTGTTCCAGACCGGAAACGCCGCTCCGCCGCGGCCGCGCAGGCCGGATGCCTTCATTTCGGCGATGAGGGCCTCCGGCGACAAACCGGCCGCTCGGTCGAATCCGCGCCAGCCGCCGTTCTGCCGATACTGCGCGAGCGACAAGGGCTGCGCGGTTCCGAAGTGCGCGAAGACGACGCGTTGCTGCCGGGCCAAGAAAGAGATGTCGGAAAGCGGCCGGCCGCCGACCCCGGCGCGGATACGGGCCAGATCCTCCGGCATGGCTCGCGGCCAGAGAAGCCGGCCGTCGGGCCCGTCACGTTCCACCAGCGGCTCGAGAAAGAAGGCGCCCCGGCTCGACGTGCGCACCACCTCCACGTCCGACGCGCTCGCCCAGGCCTGCGCCAGCCGGTCGGCGCCGGCCGCGCGGGCCGAGGTGTCGTTGGAAAGATACAGCTTCATCGCCCTCACCGGACCTTCGCCTCGACCTCAGCCTGCTTCAGGATGTTCCGCAACTCCGCTCCTGTCACGCGGCCATGGATCTGGTCATCCACCATCACGGTCGGCCCGACGCCGCAATTGCCGAGGCAATAGACCCGTTCGAGCGTGAACCGGCCGTCCGCCGTCGTGGCGCCGAGCCCGATGCGAAGCTCCTTCTGGAATTCCGCGAGCAGCCGAGGCGCTCGGTTGGCCACGCAGGCCTCTCCGAGACAGACACGAATGACATGGCGGCCCCGCGGCTGCGTATGGAGATCGGGATAATACGACAGCACGCCGGCCACCGCCGCCTCAGGCACGCCCAACGCGCGGGCCACCGCCGGCACGGCTTCCTCCGGTACGTATCCCAAGGTCTGCTCCACGGCCAAGAGCGTGCGCAGGATGTTGGGGGGGCGTGCCGGAGAAGGGCGATGCTCGTGGAGGACGGCGGCCAACGCGGCAGGGTCGGTCATGACACGACCTCGTCGAGCCCCACGTGGGCCCTCAGCACATTGTAATCGAACACCCGGGCACCGGTACGCCAGAGACCGGGATCGTGGCGCTCCATCTCGTCGACCAGCCTCGCCACCGCGGCGCGCATCGCCGGCGAGGCGGCGGCGTGGCGCGGCGTCTGG
>CAZXRB010000017.1:0-32428 GCA_964642845.1 uncultured Nitrospira sp.
GTCCCAGGCCGGCGCCAAGGTAGAGCAAGCCCGCGATGAGCAGAGGGCCGGCATCAGGAAGCAGGAGCTTGGCGAGCGGAGGACTCATCCCAAAGAGGACCGCGGCCGCTAATCCGCAGGCAGCACCCCGGCTCTGATTCGACGGCACACGTACATTCATACGACTCGTGCCTCGCGCTTTCTCTCACACATACGCATTGGCCGCGTACTGCTGCACCATGCGGTGCGTGTTGAAGAAGGAGGCGTTGAGCGCGATTGTCTGCCGCATCACGTCGATCCAGTGATCCCGCGATTGGTAGTACATGGTCACGATCGTCCAGCGCAGCTTCACCTTCCAATAGAGCAGGCTGACACCGACGACCGGAATTTTCAAATCGGCACAGGATCGCAGCGTGTCTCCGGCCAGGGCCCCCAACCCTCCGCTGTAGGTGGGCATCGCCGGATCAAGCGCGACCTCCACCGAAAAGTAGGCGATGCGCCTAGCCACGTCTCCGGCGTCTGAAGCCCCTCGTTCCAGTTCAGCAGCGTAGCGTTCCGGTGTCGCTTGGATAAACGTAGAGCGTCGAGCGGTCCACGCAACCTCTCCAGAATCCAATCTTGAAGCGTTCGGTGCGCCGCTAATTTCTGGAGCGCGTCCCCTTCCGGCCTAATGGCTATGCATATGTCCATCAGCCGACATGCCTGGAACTTCCTTCTCTGGAACCTTCACGCCTCGAAGCGGAGGCGCATCCCAAATGACTTTGTTCCCCGGCGCGAGATTCGCGGCTTTGATGAAATGCGCATCACCCTCTTGCATCGCGTTGAGCCGATACAGGACCATCCCTAAGTTGTAATGGGCTTCGGCGAACTCCGGAGACGCGGCGATCGCCGCTTCGAAATGTTGTTTCGCGCTCTCCCACTGTTGCTGTTGATAGGCCTGCATCCCTTCGTCATTGTGACGCCCCGCGGCGGCATTCATACCGGCTGGCGCGGCCAAGACCGTCCGCTTCGGCGCCGATTGGCATCCCTGCGTCAGAACGTTCACGACGAGTATTGCGATGAAAACAATGGTGCGATTCGACATCAGACCCTCCTATTCGTGTAATGATCTCCTTGCATCGACCGCAACGGGCCGACGGTTCTCGCATCCATCATCAGAGCTTTATCTTCCAGGCGATGGAGAATCGGACAGCAGTGGGTGAGCTGGTCTGGAGGGCAGAGCCGGATCAATTCTTCGAGCGTGCCTGCGAGAGCCTTGAGTTGTCGCATTTTCGATCGAACCTCGAGAAGCTTAGCTTCCGCCTTGTTCCGGATGTCGCTGCATCGAGTTGTCGACCTCGTTCGTACGGTCAGGAGGTCACGAATCTCCCGGAGCGTGAACCCCATGGTTTGCGCTTGTCTGATAAATCGCAGGCGTCCTTCAGCTTCATGGTCATACAGTCGGTACCCCGATGTGGTTCTACGAGTCGGGGTAAGGAGGTTCAGCCGTTCGTAATAGCGGATCGTTTGGACATTCACGACTGCCGTTCGAGCCAATTGACTGATCGTCAATGCAGCCATTGTTGCACCTTCGAATGAGATGGTGATCTGCGATACTGCGACAGGTCGACCATTGCGTTTCTCCGTGAGACTTGACTCGGTACCATAATACAAGCTGTACGATGCTTCCCTGAAAGGAGGTGATTGTCATGTGTCCATGGGTCGAACAATTCGGCTTCTGCCCCTATGAGGCTGCAACCAAAGTCTGGTCTTGGCTGCAAAGCCTCGTGAGTTAAGAGGCGCGCGCATGGAGGGGCAACTTCGCCAATGAAGTTGCCCCTCCATATCTTTGCATCTTCAAACATTTCCCACCTGTCCCGGACTGCGGTCGGCCTCTTTTCTTTCTTTCCACCACCGCCACATGACGTAGACGGGCGGAATGACGAACAACGTGAGGATCATGGCGGAGAAGACGCCGCCGACCTGTGGCGCGGCGATGCGCTTCATCACGTCGGCGCCGGTGCCCGTGGCCCACATCACCGGGAACAGGCCGATCACGTCCACGAAGCCGATCATGGCCATCGGCCTGATGCGTTCCACGGCCCCCACCTGGACGGTGTCGATCACGTCCTGCAACGTCTTGAGCCCGCCCGCCGCTTTCCGCCGAGCGCAGGCTTCGTCCAGGTAGGCCAGCATGACGGCGGTCGTTTCCGCCGCCGTTCCCACGACGGTAATCATCCCCACCCACACGGCGATGCTCATGTTGTAGCCGAGGATCCACAGATACCAGATGGCGCCCACCAGCGAGAGCGGGACGCCGACCATGACCATGCACGTCTCAGCGACCGAATGGAACGTGAAGTAGAAGGCGACGAAGATGATGAGGAGGGTCAGCGGCACCACGAGCTTCAATCGCTCCTTCGCCCGCTCCATGAACTCATATTGCCCCGACCAGACGATCGTATAGCCCGGCGGCAGTTGCACCTTCGCCGCCACCGCCTGTTTGAGATCCTCCACGTACCCGCCCACATCGCGGCCGGCCATGTCGAGGAAGACATAGCCGGCGAGCATGCCGTTCTCGTCCCGGATCATCGGGGGACCGCTCACGAACCGCACCGTGGCGAGCTGGGCCAGAGGCACCTGAGCGCCGGTGGGCGTCTGGACCAGGACCCGCTGGAGCTTCTGCGGATCGTCCCGCAGCTCCCGCAGATAGCGCACGTTGATGGGATAGCGCTCGCGCCCCTCGATGGTCGTCGCGATATTCTCGCCGCCGATGGCGGACTCGATAATCTTTCCCACGTCCATCAACTTGAGGCCATAGCGCGCGATCTCCTCGCGGTTGATGTCGAAGTCCAAATAGTAGCCGCCGGAGACCCGCTCGGCGTAGATGCTGCGCGTTCCCGGGACATCTTTGAGCACCATCTCCAAATGTTCTCCCAGCTGCTCGATCTGCTTGAGGTCCGGGCCGAAGATCTTGATGCCCACCGGCGTGCGAATCCCGGTGGTCAACATATCGATCCGGTTCCGGATTGGCATCGTCCAGGCGTTGGTCACGCCGGGAAATCGCAGCGCCCGATCCATTTCATCGACCAGCCCTTCGTAGCTGAGGCCGGGCCTCCAGTGCTCTTTCGGCTTCAGCTCGACCACGATCGCCATCATGCTGAACGGCGCCGGGTCGGTGGACGTTTCCGCCCGTCCGGCTTTGCCGAAGACATGCTCCACTTCGGGGAACGCTTTCAGTTTCCGGTCCATGATTTGGAGCAGCCGGCCTGCCTCAGTGACGGAGAGCCCCGGCAGCGTGGTGGGCATATAGAGCATCGTCCCTTCGTAGAGCGGCGGCATGAACTCCGACCCCATGCGTTGATACGCCGGCACGATGCTGAACAGGAGTCCCACGGCGAGCAGAACGACGGTGCCCCGGTGCCGCAAGGTCCACCGCAGGAGCGGCGCATAGATGCCTTGCAAGCTTCGGCTGACGGGATGGCGCTGCTCCGGGAAGATCCGGCCGCGGATGAACGTCGGCAGGCAGGCGGGCACGAGGGTGATCGCGAGCACCGCGCACATGGCGATGGCGAGATTGTTGGTCCAGGCCAACGGCTTGAACATCCGCCCTTCCTGCGCTTCCAGGGCGAAGACGGGAATGAAGGAGATGGCGATCACGAGCACCGAGGCAAAAATCGCCGGGCCGACCTCCTTTGCCGAATCGATAAGGACTTGCACCCGCTCCCCCCGGCGGCCGTCCCGCTCCCACTCCTCCAACCGCTTGTGGGCGTTGTCCACCATGACGATGGCGGCATCGACCATGTCCCCGATCGCGACGATGATCCCCCCGAGCGACATGATATTGATGCCGATCTGCATCCCATACATGGGAATAAAAGCGAGCAGGACTGCGATCGGCAGCGTAAGAATCGGCACCACCGCGGATCGCACATGCAGCAGGAACGCGACGATCAACACCGCGGTGACGAGCAATTCCTCCAGGAGACTTTCGCTTGCCGTGGCGATCGATTCGTGGATCAAGTCGCTCCGGTCATAGACCGTGACCACCTTCACGCCCTTCGGCATGGAGGGTTCGAGCTCCTTGAGCTTGGCCTTCACCCGCTCGATCACCGCCAGCGCGTTCTCGCCGAACCGCATGACGACGATGCCGCCCACGACTTCGCCCTTGCCGTCCAGGTCCACGAGGCCGCGCCGCATGTCCGGCCCGAGCCGCACGGTCGCCACATCGCGCAACAAAATCGGCGTGCCGGTTTCATTGACGCCCACGGCGATCTTCTCGATGTCCGCGACCTTCTTGATGTATCCCCTCCCGCGAACGACATATTCGATTCCCGAAAATTCCACGACGCGGCCGCCGACATCGTTGTTGCTCTGTCTGATCGTCTCCACGATCGAGGGAATGGAGAGGCGATAGGCCAGGACTTTCGTGGGATCGAGGTTGACCTGATACTGGCGGACGAACCCGCCGATGCTGGCGACCTCGGCCACTCCTTCGACCGCGCGCAACCAATAGCGGAGGTACCAGTCCTGGAAGCTGCGCAGCGAAGCGAGGTCTTGCTCTCCCGACTCATCGACCAGCGCGTACTGGTACACCCAGCCGACCCCGGTGGCATCGGGGCCGAGCTGCGGCGTGACTCCTTCCGGCAGGCGGCCCGCGAGCTGGTTCATGTACTCGAGCACCCGGCTCCGCGCCCAGTAGATGTCGGTGCCGTCCTTGAACAGGACATAAACATAGGAGTAGCCGAAGTCCGACAACCCGCGGACCACGGTGACTTTGGGAGCAGAGAGAAGGGCGGTCACGATGGGATAAGTGATCTGATCCTCGATCAGATCGGGCGAGCGGCCAGGCCAGGTCGTGTAGACGATGACCTGCGTATCGGAAATGTCCGGCAGCGCGTCGATCGGCGTCTGCCACATCGCCCAGAGGCCGACGGCCGAGAAGGCGACGACCAGCAGGAAGACGATGAAGCGGTTTCTCGCGCTGAATTCGATGATGCGCGTAACCATGGTCTTGTTTTTGGTTTGTTTGGTTTGTCTTGTTTGTTTGGTTCAGCCAGACAAACCAGATGAACCAGACAAACAAGACAAACGTCCGTTCTATTTCATCCCCATCCCGCCCATGCTCTCCACGGCGGACTTTAGGCGGCTCTCGCTGTCGATCAAGAAGTTGGCCGACGTGACGATATGGTCGCCTTCGTTCAGGCCTTCCAACACTTCGGTCCATTCCCCGGTTCTGACCCCGGTCTTGACCAGGCGCGGCTCGAGCCGCCCGCCGCCGTGATGCAGGAATACGACTTGCTTCCGGCCCGATTCGATGACGGCTTCTTGAGGAATCGCCAGCCGGGTGCCCATGTCGGCCCGCAATTCGACGTTGGCGTACATGTCGGGTTTGAGCTTCTCGTCCCGGTTGTCCAACTCGAACCGCACCTTGGCCGTGCGGGTCTTGGGGTCCAAGGTGGGATAGATGAACCCCACCCGGCCGGTCAGGATCGTGCCCGGATCATAGGACAGGGTGACGGCCGCCTTTTGTCCGACCTTCACGAACGGCAGCTCGTACTCGTAGATATCCGCCAGGACCCACACGTGGGACAGGTCCGCGATGGTGTAGAGCTCTTGGCCCGGCTCGACATGGGTGCCCTGCACGACTTCTTTGCGAATCACCGTGCCGGTGATCGGTGAATGGATCGGCAAAGTCTTGGTGACCTGCTTCGTCCGCTCCAAATCCCGGATGTGTTCCTCCGTGATATCCCAGAGGTGCAGGCGATGCCGGGTGGCGTCGAGCAGCTCCTGCGAGCTGCGGGCCACCTCCGGAAATTCGCTCTCTCCGAGCTGTTTCCGCCCCCGAAGCGCCAGCAGGTATTCCTCTTGCGTCGCCACCAGATCCGGACTATAAATCGTGAACAGCTCCTGTCCCTTCTTCACACGATCGCCGGTGGCGCTGACGAAGAGCTGTTCGATCCAGCCGTGAAACTTGATGGTGACTTTGGCCAGACGCCGCTCATCCACCGCCACCCGTCCGACCGTCCTGATGATTTTGTCCAGCGGTCGCTTGGCCACCGGCTCATACCTCACGCCGATGGTTTGGAGACGTTCCGGCGGAATGGTCACCATACCTGTGTCGGTCGCGAGGCGTGAGGCGTCCGGTCCCAGGGGACTCATCGTCTCTTCGGCGTCCCGTTCCTCACGCCTCATGCCTGCCCCCTCACCACTCTCCTCCATACCCGGCATGGCGCGCATGGCGTCGGGCTGGGAGTCGGCGGGCGGGAGGATACTGGACCGGAACAGCACCGCAATGATCCCCGCGATCGAGAGGATCCCCACCAAGATCGCGATCAGGAGGCGGCGGCTCATGATCCCGGCTTCCTTTCCGGCAGCGGTCCCTCCAACGGCCCGCCGGTGACCGCTTCGAGCCTGGCCCGCGCCCGTTCGTGGTTCACCATTTCGCCGTGCAGCTCCAATTGACTATCTTGCAGCGTGAGGAGGCTGTTCAGCAGCGTGAGGAAGTCGACCTTTCCCACCGCATACCCTGCCTGCGCGGCCTGGAGGGCCAGCGTGGCCTGGGGAATGATGGCATCACGCAGGATGGTGATGAGCCGTTCGGCTCGCTGCGCTTGCACGAAGCCGTCCTTCACTTGGAACAAGATGTCCTGCCGCGTCGCTGAGAAATCCTCTCGCGCCCCTTCCAAACTCGCCAAGGCCTCACGGACCCCTTGTTTCTGCTTCGATTCGTAGAACAGCGGAACTGTGATCCCCACGATCACCTGGTAGCCGTTGTCGTTGATCCGGTCGTTATGCAGACCGAGCGCCGTCACATCGAAGTCGGGATAGTACTGGCGTTTGGCCAGCGAAACCGAGCGCTCAGACCGATCGATGCGCTTCGCGGAGGCCCGCAGGGCGGGAGAAAACGCATCCGCCCGGCGACTCAACTCATGCAACGGAACCGTCAGAATGGTGGTATGGATTTCTTCCGGCGTGCCGAGCGGGCCTGCGGGAGGGCGATTCAGAAATCGGTTGATGGCGGCATGCAGGCTTTCCTTCTGTTGATCCAACACCGCCAGTCGATCGAGCACGCGCGAAATCTCCACCTGCGCCCGGAAGACGTCCTGCTGCGCCGCCTGGCCCACGCTGTACCGCGCCTTCGCCGTCTTTTCAAATTGCATCAGCAACGCTTTGTTGCTTTCGACGATCTCGATGCTCTTATGCGCAAAGTGCAGGCTGTAGTAGGCCTCTTTCAGCGCCGCGATGAGTCTCAGGCGGGTGGCGTGGTACTCCTGCTCGAACCGTTCGGCGTCACGCTCGGCCACTTCACCTCTGAGTCGGAGTTTTCCGGGGAAGGGAATATCCTGACCTAATCCGTACATCGCCCCTTGGAGTGGGTCGGTCATTGGCATTCTTTGATAGCCAAATTGGAGCTTGGGATCGGGCAGCGCTTGCACTTGCGGCACGACCGCCTTGGCCGCCTCCCATCGTTGACGTGCGGCTTTGATATCCGGATTGGCCGCCTCGAGTTCTTGAATGAGATCGGCAAGAATCAGACGCGGTTCTCTCTCCGTCTGATGCGCCGTCTCATTGGTGGAGGAGGACTTAACGCCGTCGGCCGCCTGCACGAACTGAGGAAGAAAGACAATCAGGGAGAGGCCCCAGTGGGCGATGACAGGAATGCGGCCCGGCACGGATAGCTGTTTCACGTGACACCTCCAGTCTGCGTTGAACAGGACGAATCAACGCCCGCAGAGCCATACGGCTCGACGGCGAACGAGATACTGGAGATGGAAATCAGATCCGAAGGACCGAGGAAGAGGTTATGGAGATGGGCACAATGGAGAAGGCACTGCTCCAGGACCACGGCGACGGACCTGAGGGAGCATTCCGCACGGGCGTAGGATTGAGCACGATCGGCGCATGGTCCATATCGACGATCCCCCCGCTCTTCACCTGGCGTTCGGGAGAGGATGTCAGTGACGGGGGGCACATGATTGTCCCGTCCATCGGACATCCCATGCCCTCCCCCACCAGCGCGACAGCCTCTCCGGCTACCGCGAGACCGGGTATGGCGCACATCGTCCCGATTACCTGGCACAGGATAAAGAACAAGAGCAGCGACAGGCTTTGTGTAAGAACGCTCCTCTTCATAGCGACCTCAGTGTCGCTCAACCGAGCAGGCACGTCAAGTATAGGGACGAACCGGTTACCCCAGTTTCGATACTCAGCCGCACGTGCAGTTCAGGCAGCCGTGCTTTGTGCAGATGCCGCAGGCCTCTTCCAGGCTGTTCTTCAACGCCTGGCGCGCCCGATGCAGGCGCACGGTGAGATTGTTCAGCGTGACGCCGAGATCCTTCGCAACCGCCGCCGGCTTCTCTCCTTGGAGATCGATGCGCTGGAGCAGCTCGGCGTACGCCGGCCGTAGCGCGGGCAGCAGCCGCGCCAGACAGGCGCACACCGTCGGACGCCATTCATCCAGCGCGGGCGTCTTGTCGTCGCCCGAGGCCTGAAGCTCCTGCAGAAACGCCTCGGTTTTCCTCTTGTCGGCCGCATGGGCGCGATAGTAATCGATTACGGCGTTGCGGAGGATACGATAAAACCAGGCGACGGTCTGTTCGGGCCGCTCGACGCGGTGTGCTTGCTGCACGGCGCGGAGGACGCTCTGCTGGAACAGGTCCTCGACGATCGCTTCGTCGGAGATACGCCGGCGGAGAAATGCGCGGAAGTCCGATTCCCGGACGAGCACATCCTGGAGGATGTTCCGCGCCGTGTCGTTGAGACCTCGCGCCGCGCCCGACGATGCCGCCGCTGCGACGCCAGCCGCTTCACGGCCCCGCATCGCCCGCCTTGTCACCGATCCGCCATGCCTGCGGGCCACAACGACTCCAATTCGGGGAACTTCACGCGGTAATCGGCGTGGCTCGCGCGGATGACCTTCAGCGCCTCCTCTCGCCCGTAGACGCTCGTGATCTCCACCTTGTGCTCCATCGTGCCGGGGGCCTGCTTGTAGGTGAGGAAATAATGCTGCAAGCGATCGATCAGCGTGATCGGCACATCGGCAATGTCTTTATAGTCCCCATACGCCGCGTCGTTCTTCATCACGGCAATGATCTTATCATCCGCTTCGCCGCCGTCGGCCAAACTGAAGCCGCCGATCGGAATGGCGGTCAACAAGATATCGCTGTGGGGAATCGTCTTTTCCGTCAGCACGCAAATGTCGAGCGGATCGCCGTCACCCACCATGCCTTTCCGCTTCGCACGCTTGCCGAACAACCCGGCCACCTTCTCGCCGCAATAGGTCTGGGGCACCAGCCCGTAGTACACGGGACAGTAGTTGGAAAAGCGTTGGGGGCGATCCACCTTCAAAAAGCCGCTCTCCTTGTCCACCTCGTACTTCACCGTGTCGGTCGGCACAATCTCGATATAGGCCGTGACGATCTCCGGCGCGTTCTCTCCGATCGACACCCCATGCCAGGGATGCGCCTTGAACATCAGACTCATCAACCGCTGGATCGGATCTCCACCCAAACGCCCCATTATGGTGCCCTCCTTTTTTTGCTTTCTTACTTCACCCGATCGGGAGCCACACAAGGGAGTGGTCGGATCGTCCTTCACTGTGCGCATTGACCGAGCCCCGCCCTCCACCTGAAATACGATGGTTCCCGGTGCGCGGGCAGGAAGGATGGTCCGACCGCTCCCACTATTCAGACGGCTCTTCGATCGGCCCCGCCCACTCGCCTTTGGCCAGCCGCACTTCCTGGAACCCGCCGTCCGGCCATTGAAACTGCCCCGATTCGTCAACCAGCACGATAAACGGATCGGCTTCGTGCACCTCCCCGCGGTACCAGTACCAGCCTGGTTGCGTCGGACTCGTCATCGTCCATCGATAGGCTGCCATGCGGACCGTGCCTTTCCTTTCTCCCCATGGAGTCTGTTACAGTTTCCCACCCTACCATGTCACCGCTGCCGATTGAAGATGTCCTGCCTGCGCTCCGCGAGGCGCTGGCAAAACGACCGAATGCCCTGGTCACTGCGCCGCCCGGCGCGGGCAAGACCACGCGCGTCCCGCTGGCCCTGCTCGATGCCCCCTGGCGGCAAGGCAAAACCATCGTGATGCTGGAACCGCGCCGGCTGGCCGCGCGTGCGGCCGCGCATCGCATGGCGTCCTCGCTCCATGAGCCAGTGGGTGAGACCGTCGGCCATCGTGTGCGCCTCGACACCAAGGTCGGACCCCGCACGCAGATCGAAGTCGTCACGGAAGGGATTCTGACCAGGTTGCTCCAGGACGATCCATCGTTAAGCCGATACGCGGCCGTCCTGTTCGACGAGTTTCATGAACGGAGTCTCCAGGCCGACGCGGGCCTGACCCTATGCCTGGAAGCGCAGCGGCTGTTTCGTCCGGATCTCCGGCTGCTGGTCATGTCCGCGACGCTGGATTGCGGGCCGGTCAGCACGCTGTTGGGCCAGGCGCCGGTGCTGGTGTGCGAAGGCCGCCTCTTCCCCGTCGAAACCCGGTATCTTGATCACCCATTGAGAGACCATCTGGATGTCGCGGTGACGCAGATCATCCGCCGCTCGCTCGCGCAGGATCAGGGAAGCCTGCTGGTTTTTTTGCCCGGCATGGCGGAGATCCGGCGGGTCGAACGCAAGCTGCTGGACGCCAACCTCGGCCCCGCCGTCCAGATCGCGCCGCTGCATGGCGATCTTTCGCAAGCGGCGCAGGATACGGCGATTGCACCGGCGCCGCCCGGCACCAGGAAAGTCGTGCTCGCCACGTCCATCGCCGAAACGAGTTTGACGATCGACGGTATCCGGATCGTGATCGACGCGGGACAGCTTCGCGTGCCGCGTTTCGATCCTCGGTCGGGATTGACGAGATTGGAAACCATCCGCGTGACGCAGGACTCGGCCGAGCAGCGCCGCGGCCGAGCGGGACGCATCGAACCGGGCGTCTGCTATCGCCTGTGGACGGAAAAGGAACAGGCCACGCTGGCGCCGCGCCGCCCGCCGGAAATCTTGGAGGCCGATCTCGCGCCCCTCGTGCTCGATCTCGCCCGGTGGGGAGCGAACGATCCGACAGAATTATCCTGGCTCACACCGCCGCCGCCAGGCGCAGTCGCGCAAGCCCAGCGCTTGCTCATGCAGCTTGGCGCCATTTCGGCTGAGGGCCGTCTCACCGACCATGGACGACGCATGGCCGATTTGCCGGTCCATCCCCGCCTCGCCCACATGCTCATCAAGGCGATCCCGCTCAATCTCACCGAGCTGGCCTGTGACCTGGCCGCGCTGCTGAGCGAACGCGATATCCTGCGCGGCCCGGCTGGCACGAGAACTGCCGATCTCCGATTGCGGGTCGATGTGCTCCATAGGCGGCACGACCACCAGGAGGGCGCCGTGGTGGATCGCCATGCCGTCCAACGAGTCCAGCGAACCGCCGATCTGTGGCGCAGCGCTCTCGCGAAGAAGACGGCTCACCGCAGCGGACGCCAAACACATGCTGATCATGCAGCCGGCATGCTGCTGGCCCTCGCCTATCCCGATCGAATCGGACAACGGCAACCAGGCAACGACGGGCGATACCTGTTGGTGAACGGGCGTGGAGCGGTATTTGCCAACCCGGATCCCCTTGCGGTCGAACCCTATCTCGTCATCGCCGATCTCGACGGAGGGACTCAGTGGGCTCGTATCAACATGGCCGCCCCCATCTCCCGCGAAGAGGTTGAATCCCTCTACGCAGAACAGCTCATCGAGGAGGAATCAGTCGGCTGGGACGAGAGGACCCAGGCCGTTCGTGCTTCGCGGCGACGCTCTCTCGGCGCGATAGTCCTCTCAGAAGAGCCCATTCCCAAACAAGACACTGGTGCGATAACCGGCGCTTTGTTGCAAGGACTCCATCAAGCAGGGCTTCAGGTATTGGCCTGGACGCCGGAGCTGCAACAATGGCGGGCACGGGTTGCGTTCCTCCGACGCATTGAGGGACCGGAGTCCGAGTGGCCCGACATGTCCGATGAAGCACTGCTGAGCACGTTGGGCGACTGGCTCGGCCCGTATCTGACTGGCATCACCACGCTGGAACGGGTCAAGCGGCTGGACCTCGCGCCGCCTCTGCGATCATTGCTGACGTGGGAGCAGCACCGTCGGTTGGACCGGCTGGCGCCCACGCATATCACCGTGCCGAGCGGCTCGAATCTCCGCGTCGATTACGAGACGCCTGATCAGCCGGTGCTCGCCGTGCGGCTGCAAGAAATGTTCGGCTGCAAAGAGACGCCGCGGGTGGCGGACGGGCGAGTTCCGGTCATGCTGCATATATTGTCGCCCGCCAAACGGCCCGTGCAAGTCACGAAGGACCTCGCCAGCTTCTGGACCAATGTCTATCCGGACGTTCGCAAGGAGCTGCGCGGCCGCTATCCGAAACACCATTGGCCCGAAGATCCGCTCACAGCCCACCCGACGGCGAAGACGAAAAAACGAATGTGAGACAGTCTGTCTGGTCTATTTAGTCGATCGGGTCTCTCTGGTCTGTTCTGGTCGACGAGACAGACCAGACAGACCAAATAGACCTCTTCCCCTCCCATCCCTTCGTAGGGTAGACCATTGCGAGAGGTCTCTATTATGGTGGCGACTCATGGGCCGCCGGCGTCTCATCCTGTCTGCTCTTGGCATCCTCCTGCTCCCACTCTCATCGTGGGGTGATGAATCCGGCATCAGCCCCACTTATGACATCCCCTTCGATGACGTCGATCCGGCTGTGGCGCAGGCAGAGGTCACACGGCACATCCGCGACTTTCTCGCCAGGCTCGGTGCACAGTGGGGAACCAGCGAGGAAGCCGTTCGCGATCGTGTGGGCGGCAAGCTTGAACGGGAAGATAGCCACACACTGGTCTACAGCCGGATCCTCTTTGGTCACGACACGCTCGAAGGCTATGACTTCCGCGACGGCGCGTTGGTGCGTGGCCAGTACGTTCTGCTGCAGCGGCCGGTGAACGGGCTGAACGAATTCATCGACTACTATGCGGCGGTCAAAGCTTCACTCACAGAGACGTACGGAGCGCCTCGCACCGACCACACGATCTGGGACAACGATCTCTACCAACCGCTCCCCGACTATTGGGGCGTCGCGGTGCAGATCGGCCACCTGCGCTATGCGGCGACGTGGAGCACATCGGCCGGCGACCTCGTGTTGGAGCTCACGGGACATCATCACAGCCGTCTGATGATCGAGTATCGAAGCAAGGCGTTCGCCCAGGACGCACGGGCGGCGTAACCTGCGCGCTCCGTCTCCCGCCTCTTGATCTCCACGGCGCACTGCGTCATCTATAATGACCCAGGTGTGAGGAGGAATGCGTTATGGCCATGGCATCCGTCATGCTGCCGCTCGGGACGCCGGCGCCGGCCTTCGAATTGCCGGATGTCGTGAGCGGCCGCCTCTATTCACTGGACTCCTTTGCCGACAAGACAGCCTTGCTCGCCATGTTTGTCTGCCGGCACTGCCCGTACGTCAAACATGTGCAGGACGAGCTCGCTCGCATCGGCCGCGACTATGCCGATGGGCCGGTCGGCATCATCGCCATCAGCAGCAACGACCCGATTGCGTATCCGGACGACGCCCCCGAAAGCCTGAAAGAGATGGCGCAGTCGCTCGGCTTCCGCTTTCCGCTCTGTTTCGACGAGACGCAGCAGGTCGCGAAGGCCTATCAAGCGGCCTGCACCCCGGATTTCTATCTCTTCGATCAGCAGCGCCGGCTGGTGTACCGCGGGCAGTTGGATGACAGCCGGCCGGGCAACAATAAGCCGGTGACCGGCCGCGATCTGCGCGCCGCCCTCGACGCGGTCCTGGCGGGCAAGCCGGTCGAGAGCCATCAGAAGCCGAGCATCGGCTGCAGCATCAAATGGAAGCCGGGCAACGCCCCGCCCTATGCGTGAGTCATTGTCTATTCGGTCTATCTCGTCTGTCTTGTTCTTCTTGTCGGCAATCAGTTCCCTGGCCGCCTGCGACGGCACGCAGCCGGTGTCCTTGACCGCTGAAGATTTCCGCTTCGTGCCGGACGTGCTGCGGGTCTCCGCCGGATCGCCCCTGAAACTCTCGGTCTACAACGCCGGCCGCGAGGCGCATGAGTTCGACAGCCCCGTCCTCATCTACGCCGGCCATGCCTCCCGGCCGAAAGAGAATGCCGAATCGGCCGGCATCTTGCTCAATCCCGGCCAGTCGATCGAGCTCATCATGGCGCCTCCGCCGGGCATCTATCTTTACATCTGCCGCCGCAAGGGCCACGCGAACATGACCGGCACGCTGATTGTCGAGTAGCCAAGGTCCGCCATTCGTCACTTGTCATTGGTCAATCGTATGAATCTCAGGGTTTGACGGCGGGCTCCGTTTTGGCTGATCCTATTCATGTCCGATCTTATGGCCTCACTGGATCACACAGTCCGCCTGCTCCCGCTCGGCGACGCGGCGCTGACCGTCGAAATGGGCGATGCCATCGATCCGATTCTCAACGCGCGCGTCATTGCGTTCGCCGATCTGATCCAACGCCAGTGCTGGGATGGCGTGCTGGATATCGTGCCAACCTACCGCTCACTGACGATCCACATCGATCCACGACGGCTGGATCTGGCGACACTCATGGACCGCGTCAGCCGGTTGTCCGCTCCTCCATTGTCCGAACCCCCTTCATCCGGAAAGGAAGTCCACATCCCGGTCCTCTACGGCGGCGCTGGCGGACCGGATCTCGAAGAGCTGGCGAACTTTGCGAAGATGTCTCCGGCGGACGTCATCCGCCTGCACAGTTCCGTGCTTTATCGCGTCTACATGCTGGGGTTCAGTCCGGGCTTTCCGTACCTCGGCACGGTGCCGGCCCCGCTCGCTATGCCGCGCCTCGCGACGCCGCGGCCCTTGGTCCCGGCCGGCTCGGTTGGCATCGCCGGTCCGCAGACGGGTATCTATCCGACCGCCTCGCCCGGCGGCTGGCGATTGATCGGACGTACGCCGACGGCTCTCTATCGCCCCGCCAGCGCCACGCCGTTTCTCTTGAACCCCGGCGATCACGTCCGGTTCGTCCCGATCGACGCCGCGACGTTCGACCGTCTCCAGCGAGAGTCCGCCGTATGATGACGCTCGATTTGAACAGCGATCTCGGCGAACGTGATACGGCGGAAGGCCGCGCCCTCGACGAAGCGATGCTGTCGCTCGTCACCGCGGTGAATATCGCCTGTGGCGGCCACGCGGGGAATCTGGCGCTCATGCGCCGCACGGCGAAGCTCGCGGCGCAGCAGGGTGTCGCCATCGGGGCCCACCCGGGCTTTCCCGATCGCGCGCACTTCGGCCGCGCGGAACAGGCCATGCCGGCACAGGCAATCACGGCGCTGGTCGTGAATCAGGTCCGCGCGCTGGCGGACGAGATCGGGAAAGACGGATTGACCGTGACGCACATCAAACCACACGGAGCTCTGTACAACATGGCGGCCACACATCCCGACACCGCGCACGCGATGATCGAGGCCGTGCGGGTCATCGATCCGTCCCTCTGCCTCTACGCGCTCGCCGGCTCGGTCCTCGCGCACGCGGCTCAGGCGGCCGGCCTCGTCGTGGCCCAAGAAGCCTTTGCCGATCGGGCCTATCACGCCGACGGACGCCTGGTGGCACGATCGACCCCGGGCGCCGTCTTGTCCAGGGAAGAAGACGTCCGGCGCCAGCTTCACCAAGTGCTTGCCGGCTCGGTCACGAGCGTCGAAGGAGCACCCGTGCCGATACGCGCTCGGACTCTCTGCCTGCACGCCGATAGCCCTTCGGCCGTCACACTCGCGCGTATGATCCGGCGCGAACTGGAATCCGCCGGCGTCCGCCTCGCGCCTGTTCGCCATGTGCACAGCTAGCCCGGCCATACGCTCGCTGCTTGTTGTGAGGCCCGGATGGTTCACGACCGTCCAAGACCTCGGTCGGCACGGATACCAACGATACGGGCTCCCGGCGAGCGGAGCCATGGACCGGGTGGCGCACATCCTCGCGAATCGCCTCGTCGGCAATCGTGACGGGGACGCGACGCTCGAGATCACGCTGACAGGACCGGAACTCCTGTTCGAACAGGAGACCGTCGTCGCCCTCACCGGCGCGGATCTTACGCCGATGATCGACGGTTTCGACCTTCCGCTCTGGACGAGCCGGATTGTCACAGCCGGAAGCCGGCTGTCCTTCGGATCGAGGCGGACCGGCGGCCGTTGCTATCTTGCCGTCGCCGGGGGACTCGAGCTGCCGATCGTGCTGGGCAGCCGGGCCACCCATGTCGCCAGCCGCACCGGCGGCCTTCAAGGCCGCGCCTTATTGTCGGGAGATCGGCTGGGGAGCCGGGCCTCTTCATTGCCTACGGCCGGGAAAACTGTGCCGGAAGGACTGCGGCCTCGGTATTCCCATGACAGCCTGCTTCGTATCGTACCTGGCCCCGAGCGGAACACGTTCACGCAAGAAGCATTCGATCGGCTCACGAGTCATCCCTATCGACTCTCGATCCAATCCAACCGCATGGGCTATCGGTTGGATGGTCCGCCGCTCGCGCATGGACGGACGGAACCACGGCTCTCCGATGGCACGGCCCTGGGCGCGCTGCAAGTCCCGCCGGATGGGCAGCCGATCCTGCTGATGGCCGATCGGCAGACGACCGGCGGCTATCCGATTCTCGCCGTGGTGATCTCAGCGGATTGGCATATGGCCGGGCAACTGTTGCCGGGGGATACGGTGCGGTTCACAGCCATTACCCTGTCTGACGCGCAGACCGCGCTGGCGGCTCTGTGGACGGCGTGGGACCAAGTCCTGCCGCCGGAATCGGGAGACGTTAGCTAGATGGGGATGTCGCGGGTTCCGTCATAGGACGTGCGGGACTGGTGGGAGAACTTGACGGTGTCGCCGTCTTTCACCAGCGAATCTTCGGTCCCGATTCGCTTGTTCACCGTCACGAGCACTTCGCGGCTATCCAAGAAGGGAAGCAACCCGCCGATCGTGTCTCGGTGGGCCTCCACCAGCTGTCTGACGGTTTTGGCCTCTCCCGCCGCGACTTCCAGCTCCGACTCCCCGACTGCATTGCGCAACGTCATGCCGAAAATGAGAATGGTCACCATGGGAATTGATCTGTCTGGTCGTCTCGTCTATCTGGCCTGTTTGGTGTCTGAATCGCACTAGATAGACCAGTTAGACCTCACTCCACCAAAAAGACACCTATTGCCGCGCGTGACAGCGGAAACAATCTTGCCGTTTCGGATGGCGTTCGGGCACCGGTTTGGCTCCGCCCGCCTGATGACATGGCACACAATCCTTTTCCACCGTGACGGACCGATGCTCCGGCGTGCCGGGAATCATGGGATTCCGGTCTTTCGGTGTCGGCAACAGCGACACACCGATCACCACTGCGAGCGCAAATGCCACGAACAGCCAATCGACCTTCCGCAGCGTCATGAGCGGGACGTCGTCCGCTCGCGATCGGCGGCCTCATAGGCGTCGTTCAGCATCTGCGCCACGTGTTTGACCTCGACCTCGTCTCGAAGGCCGTGTTGTAGCTGAATCATGCAGGCAGGGCAACTGGTGGCGACGACCTCGGCACCGATCTGCTGCACGGCACGGGCCTTCCGCTCGAAGATGCGTTGGGACGTCTCATAATCCTTCACGATGAACGTGCCGGCCCCGCCGGCGCAGCGATCGGCATCGGGCATCTCGGTAAAGTTGACGCCGGGCAGCGACGCAAGGATGCGACGCGGCTCCTTGGTCACGCCGGCTACGCGGAGGTGGCACGAGGAATGGTACGTGACGCATTTCGTGCGAGGTCCCGCCTGGGCCATCGCGGGCCGCCGCGGAGAGCGCGCGACGAACTCCGCAATATGCATGACCTTCCTGGCGAGCCCGTCGGCCCGCTGCCGCTCCGCCTCGTCGGCGAACAGAGTCGGATAGTCTTTGAGCATCAACGTGCAGGACGCGCATCCGGTGACGATGGTGTCATAGCCTTCCAGCGAGTGCAGATTGAACCGCGCCTGCTCGCGCGCCAATTCTATGTGACCGTAGGTCTGGATCGGCGTGCCCGAGCAACGCTGCGGCGGCAGCGCCGGCTCGACGCCGTGCCTCCGCAGCACGGCAATCACGGCGTCGCCCACGCCGTCGTCGAAATAGTTCGCGGCACAGCCGTGGAAGTAGGCCACCCCGCCGCTCTTCGCCTGTCCCTCGGACGGAACCAAGTCGCGGTGACGGTCGCGCAGGTGGACCGGAGCCAGTTTCGGCAGCCGCAGATCGTACGGCAGCCGCGCGGTGGGAGCGAGGAGCTTCATCACCGGCTGCGTGGCCCACTCGAGCAGGCGCCGGATGATCGGCCGGTCCCAAAGCGCCTGCGTCTTGCCGAGCAGGCGCAACATCGATTCGAATGACACACCTCTCGCCTGCCACCGGAAGATCCAGCCGGCCAGCCGGTTCGGATGCTCGGCGCGCTTCTGCAAGATCAGATCGGACACATCGACGCCGGCGGGACAGATCGTCCGGCAGGATTTGCAATTCAGGCAGGCCTCCACCACGCGCTTCGAAGCCAGATAACTGTAGTCCTTCGCCGTCACGATCTCGAACCAGCCGCGCGAGCTCATGTCTTCGGACTGAAAGACGTCGTAGACCGGGCAGACGGCATTGCACTTGGCGCAAGTGGCGCAGGACTTCGAGAGCCGCGTGTAGTCGATGTGGTCGGTGAAGGGCGCGTCGCTGATCTTGACGCCCGGATTCAAGATGTTCGCCGGATCGAAGGCCCGCTTCACGTCTCTGAACAGCTGATACAACTCCTCGCCGAACATCTTGCGGACATACTCGGCGCGCACACGGCCGTCGCCATGCTCGCCGCAAATCGACCCGCCGAACCGCGACAGGACCGTGCCGTGAATCTCATGATAGCCCTGGACCATGCGATCGAAATCGCCCGCGTCGTTGACATTGAGCAAAGGCACGATGTGGGCGTTGCCGTTGCCGATGTGCCCGAAAATCGCCACCGGCACCCGCTGTCCCACGAAGAAGTCTTCGAGGTAGCGGATCAGCTCGCTGATGCGCTCGGCCCGCACGACGACGTCATCGACGAAGTTGAGGGGTTTCTTCTTCGGATCGAACCGGTACAGCGTCGGATAGAGCGCCTTGCGCGCCTTCCACAACTGCTCGCGTCGTTCGGGATCGAAGGCGAGGGTCAGCTCGCCGGCCAGCTTGTAGGAACGGCAGGCCGCCGCCATCAACTCGGCCCGCTCATGGAGATCGATCTCCACTGAATCGGCGTCGATCTCCGCGAGCAGCGTGGCGGCGGCCTCAGCGGGAATGCCGTGCCGCGCGCGGCCGATCAAATCCAATGTGTTGGCATCCATCACTTCCAACGCGCTGGGATTCAGGCCCAGCAGGCGCGGCACGGCATCGCCCACTTCTTCAAGGTGCCGGAAGTGAATCAGCGCCGTCAGCGTCGCCTTCGGTTTGTCGACCAATGCGAGCGTCGCCTCGCTCACGACGCCGAGCGTGCCTTCACTGCCGACGAACAACTTGGGCCAGTCGACCTTGCCGTTCGCCAGCCCTTCTTCGAGACCAAACAGGTTATAGCCGCAGCTGTTCTTGCTGACAGTCGGTTTTTTTGCACGGATCAGCTCCGCATGCGACTGGACGAGCACGAACACCTCCCGCAACGCCGGCACGGTGGCGAGGAGCGTCTCCAGCGCCCGCTCGTTCAAGGCATAGGCACGGGCGTCCAGCCACTGGTCGGCCGGCAAGTACACCCGCATCGATCGCACATTGTCCTTCACCGCGCCGTAGCGCAGCGTATGGGGACCGGACGAATTGTTCGCCAACATCCCGCCGAGCTTGCACATGTCGCCGCTCGAGGGGTCGGGCCCAAAGAGCGATCCGTAGCGGCTCAACTGCTTGTTCAACTCGGCCAGCACGATACCCGGCTGTACGCGCGCCCATCGTTCTTCTCGATTGACTTCGAGAATCCGATTGAGGCGCGAGACATCGAGAATGATCCCGGCCCCGATGGCCGAGCCGGTCAGATTGGTGCCGGCGGCCCGCGGCGTCACCGGAATGCCGCGCGAGACGGCATAGCGGATCGTCGTCGCGATATCCTCTTCCGACTCCACCAGCACCACGGCCTGCGGCTCGATCCGATAGATGCTCGCATCGACGGCATAGGCTGTACGGGTCGGGACATCGCCCTTGACCTGGTCGGGCCCCAGCAACCGCCGCAGGTCCGCAGCAATCGCGCGCGATCGGTCTGGAAGGATGAGAGTGGCCGCGGTCGTCATTGAGGCGGGCCCATTCTAGACGCCACTCGCAGGGGAGGACAAGGGGACGATTGTGTGTCCGGCAAAAGATTCATACAATGACCGGCGCCCTGGAGACCTCGTATGCGCCACACCGTGTATGTCATGCGTCTTTTGCCAGAGCCGGTGATGCGGGAGATCCGACAGCGCTACCGCCTCCTCTCGGAGCCCACTGAAGAGGCACCGACCGATGAGGCGCGCCGGAAGGGATTTGCCGAAGCGGACGCGGTGATTTGCACGCTGAGCGATCGGGTGGACGACCAACTCCTCTCTCTACCGGCGCATCTGAAGATCGTGGCCAACTACGCGGTCGGCTATAACAACATCGATCTGGCTGCGGCCGAGGCACGCGGGATCATCGTCACGAACACGCCGGATGTCCTGACGGACGCGACGGCCGACCTCACGTGGGCGCTCATCCTTGCGGTGGCGCGACGCGTGGTAGAAGGGGACCGTCTGGTACGAGCAGGACAATGGTCCGGATGGGCGCCGACGCACATGTTGAGCGGAGACGTTACGGGCAGGACACTCGGCGTCATCGGCATGGGCCGCATCGGCCAGGCGGTGGCCCGGCGGGCGACGGGATTTCGCATGCCGGTCATCTATGCCAGCCATCGTCCTGCTTCTCCGCCGGACGGCCTGCCCTGGCGACATCGTTCCCATGACGAAGTCGTCGCCGAATCGGATTTTCTCTCGTTGCATGTCCCGCTTACCGAGACGACGCGCCATCTGATTGGAGCAAATGAACTGGCGCGCATGAAACGCACGGCCTTCTTGATCAACACGTCCCGCGGTCCGGTCGTGGACGAAGCAGCCTTGGTTCATGCGCTGAAAACCGGTGCGATCGCCGGAGCCGGCTTGGATGTGTACGAGCAGGAACCGGCCGTGCATCCTGAACTCCTCGCCATGCCGCAGGTCGTCCTGCTGCCCCACCTCGGTTCCGCTACGCACGACACACGGATCCGCATGGGCATGATGTGTCTGGAGAATATCGATGCGGTCTTCAGTGGACGGCCGGCTCCGAATCGGGTGCGGACAGCCGGTTAACTGGCGAGGCGGAAGTCCGCCGACTGCGAGCGGCCCTTGAGGGACTCCAGCCGTTGCGGCACGTCGTGGAAGGAGGGAATGGACTGGTAGGTGCGAGCGGCTTTTTCCCACTGAGCCTCGGCCTCATACAGCAGGCCCAGTTCATACCGGATGGCTTGCCCCTTGGCCCCTTGGCACCGAGGATCGCTCAACACCGTTTCAAGCCCGCGGATCGCTTGAGCCAGCTGCTTGTCTTCCTTGAAGCACAGGGCCATCATGAGACAGGAATCCAGGTAGAAGGAATCGGCCGTCTTGGACACTTCAAACTCCTCTTTGGCTTCTGCATACAAACCCATGTTTTTGTAAGCCACGCCCAACGTGAAGTGTGCCTCCCAGTCGGGTGTCTCGGCGGGAACCGGATCAGCCGCGGCTGATGCGCCATCGAGAGACGCCAGAGCTGCCTCATCCCACTGCACCACCTGCCCCTCCGCAGTCGGCGCCTCTTGAGCGACGGCGAGAACCGGCTCGACCTCCTCCATGACTTGCCGGCCAGCCTCCGGGATGGCTTGGCTCTCGGCTCCAGTCGTCTCTGTCGATGAACCTCCATCAGCTGTCGCACTGGAAAAAAAGGATTCGGCATCGCTGCCCTCCCCAGGCACGGCCTCGGCCTTGTCCTCTTGCAGGGACGGAGACTGTTCCCGGCCGGCGCGCGCGGCACTCCACGGCTCATCGGGCTGCGCCCCCGCGAGGAAGAAACCATTGACTGTCTCTGACTCTGGTTCGCCGAGGGCGACGGACCGGGACGCGGCGGCCTCTGCCGGTCCGGCCGGCCCTCCGGCGATACGGGCGGCCAACCGTTGCACCAGCGCCGGGTCCGGCGACAGCGCTTTGACCTTCTCGAACAATTCTTCATGCAGACTCTCCATCCCCGGGTCGGGATGGTCCATGAGCAGTTCCACGGCTCTCGCATACTGCGCGGCGGCCGCCGCCGCGTCGCCTTTTTCCGCGTTGAGCTCGCCATAGAGCTCGAGCAGCGGCACGGAATTGGGTTCGGCTGCCAGGAATTCGGTGATCAATGATTCGGCCAGCAGATAGTCTTGCGCGCGGAGCGCGGCGCCGGCGAGGAATCGATACTCCCCCAACGCGACCTGCACGTCGCCCCGTTGCAGGTGCAACCTGGCGAGCAACTGGCAGACCTGGGGATTGCCGGGCTCGCGCGTGAGCAACTGGTTCAGAATGGCCTCGGCGCCGGCGTATTGTTTTTCATCGATGCGCCGCGTCGCTTCCGCCAGCAGGTCCAGCGGCTCCGATGTCTTCTGTCCCGCCGCACCTGCTGCCGGCTTCGCGGCTTTCACGCCGCCGGGGCCGCCTTTTTGCACGCTCTCGACGAACTGCGCCGCCTCGCTGTTCTGGGGATCGATCCGCAGCACGGCCAGATAGGCGTCCTTCGCTTCATCGTAGCGGCCCTGGGCGCTGCGCTCGCGGCCCAGCTGCAAGTACACCTTCGTCGCTTCGTCCTGCAGATTTTCCTGGACGCAGAGCTCGGCCACCCGCTGCTGCGCATCGAGATTGGACGGATCTTGGCTGACGATCTTCTTGTAGATTTCGAGCGCCTCTTTCCCTTTGCGCTCCTTGAGATAGTGTTTGCCGAGGGTCAGGTAATCCTGGACGGCGCTGCTGAGCAGCCCGCGCTCCGCGTTGAGGTCCCCGAGATGCCGGTACACCTCATATCGCGTGGGGTCGATCTTCAGGACTTTCTTGTACGCGGCAATCGCCTTGAGGGTCGCGCCTTCCGCACGGAACGCGGCGGCCGCCTGCAGGAAGGCCGTCGTCGCCTCCGACGTGGCGTTGCGCTTCAAGTGGAGGTCGCCGATCGAGTTGTGGATACTGCCGTCATTGGGCGCTTCGGCGGCGAGCTTTTTCCACTCGGCAATGGCGGCATCGTATTGGCCGCGCGAGGCGAGCAGTTGGGCTTGCTGAAGCACTTTGCTGCGATCACCGGCCAAGGACGAGACCTCGAGCAGTTGGAATAGGCAAACGCTAACAGTATCAATAGTTTTTGTCTAGGAAATGCACGAATTGCACGGCGACCGCGCTCGGGGGAAATACGAAGGGCCTGTCTCCGGGGAGGAGACAGGCCCTTCAACGGTCCCTGTGCGAGCCGGAGATGATTAGGAAGTGGGAACGGCCGACTTCAGCACGTTGGCCGCCTGAGGCCCTTTGGCGCCTTGAACGATGTCAAACTCGACGTTTTCCCCTTCCTTGAGCGTCTTGAAGCCTTCGCCTTGGAGTGCTGAATAGTGGACGAACACATCTTCGCCGCTATCGAGCCGGATGAACCCAAACCCTTTCCGGTCGTTGAACCACTTCACGGTACCTTTTGTCTTCACAAACCCCTCCTTTCCTGAACGACCACGCGCAGTTACGTAGCCGGCCCATTAAGCCGTATAAGAGCAGCGATGAATAAGAAAATGGCACGAAGGCGGCGGGTGTGACCGACGGGCACCTGCAGGAGTGTAGAATCGCTCACGGGACCCATCTTAAGAAGAAAAATCGCGCTGGCATGTAACATAGCACCGGCACCCTGTCAAGCGGTTCTTTCGCTCGGCGGAAATATTTCTCTCGGTTTACAGGGCTCCGGGACTTGCCTATAGTGTCCATCAATATCCCTCTCGAAATACCCTGTGATTTTACGAACCCTGCTGGATCGCTACATTTTCACGGAGTTGCTCTCCCCGTTCGGCCTCAGCCTGGGGGCGCTCTGCTTCGTGATGCTGACCCGCGAGTTGCTGCGCTTGGTCGAGTTGCTCGTGTCCAAGGGCGTCGGGCTCTGGTCGGTGCTCAAGGTGTTTGCCATCCTCTTGCCGTCGTTTCTCGTGCTGACGCTTCCGATCGCCGGCATCATCGCGTCGATCACGGCCTTCGGCCGGCTGTCGTACGACAAGGAACTGGTGGCGATGCGGGCCGCAGGACTGAGCCTCTTCCGCCTGTCTCAACCGGTGCTGCTGTTTGCCGTCTCGGTATTCGGCTTCACTCTCCTGCTGTCCCAATGGGGGCAGCCCTGGAGCTCGCTGAATCTCAAGAAGGTCGCGCTGAACTTGCTGCGAGACCAGCTCGTGCTGGCCTTGGAGCGCGGCACCTTCAATGAGCCGGTCCCGAAAATGGTCATTTACGTGCAGGACGGCACGAGCGGCCGTCCCGCGCAGGGCATCTTCGTGTCGGACCAACGCAATCCCGAGGAGCCGCGCGTGATCGTCGCCCAGCGGTACCAGGTCCTGATGGATCCGGCGAACGACCAGGTCGCCATGCGGCTGGTCAACGGCGTGATCCATAGCCGCCCCGATCAGCTCGACCAATACCAGCAGATCGCCTTTACGACCTACGACCTCAAGCTGAACCTCAATCAAAGCGGCTACGCCACGACCGAAGAGCGGCCCACGTACGAGGCGATCATGGCGCAGTTGCGGCAGTCGCAGGGCAAAGATCCGCTCGCCTTGCGGCGTTTGGTGGAGTACTACAAGGATCTGGCTTTCCCGACCGCCTCGCTGGTCTTCTGCCTCCTCGGCGTGCCGGTCGGGATCGTCTCCAAACGATCGGGCCGGATCGGCGGCTTCGCCGTCGGGGTGCTGATCGTGGTGGCGTATTATGTCCTCAACGTGGCGTGCGAATTTCTCGTGACGACACTGGTGATTCCGCCGTTCGCCGGCGCGTGGCTGCCCAACACGATCTTCGCCATCGTCACCGTCTTCGCGTTTCTCCGTATGAGCCGGCAGTAGACCATGACCATTCTCTTCCGCTACATCTTCCGCGAGTACGCCAAGATCTTCCTGATGTGCTTCACCGGCCTGCTGACGATCTACCTCGTGATCGATTTCTTCGAAAAAGTGCGCCGGTTTCTTCGCTACGACGTGACCCTGGTGCCGCTCGCGAGCTACTTCGCGCTGAAAGTCCCGGCCATCTCCTTTCAGATTGCGCCGCTCGCGATCCTCATGGCCACGCTGCTCACCATGGGGCTCCTGTCGCGTAGCCATGAAATCACGGCCATGCGCGCCTGCGGCATCAGCCTGTCCTGGATCAGTTCGCCTTTCCTGGCGTTCGCCACGGTCGTGGCGCTGGTGCTGCTGGCGTTCAGCTCAACGATTATTCCGCTGGCCTCTGAAAAGGCAGAGCAGATCCGGCTCATCCAGATCGAGAAAAAAACCGCTCCGTTGACCGTGAAGGCGCCGCAACCGTGGGCGCGCATCGGCCCGGACACCTTGATGGAAGTCAACGAGGTGGACATCGGCGGGACGGCCATCCGCGGCGTGCGCCTGTTCCACTTCGACCGCACATTTCGTCTCGACCGGATGACCGAAGCCGCCGCAGCCCACTACACTCCCCACGGCTGGATCCTGCGGGAGGGCAACCAGCGCCGGTTTCAACTGGACGGCCGCGTGGAGGTCCTCACGTTCGCCGAGCAGCCGGTGGACCTGCCGCTCATTCCGGACGACTTTGCCACGTCTCTCTCGGGCGACACCGAGACGATGACCTTCCGCGAAATCCGCAACTATATCGGCCGCCTCGGTCGGGAAGGCGTCTTTTTCACCCGGTTGTTGACCGACTACTACGGCCGCGTGGCCTTTCCGTTCGTCACCATCATCATGGTCCTCGTCGGATTGGCCCTCAGCCTGCGCCGCAGCGGCGTGCGCGGCGGCAGCATGGCCATGGGCATCGGGCAGGCCTTCATCGTCGGATTTTGTTACTGGACGACGCACTCGATTGCCATCGCGTTGGGACGCGGCGGCGTCCTCACGCCGATGCTGGCCGGCTGGGTGGCCAATGTGCTCTTCGCGAGTTTCGGTCTCTACCTGCTCCTCAAAGTGCGGTACTGACGTCGGGAGTGGTCAGTTGACTGCGTGCGGACCTTCCGGTAAGTAGGGGGCACGGGCCTCGAACAGGAAGGAGTGACTCTGTGCCCACGCGAGCCGTCATCACCGGTTTGGGCGTCGTCTCGCCCATCGGGATCGGAATCAGCGAGTTCTGGAAAGCCGCCTTGGACGGTCGTTCCGGCATCTCGGCCATCCGGTCGTTTGAGCCCTTTTCGCTCGACGGCTACCGGTCCAAAGTGGCCGGCCAGATCCGGGAGTTTGCGCCCGAACACTACCTGCCGTCGCAACAGGCCGAGCGCGTCGATCGCTATGCCCAATTCGCCCTCGTGGCGGCGAAGGAAGCGCTGGCCGACGCGGATCTCGTGATGAGCAAGGAACGACCGCACCGGGTCGGCGTCATCGTGGGAGCCGGCATGGGCGGCATGGTCATGGGCGAGCGCGAGATCACTCAGTTGTACCAACAGCAGAAACCCCATCGGGTCCATCCCAACTTCATTCCCGTGATTACCCTGAACTCGGCGTCCGGCATCGTCGCCATGGCCTATGGCGCCAAGGGACCGAACCTCACCGTGTCCACGGCCTGCTCATCGAGCGCCCACGCGCTCGGCCAAGCCTTGCAGTGCATCCGCAGCGGCCAAGCCGACGTCGTCATCACGGTAGGCGCGGATGCGAGCATCACGCCGCTGGTGTTCGCCGGCTTCTGCTCGTTACGGGCCTTGTCCACCAAGTACAACGATCAGCCGGAACGCGCGTCGCGCCCGTTCGATCAGGGCCGCGACGGCTTCGTGATGGGCGAGGGAGCCGGCGCGCTCATTGTGGAATCCTTGGCGCATGCGACGAAACGCAAGGCCCGCGTCTATGCCGAACTGGCCGGCTACGCGGCCACGAGCGAGGCCTATCATATGGTCATCCCCCGGGAGGACGGCGAGGAGGTGGCCCTGACGATGCGGTTGGCGCTCAAGGACGCCGGCGTGGCGCCTGCGCAGGTGGACCATATCAACGCGCATGCCACGTCCACCACGATCGGCGACGCGGTGGAAGCCAAGGCCATCCGCCTGTTGTTTCAACGCCGCGCCGACCGCCTCGCGGTCAATGCCACGAAGTCGCTGGTCGGCCATACGCTGGGGGCGGCCGGCGCGATCGGCGCCATTGCGACATCGCTCGCGATCCACACCGGCCAGATTCACCCGACGGCCAACTATGAGGCGCCGGATCCTGCCTGCCGTCTCGCCGGCCTGAGCCGGTCGACGCAGGAGCGTCCGATACGCGCGGCGCTCTTAAACGCCTTCGGCTTCGGCAGCAACAATGCGGCCGTGGTACTGCGCCGCTTCGCGAGGTAACGACGGCCGGCTTATTCCCGGAACATCAGCGAGAGGCCCATGACCGACGATCCGATTGTCTCCAAGATCATCCAAGCCCTGGCCGAATATCTGAAGCGGGATCGCGCCTCGATCACCGAAGCGCACCACTTGCGTGACGATCTTGGGCTCGACTCGATGGCGGTGATCGAGTTGCTCTACAGGATCGAAGAAACGTTCAACATTCAGATTCCCGACCAGGATCTGGCGGGCCTCAGCACCGTCGGATCGGTCGCAGTCTACGTGCGTCGGCGGCTCACTCCTGAGAAATCCGCTCCCTCGCGTGCGGCCCGGGGGACAGCGCCAAAATCCACACCGAAGAAGAAGGCCCCATAGTTCGATGACGGCCTCCCTCACGGCGACCGACGTCACGCTGGCCCAAATTCACGCCCTCGTGGGCGGCGAATTGCACGGAAGCGGCGACACCACCATCTCGGCGCTGGCGTCGCTGCAGGAATCGCATCCCCGCGCCTTGTCCTTCCTCGCTCAGGACAAGGCCGTGAAGGCCCCGGCGGAGGTTCGGGCCGGCGCCCTGCTCGTCCATCGGCATCGCACCGACCTGCCGATCCCGCAAATCGTCGTGCCCCATCCCCTGCTGGCCTTTGCGCAAGTGGCGCAGGAGTTTTTTGTGCCCCGGCCCGCCCCGCGAGGCGTTGCCCAGGAAATCACGCGGGGAGCCGATGTTCAGATCGGCCCTGATCCGTCGATCTGGCCGTTCGTCACGCTGGGAGACCGGGTGACCATCGGCGCGCGGGTCACGCTCTACCCCGGCGTGTTCATCGGGCAGGATTGCCGCATCGGCGACGACTGTGTGCTCTACCCGAACGTCGTGGTGCGGGAAGGCTGCTCGCTCGGCGCGCGGGTGGTCGTGCACAGCGGCACGGTGATCGGCGCGGACGGCTTCGGGTACGTGCAACACCAGGGACGCCATCACAAGATTCCGCAACTCGGCGGCGTCATCATCGAAGACGACGTGGAAGTGGGCGCCAACGTCACGATCGACCGCGCGACGCTCGGCCAGACCGTCGTCAAACGGGGCACGAAGATCGACAATCTCGTCCAGATCGCGCACAATGTTTCGGTTGGAGAACACTCGATCATCGTCGCGCAAGTCGGCATCGCCGGCAGCACGACGATCGGCCATCACGTGATGATCGGCGGCCAGGCGGGCGTGGGGGACCACATTCAGGTAGGCGATCAAGTGATGATCGCGGCCCGCGCGGGCGTGAATCGGAATCTGGAGCCGAATCAAATCGTCTCGGGAGCGCCCGTCATGCCGCATGAAACATGGATGAAGGCGCAGGCCGTGATCCCGCGCCTGCCGGAATTGCGCCACCTAGTCCGGAGTTTGGAACAGCGGGTGGCCGATTTGGAAAAACAGGTGGCCGCGAAACCGGTGAAGAAACGATCCGGCAAAAAGTGACCGCCGCGTCAGCCCACCACGCGGCGCCAGAAAAACAACCGGGCCCAATAAAATCCCGCCCACGGCATGAGCAGTGCCGGCACCGCGTTCACGTGTCCGTAGAACGTCGCCGCCAGAGCGCTGCCGATCAAGAGGACCACGCCGAGCCCATAGGCCAGGGGAATCAGCCGGCGTCCCCCATGGTGAATCTCGACCGGTCTGGGCTCTTTCTTCTGCTTGCTCCCGCGTTTCAGCAACGCGCGCCGCATGCGGGCAGCCAGTACGTCCGGAAACCGTCGGAACAAGAATTGCTGATACCGGGTCTGGACCCATCCCAAGAGGGTTCCCAGGAGAAGGAGCGCGGAACTTTGAGAGAACGTCGCCCACGTGTAACTGTCCGTCGCGAGGAGTTGATATCCTAATCCGCCGACCCCTCCCACCAGGCAGATCAAGCCGATGAGTCCCGACGGAAACAAAATATAGGACTTCACATAGTCCTGCGCCTGCCGGCTGATGTCTTCCGGTCGCTGAACCGCTACTAAACGAGGCACGATCTCCTCTGCGCGCGATGGCTCGCCTGGAGCAGCATTATCATCCTGCGCGCCGGCACTGCAACCGGCGTCTTCTCACCGTGGTTATTCGAAGGTTCCGTCATTCGCCTGTCCACAAAAACTGTGTGTCGCTTGTGGATATCCATGTGGATGAGTGCCGCGCCCCCCGCCGCGCCGCACCATCGACCAGGCTGCTCATTTTTTGAGCAAGGTTTTCTCCGTGTAATCAAGCGCATCGGCACGCTGGGGCGCGCGCAGTCCCGCACCACAATCCGTGGGGCCTCGCCCATCACTGTTCCACGGATGAAATTGAATGGAAAAGAATACAGGTGGCCTCAGGCCGGGAGAATTTCTTCGATGGCGGCGCGTTCCAAGCGGCCGAGCGTGACCCATTGCTCCGCCATCGGGATCAACGCATTCAATCGCTCTTCGACCGCCGCCAAGCGTTGCGGCAACGTGGACACTTTGCGGTAGGCATTGACGGAGAGAAACGCCTTCAAGCCTTGGAGGAACATCGTGATCGTCGAGGCTTGGACCGTTTTCGCGGAGGCATATAACGCTTCGACGTGCGCCAAGATGGGATCCAATTGTGACGCCGTCACGAAATCCGGGCTCCCTTCTTCGCGCAAGCGCCGGATCGCGGCCGTCATGGCCGGCACCCGTTCGCGCAATTCGCGCAGGAACTCTTCGTCCAGACGATCCAGGTCGTGCAGGATCCGTTCGATCGTGCCCACGTCGATATGCTCCTGATCCGCACTTTCCTGCTCGGCCCGCTGAATCACGGCTTCGAGCACGTCGCGCGCCGGTTGTACCGATCGCGCGCGCGCTTGTTGCAACTCGCGCAGCGCCGTCAACAACGGCATGGACATCACCATCCGTTCCGGCATCGGGACGGGCGCCTGCGCCATCGGACGCGGCGGGCTCGCATTGTGGTAAACCGCCGGATGAGCCGCCTGCGTCTCGCCGACCGCCTCGCGGTCTTCTTCACCGGAAGCTCCGCTTTCGGCGAGACGGTGGACGGCCGCGGCGATGCGGTCCAGTCCGGCCTGAAGCGACCGGAGTGACTCGGCGATCGCGTCCGGACGCGCACTGCCCACGTCCCGCAGGATCGGCAGCAGGTTCGACGCCATCGCCTCGATGTCGAAGAGTTGCACGGTGGAGGCCGAGCGGGCCAGGTTGCTGATCCCATTCAAGATGAAGCTATACAATTTGCTTCGCAGCGCCCCTTCCCCTCCCGCGCTCAGTTTCTGGATCGCCGTCTGGATTTGCGCCAGCCATTCCCGCGCTTCCAACGCAAACAGGCCGACGATTTCGTTTCGGAAAGTCTGGTCCGCCCGTTCTCCGGACGACGATCCGCTCGCCATAAGCGCCGGTTGGGCGGAAGGCGCCGGTTCCTTCGGCGAGGCAATGCGCGTTTCCACGACGCCTTGGATCGCCGTCGCGATGGCATCCAGGCTTTCCAACAAGGAGGAGAAATTGTCCGACACCGCGCCGATCGGCGCGCCCGCCCGTTTGTCTGTCGTCTTGGCAAACGACACACGGCCCACCACCGGCGGATTCAGCGTTTCGATGATGGACACCAAGGGGGTCAGGCTGAGATCCACGTGGCGAACGCCTGGTTCTGAGCCGGCAGGGTCTTCCGTCACCCGGACGACCGGGCGCAGCGGATAGCGGCTGTTGACCCGCACCACGGTGCCGACCTCCCCCGTCGTCAACCGCACCGTGGTCCCCAGTGGAAAGACCGATAACTGCTCCACGAGCGCCTTGAGGATTTCGCGCGGAAACGTCGCGCGTTCACTGACCAGCAATTCCTTTACGGCCTCGTGCGGCAACATCCGGCGGCGGTAGGGCCGTTCGCTCACCAGAGCGTCAAACACGTCCACGACGCCCAGGATCTGGGCCATCTCACTGATCTGCCGGCCCTTGAGTCGATTGGGATAGCCCTGGCCGTTCGAACGTTCGTGCGCCTGGCGGACGATTTGGGCCAGCCACTGATAGTCCTGTCCGATCTTCTGAATCAGCCGGTATCCCAGCTCGGGATGCTGCTCGATCAGCATGCGCTCATCCTGCGTGAGCCGGCCGCTCTTGGTCACGAGCGACTGTGGAACCGCGAACAAGCCGATATCGTGCACCAAGCCGGCCAAGGCCAGCCGTTCCAATTCCTTGCCGTAATAGCCCAGGCCGATCCCGACCTTGGTCCCGAGGATCGCGACATTGATGAGATTCGTGATCAGCGGGGAGCCCGAAGGACTCGACAGCGCTTCCACCACCAATTCGTCATTGAGTTTCAGAGAGGCGACCAATTCGGCCGCGAGAGACTCCAACCGCTCCAAGCGAAGCGGTCGCTGGCTTTGGACGGCGGTCGCGACCTCGGTCAGCTCGCGCTCTGTTTCACGATACCACGTCATGCCCCATCCTCTCGCATCCGCCGGGTTCGTGCAAGGCAAGCAGGCGATCCCCCAGGCGCGCCACGAGCCCCTTGCGGATCGTCGTCACCCCTACGCGGCGTCCCTGGTGCAGGCACAGATCGCACAACGCGTTAATCAGGCGGCAGATGCCGCCGGTATACCGGTGAATCGTCGTCACGGCGCCGGAAGAAAATAGGTCACGGGTGCAGCCCGCGGCCGCCAGCCGACCGCGGATGTATGCCGCCGTTTCGCCTCGAACAAACCGGTCGAGGTGCGTGTAGAGCGCCACGCGCTGCGCGAACTGGGGAATCCGCCGGACGCGGGCCCGCAGCTCCGGCTGGCCGAGCAGAACCAGTGTGAGCAAAAACCGGTCGTTCAACTGAAAGTTGCTCAGCAGACGCAATTCTTCGAAGACATGATCCTGCTCGATCGCCTGGGCCTCATCCACGAACAGGACGGTTTCCCGCCCCCGCGCATAATTGCCCAGCAAGTGCTCGTTGAGCCGGCGCAATTGCTCCGTCTTGGTGCCAGCGGAGTCGACCCCGAGTTGATACAGAATCTCGCCGAG
>CAZXRB010000017.1:32474-40054 GCA_964642845.1 uncultured Nitrospira sp.
AGACCGACCTCGTACCGTGACGGCGGGAGGCTTTGGATGAGCGACCGGCTCAGGAGTGTTTTTCCGCTGCCGATCTCGCCGGTGAGCAGCACAATCCCCTTGCGACCGACGATCCCATCGCGCAGGCGCTCCTTCGCAGTTTCGTGCTTCACCGACGGCACATAAAAGCGGGGATCCGGCACGTTTTCGAACGGACGCGCGGCCAGGCCCCAATACGTCTCGTAGCCGTGCGACGGCTCCGTGGGAGGAGCCATCGCGGCTTGGCCCATGCTGCATAGGGCCGAGCCTGGCGCGGCCAAACCCGGCACCGGCCTCTGTACGGTGAGCTCAGACATGCGTGGGCAACAACCCTCCAATGGCGGCACGCTCGGCTCGACCCGTCTCGACCCATCCCTGGATCGTTTCCATCAATCCGCGCAGCCGCGCTTCCACGGCGTCGTACCGTTTCGCGGCGATCGCCACCCGTTGCTGCGCCACGACGGTCAGAAAACTGTGCAGCCCCATGAAAAAGGTCATGGCGGCGGGGGCATTGACCTGCTGGGCGGCGGTCCACAGCTGCGCCACTTGTTCGAGCACCTCTCCCAATCGTTCGCCGGCCGTGGCCGGGGCCTCCACTTTGAGGCGCGCAATGCCCTCGGCGACCGCCGGCGTCTGTTCACGCATGGCGGCGGCGAAGGCCTCGTCCGCCTCCGCCATCCGATCGAGGAACCCGCGAAGCAAGGTCACGTCGCATTGCGCGACGCCGTTGTTCATCACGGCTTGGACCTGGGCAATGACGGTGGAGACGAGATTGCGCGTCGGCGCGTGGCTCTCGGCTTGGCGCTGCTGCAGGGCCTGCAGCAGCGCCAAGAGATCACCGGCGGCCACGGTGAGGGGCGCCTCGTCGACCGCCGCTTCGGCGGTCTCCGCCTCGAAGGTGACCCCGGTGGCGCGTGTCAATGCCGTGTGAATATGGCCCAGCTGCTTACAGAGAACCAGAAAGTCGTTGGCGGAAATCTTCGCGGCGGGATCTTGGACAGCTTCCACGAACGGGAGGGCCGCGAAACTGGCGCGTTCTACATCGCCGAGATTGATGGTCGCGGCGGACCCGCCCAGATTCGTAATGCCGGCCTTGATGGTCTGGGCCAGCTTGACGTGCCGATCGGGTGCGGGCCCCTGCTGCAATTCATCGAGAGCGACGTGGATCTGCTGCAGCCACTCCTGCGCCTCCTGTACGAACAGGTCAATAAGCTCTTTTTGAAACGCATCTTCTGATTCGACGGCCATCGGTCGTGATCCCTCAGCAACAGCCGGGTCATCTGGACAGTACGATCCGCCGGATCAGGACCGACCCTTCCCGTTCCCAAGTTGCGAGGCCAAGCCGGCGATCTCGCCCAGCTTGCGCGCCATTTCTTCGAAGCGCTTGGTGGCTTGCTCCGCCGCCTGCTCCGTTTCCGACACCCGCCGGGCCAGGAGGCCGTTACGATCCCGTTCCGTCGCGAGCAGGGTTTCCATTTCCTTTACTTTGCCGTTGAGCTGGGCCAGCTGTTGCGCCTGCTCCTCGGCCTTGCGCCGTTCGTTGGCCGCCTGCGCCTCAACCTCTGCGAGCCGCCGCGCATCGCGCTCGGCTTGCGCCAGCTTCTGGCTCAACTCCGCCACACGCGCCCGTTCCGTCGCCAACGCGCCCTCCGCATGCTTGGCCTTCTGTTCCCATTCAGCCGCCCGGTGCTCCTCCCGGGCAAGCTGGGTTTCGACTTCCTTGGCACGGGCCGCCGCCTTTTCCAATCCGGTGAGTTGCTGCACCAACTGGGTGGCGGCGGCCCGTTCGGCGTTCAGCGTCGCTTCCAGCTCCGCCACCTTGTTCACTGCTTTCTGTAGCGCCTGCGCGTCCTGGCGGAGCTTGGCCGTCGCAGCTTGTTCCGCCTTGAGCGCCTGCTCCAGCTGAGCCAGCTGCTGCTCCTGCTTGGCCATTTGAGCCGCCATCTGCGCCGACCGCTGGCGCTCCGCGTCCAACTGCGCTTCCAACTCCTGGGCGCGGCCCGCTCCCTGTTCCAATTCCGCGACACGCCGGGCGAGGTCCGCGGCACGCGTCCGTTCCGCCTGCAGGTGCTGCTCCGCCTCTTTCAAACTGGCCGTTGCCTTGCGGGACGCCTCCAAGTGCTCCTCGGACACACGGGCGGCGCCCGCAGGCTCCGGAGTGGAAGGCGTCACGGACGGACGCGGCGCCGGTGAAGGAGACGGAGCCGGGGCCGCCTCGTGACGTTTCGCCAGCAACTCCAACACGCGGTCTTTGAGCGACGTGCCCTGGAACGGTTTCTTCAACACCCCGTCGGCGTGGCAGGACTCCGCCTGCTTCGTCACCTCGTCGTTGACGATTCCCGAGATCAAGAGCACCGGAGTCGCCGCGAGCATGGCATTCCCGCGCACGTACGCGCAGACTTCATACCCGCTTTTGTCCGGCATGATGACGTCGGAGACGATGACGTCGGGGCGTTCCCTCGAAAGATACGCGAGGGCTTCCTCGCCGTTGGCCGCCAGCGTCACCCCGAGCCCTGCTTCGGTCAGCAGGCGTTCGGCGACTTTACGGACGGCGATGCTGTCGTCAGCCACTAGGATCTTCGGCATACCATTCCCTTTCCAGCGTCCATTCTTCCTGAACGAAATTACGCGCCGCCGAGCTTTGCCAGCGAGATGATCGGAATCTCATCGAGCCCGCTGACAAAACTCCCTTCGGCATCAAATTCTGCACCTTGATAGGCCTGGACCGCATTGAGATCGAGCGTATGCAGCACCGGCATCTCCTCGTCGAGGCAAATCGCCATGGGCCCGCGGGGATGCTTGGCCGTCAGACACAGGCGATGGTCGCCCTGCACACGGACATGCAGGAGATCGGCCAGGTCGAACACGGGCAACACCGCCTGCTCTTTCCGGAGCACGCTGCCGACAAACGGCGTCCGGCTGGGAACCGGGAGAGCCTCCCCCCATTTCGAAATCTCGACCACCTCTTCCGTCCTCGCCGCCAACTTGCGCCCGCCGACTGAAAACACCAGGAGCGGACAGGATTTCGCCGGCGCCTTCTGTTTTCGGCCCAGCGAGGATCTCAGCATGGCGACACCTGCCTGACCACAGCCCGGGCCGGTTCCAGCCGAGCATCGGATGCTCGTTGATGCGCGATCGTGCACCCGGCGGCCGCGCCGCCTTCGATCACCCACGCGGGATCCAGAATGAAGGCCACACCGGCCCCCCAGAGTATCATTCCCTGGTACCACGTCCGCTCCTCACCGCGAAAGTGGAGCGGCAAGGGCAGCACCTGCGCCTGCTCGAGCTCCGCCAGTCCATGGACTTGGGCCACGCGCAGATGGCCTCGCGCGCGACCCTGCGACAACAGCACCACCCGAGTTTCCCCGCTTTCCGCATCAGGCGTTAGCCCCCATCGGCCGGTGAGATTGATCCGCGGATAGGTATGGCCGTGCACCGTGAGTTCATCGCCTTGGCCGGCCTCTTCCGGCGTGAGCAATCCCTGCACGCGATCCGCGGACACGGCGAACGTCGTTCCCGCAATCGTCACCACCAACACTCTGACCGTCGGGGCCAGCGAGGTCTTCGACTGATACCCGCGCAGAGTCATGTCGCCGCCTTGTGCATCGGATGATCCTCGACACCGAGTCGGCCGGTGGAGCCCGGCTTACTTGCGCACCGTCGACGCACGGCCCACCCAGCGCTCGACCTCCTGCAGGAGCGCCCGCTCCTCGACCGGTTTGGCGACGTAGGAACTGGCGCCGATACTGATCGCCATTTGGCGATGTTTGTCGCCGGCCCGCGTCGTCATCACGACAATGGGTGTCTGCTGGGTTTGCGGCCGGCTTCGCAAGGCCTGAATGACCTCGAATCCGTTGAGCTTGGGCATTTCCAAATCCGTGAAGATGAGGCGGTACGGCTGCGCCGCGGCTTTTCTCAATCCGTCTTCCCCGTCCACGGCCGTATCGACCTGGTAGCCCGCATTTTCCAGCATACGCCCGACGAACTTGCGGATGCTCAAGGAATCGTCGATCAAGAGGATCGGCGCGGCGGCCTTGTCGTCCGGCTCCTCCTGCCCCTCATGGCCGTCGGACAGCAGCGCGGTGTCCGGTTGGCTTGCGGCGGCGACGGCCGCGCGGGCATCCCGGGCCCCCAGACGGCCGGGATCGATGACCAGCACGACACGTCCTTCCGGGTCGATGGTCGCGCCTCCGAAGACGGATCGTTCCAGAGGCTTCAAGGTCCCCAGCGACTTGATGACGATTTCCTGCCGGCCGAGCAGTTCATCGACGGCCAGCCCGATCGGGCCGGCGATCGTCCGCACGATCACGATGGGCATCGTGAGATCGACGGGTCCCGACTCGCGGCGCAGCAAATGACGGAGCCCCTGCACTTCGATGGCCTCTTCCGCGACACGCAGCACGGCACGTTCGCCCATCTGTTGCATGGACCCCGCCGTCGGCATCGTCACTTCCCGCACGCTCGGCAATGGAATGGCATACCGCTCGCTGCCCGCGCGAACCAGCAGCGCGGTCGCGATCAAGAGCGTGAGCGGCAGATCCAGCGTGAATTTCGTGCCGACGCCTGGAATCGATTCCACATTGATATGGCCGTTCATTCCTTCGATGACACGCTTCACCACGTCGAGGCCGACGCCCCGCCCGGCTTGATCGCCGACTTTCTCGGCCGTCGAGAACCCCGGCGCGAAGATGAACTTCAACGCCTCGGCCTCGGACATCGTTTGGACCTGTTCCTGGCGAACCAGCCCGAGCTTGACCGCCTTGGCCCGGATCTTGGCCAGATCCAGCCCGGCCCCGTCGTCTTCCACTTCGATGATGACCGAGTTGCCCCGGTGCGCCGCATGGAGGTACACGGTGCCGACGGCGGGTTTGCCCTTGGCGATCCGCTCGGCCGCCGGTTCAATGCCGTGATAGACCGCGTTGCGGACCAAGTGAATAAGCGGGTCGACCAACCGCTCAACCACGCCGGTGTCGACTTCGGTGTGCTCGCCCGAGGTAATCAGCGACACTTCCTTGTTGGACGCGCGGGCGATTTCCCGAATGGCCCGGCGGAATCTCGTGAACGGCGTGCCGATCGGGACCATGCGGGCGCGGGCGATTTCGTCCCGCATCCCGAGCGTCAACTGTTGCAACTGGCTCATGTCGTCGTGCGAGCGCCGGATCGAGGCGCTGAGCTGGGACATCGATTCGCTGATGTCCGCCGTCACCTCGCTGATGCGGCGCGCCAGAATATTGAAATCGTCATACTTGTCGAGCTCCAGCGTGCCGAAATCGGCCAGCCCGGGAAACACCGGCACCGGCTGCTCGCCCGGCGCGCTCGGCGCGGTCTGCTGGAAGGTGAAGGCGTGCTTTTCTTCGAATGACTGGACCGAGTCCACCAACCGCGCTTTGCAGGCCAACACCTGTTGCGACAGCTGCTCGAGCACCCGGAGGCGCTGTTCGAGCCGGCCGCGGCCGATCACCAACTCGCCCACCAGGTTGAGCAATCGTTCCAGACGGTCGCGGCTCACTCGGATCACTTCGCGGTCTTCGGCCGACTTGCCCTCGCCCATCTTGTTCGGCGCCTCGTCCGCCGCCGGTTCGCCCGCTGCTATCGCAGGGCCGGCGGGGGCGGCCACCACGTTCGGGAGATCGCCGTGCTCGAGCTGCTTCAACTCCGCCAGCATCGCGGTGAACCGTTCGCGCGTCCCGGCCAGCATCGCCGGATCGCGGCGCATCAAGACCCGAACCATATCGACCGACCGAAGCAGGAGATCGGTATGGCCGGCCTTGACCTGCAACCGGCCCTCGCGCACCGCGCCCATAAAATCTTCGACGTGATGGACGAGATCGCCGATCGACTGGAAGCCGACCGTGTACGCCGATCCCTTCAGGGTATGGGCCGTGCGGAAGAGCTGGTTGATCAGTTCCCGATTTTGCGGATCTTTGTCCAGGCGCAGGAGATTGGCTTCCAGCGATTCAAGGTATTCCTGCGCTTCCGGAGCGAAGTAGGACAAGACTTCGGGATCGAGATGCGGCACGAGATAGTCGTCTGAAAATCCTGACGTCTCCCCTGCGGCGACCGGCGCGGGAGGAGCGGACGGCACGGAGGCCGCCACGCGAGTCGGCTGATCAACCGGCGGCGCGGCCGGCAGGACGATGGTGTCTCCCTGCGCCAGCTGCTTCAACCACTGCATGACGGGAGGAAGGGCCTCTTGCAGACGCCCGACGTTGGCCGGATCGCGCCGCAGCAACAGGCGAATCAGACCTGCGGCTTGCGCCATGACCTCGAGCAACGACGCGCTCATCGGCGCGCGTCCCTCGCGGAGGGCCACCATGCACTCTTCCATCGGATGGGCGAGATCGCCGATCACCTGAAAGCCGACGGTATAACTGGATCCCTTTAGAGTGTGGGTGGTCCGGAACAGGCGATAGGTCGCGTCTTCGTCCCGTTCGCTCGCCTCCAGCGTGCGCAACAAGGTCTCGATCGTATCCAGGTACTCTTCCGCTTCCGGGACGAAATAGGAGAGGACCTCCGCGTCCAGCACGGGCACCAGATAGTCCGGCGAACATACGGAGATGGGAGCCTCCGGCTCCGGTGCCGGCGCATCGCCCAGCAGGCCGTCGGACGACGCCAAGCACCGCTCAACGATGCTTTGATCCTCCGTGCCCTCCCGGCTGATCAGATCGATTTGCGACTGGATGCCTTGAATGATCTCCCGCATGGCCCCCACGGCCCGGGGCCAGTCGGCATCCGGAATGCGCGTCGCCTGCTCGAGCAGCGACTCCAGACGTTCGGAGAGCCGCGCAATGCTCGCATACCCGTACAGAGCCGCGGCCCCCCGGATGCGGTGGGCCACAATGTATTGCTCTTGAAGCGGCTGGGGCGCGGGGACGCTTTCATCGGGCGGATGCAGGGCCGTCGCCAGTCCTTTCATCCCATCGGAGGCTTCCGCGACGAAGATGCTGACGAGATTTTGCTCATCGAATTCCGCACTCATCCGCGTCCCTTTGCACCCGGAGCACCTCAAGCATGCTCCGGGTCGCCCGCGCCGTTAGGCCAATTTGAACTGTGCCACCGAAGCCGTGAGACTTTCGGCCAGCTTCGCCATGTCTTCGACCGTCGCCCGCGCCGCGTCGGTCGCTTTTTGCGTCGCGACGGCGCCGCCGGTGAAGTCTTTGATCGAACGGCCCACTTGATCGGTGGACGCGGTTTGATTCGCGGCCGACGCCGCAATCGTCTGCGCCAGCTCGGCGGACCGTTGCGCAATCGCGGAAATTTCTTTGAACACGTCACCGGTACGCAGCGCGGAAGCCGATCCGGCTTCCACGGCCTGGGTCTCGTGTTCCATCGCGATCACGGCGTCCTGCGTTTCGCTCTGAATCACTTTCACGAGATCCGCGATTTCGCGCGTCGCTTGCGTGGAGCTTTCCGCCAGCTTCCGGACTTGATCGGCGACGACGGCGAACCGGGCGCCGGCCTCACCGGCGCCGGCCGCTTCGATGGCGGCGTTGAGCGCCAGCAGGTTGGTCTGGTCGGCGATGTCGCGGATCGTGGACACGATTTGCGAAATTTCCAACGAG
>CAZXRB010000017.1:40179-40394 GCA_964642845.1 uncultured Nitrospira sp.
GTGGCTTGCAACACTTGCCGCGCCGATTCGGAGGAGGCGCCGGCGGTTTCGGCGACCTGACGCATCGACATGGCCAGCTGTTCGACGGCGCTGAGCGCCTTGACCGATTCATCGGCCTGATGCTTGGCGGTGCCGGCCATCTGTCCGGCGCTGTCCCGCAGCGTCCCGGCTGACTTGTTGACTTTTTCAGCCGCTTCCCGGACCTGCTTCATCAA
>CAZXRB010000017.1:40422-54091 GCA_964642845.1 uncultured Nitrospira sp.
CCGCGAGGTTCCCGAACATGTCGGCCGTCACTTCGCCGCGCTTGGTCAGGTCTCCTTTACCGACGTCCGAGACCAGCACGAGGAATTGCATGAGGCGTTTCTGCATGATGTCGCGCTCTTCTTCCGTTTGGACCAGGGTCGTGATCCGGTCCAACATGGAGTTGAACGCCTTGGCCATGTGGCCCACTTCGTCGTCGCTCTCCAACTTGGCGCGCGCCTGGAGGTTGCCGGCGGCGGCCTGTTCGGCGACATCCGCCACGTGCACGATGTTCCGCGCGATGTAGCGGGCGAGGAAGTAGCCGATGGCGCCCCCGAGCAGCAACGCGGCCAGACCTCCGAGCAGCACGACGTTCGTGCGGTAGGCGGCCTCGGCCTGCCCGCCCTCGTTCAACTCTTTGGCGATCTCCCGGATGGTGGACATGAGCTCCCGTACGCGCAGCGTCGCGGTGCTGTACTTGTTCGCGACATCGACGGAGAGCGCCAGGTTGCCGAGGTCTCGCATCGCCTGCTTCTGGTCATCGGACAGGGAGGAGGAGAAGCTGTCGGCGAAGGCGCCGACGGCGCCCTCGGCCGCGGTGAAATAGTCCCTCAACGCCACACGGAGGGCTGCGAGATCTTTGCCTTCATTGCGGCCCGAGGACGACTCGTGGAGCTCGGAGGCCTGGTACGCCTCGAGCGGCGCGAGCGTCTGCCGCTTGAGCTCGGCCAACGGGGCGACGGCATCTTCGAAATCGCTCTTCCTCGTTTGGCGGCCCGAGTTCAGAAGCGCGTCATGGTACAAACCGAGGTTCGTGCTGCTGATGCCCGTGTTCGAGAGCGCCAGCGTCGATCCGTCGTAAATCGCCTGCAGCTCGCCCTTGAGCTTGTTCAGACCGACCAGACCGACGAGGCCGACCATGATCATGATCGCGCCGACGGCCGAGAACCCGACGATGAGCTTCGGCAGGGTCTTCAGATTTTGGAACCAGGTCTGGATCGACCAACTCTTGGCTACCTTACTTTGCCGTGCCATAACTGCCCTCCTCCCACCCCCGAGATAGCGGATGCCTATGGTTACCCCTTGTGCCTGTGTGACGGTCTCCCTGCGCCGAAGATGCCGAATTGCCCTCGTTTACTGGTTGGCCTCCTCCACGGAGGCCAACAACCGCGACACGTCGACCATGCCGCTCATTCGACTGCCGACTTGGATCAGCCCCGACAGGAAAGGACGAGCCTCGGTCACGCCCCGTGCGGAGGCGGCGAGGATGTCGGCGGCGCCAATCGTGCGAATTTCCGGCACGTCGTCGATCAGGAGCCCCACTTGCTGCGCGCCCTGCCGAACAACCACGGCATACTTGGGCAATGCGGAGACCGGCACACCGAGCTGCGGTCGCAGATCGGCCAGCGGCACCACGGTGCCGCGGAGATTCGCGACCCCCACCAACGAGGCGGGCATCCCGGGCACCGGCGTCACCGACTCCAACTCGAACACTTCACGAATGTAACGGAGATCGATGGCGAACAGTTCGCCTCCCAGGGAGATGAGACAGATCCGCGCGGCCACAGCCGATCGAGCCTGTTCGGGGGCCGGGGCGAGGCCGGAAGGAGCGTGTTCGAGCGTCGGTTCCATCATCGTCCGCTGTCTGCGACGTCTGTCTTCCCTGCTATCCCAACGCGCGCTTGACGGCCGCCAGGAGATCCTCCGACTTGAACGGCTTGACGACGTGACCGTTGGCGCCCTGCTGCTGTCCCCAGAATTTGTCGCTCTCCTGCCCCTTGGACGTACAGAGCACGATGGGGATCGCCTTGAACCGGTCGTCGTTCTTGAGATCGCGGCAGGCCTGGAAGCCGTTGCGGCCGGGCATCACCACGTCCATGACGATCAGATCCGGTTTTTCGGCTGCGATCTTGTCTTCCAACTTGTCGGTATTCGGGAACGACACCACCGTATGGTTGGCCGCCTTCAAATACGATTCGATCATCTGCAACTCGGCATAGGAATCATCCACCACGACGATCTTACTCATGAGTCCATTCCTCCAGTTAAACGTGTTGCCGCTCTCCTACCGCATTGGCATGACGATGCTGATCGCACCGGCCAAGTCCCCTTCCTTCCATCCTTCTTTCTTCATACCCGTGATATCGCGCTCGCCTTTCGGGCTGCCATGGCACGTCAGGCAAGTGGCCCCGGCATACTCCGGATCCATCACGCGCATCACAGGCTTGCCGTTCACCATGGTGGCTTTCGCATACTGCTGGCCCTTGGGATGGCGCGGATCGGCGAACATGCGCAGCACCTCGGCCTCGAAATCATCGGGCTTGTTGCCGGGGAAGCGATAATCGGCGCCCGTGAGTTTCAGCTTGATGCCCGTTTTCCTATAAAACTTCTCGCCTGCTTTCCGCGCAAACACCGCCGGGATGAAGCCCTTGAACGCCACGCCTTGCTTATTGATGACCGGCTGCGCCTCCAGCACGACTTCGCGCTCGGCTTCGAGCAGCGACAGCAGCACCGGCGCCTGCGGGATGGCGCTCGGACGGCTCAGATCCACCCGGGTTTTGGCTTTGAACTTTTCGATGATTTGATGCGCCACGAATTCGTCGGTGAATCCCTTGTTCCCCTTCGACGCGTCATTGATGAGCGCCTGGTGTTCCGACACGACCGCACGCCCCGCCTTTAGCAGCGCGATCAACAGCTCGGCGGTCTCTGCTTCATCACCCGCCCTGGCATGAGAAGGCATTCCCATCACCATGGCACAGAGGCCCGCTCCCAGGATCAGTGATGACATCCGCACCTTCATAGCGCCCTCCTCGTTAACGAGACGACTCTGCGTTGTGCTGCTGCCAGTGTATAGACTTGCTGATGGTTGGCAAGAAATCCTTCAATTCTCACTGACGTCATCTTTCCAACTGCGCACTTCGGACCTGCCTGTCGCGGAGCAAGCGACACCAACACGCATAAAGCCCAGGAGGGCTCTGGCAACTTTTGTGCCGATAGAACGTGTCGTCGCAACGAGTGATTTGCCATTGCGGCGGATGTATACAAATGCTGTCAAACACACACGAATCGCGATGTCCGGTCGCAGATACCAGCGGGTGAAGCACTGTGCCTGCCTTTGTGCACTGTTGTGCAATACGTAACAATTCTTGTCGTGGCGAGGCCCGGGTGGAATTCTCCGGCGGCAAGGCAAGCCGCGTGCGGCACGAGGAAGAACAGAAAGCTTGATGTGCAGAGAGATGCGACGCGAACGGGGTAGAGACGAGCGTTAGGACGACTCCATCCGTCCCCACAACAGCTCCGGTTCGCCCAGGCGATGGGCGACCCATCGGGCCAGAACGAAGAGGGCGTCGCTGAGACGGTTGAGGAAGACGATGATCGCCGGGTCCACCGGTTCTTCGCGGGCCAACCGCACGCAGCGGCGTTCCGCGCGGCGGCAGACCGTCCGGGCCAGATGCAGCGCGCTGGCCAGTCGGCCGCCGCCCGGCAGAATGAATTCTTTGAGCGGTTTCAGCTCTTGGTGCCAGCGGTCGATGGCCTTCTCCAAACGCATCGCATCGGACTTCCCGATCGTCGGCATGCTGGCAAACGTTTGGCCCGGCGCGGTGGCCAGCAGGCCTCCGATGTCGAACAACTTGTTCTGGATCCACTGGAACTCGCGTTCCGTCTCATTCCGGACGCTGGCATCGGTTTCCGACGCGGAGAGCGCCCGCGCAAACCCGATCGCGGCGTTCAGCTCATCCACCGTCCCATATGCCTCCACGCGGAGGCTGTCCTTCCAGACTGGCTGTCCCCCGGCCAAGCGGGTTTTCCCTTTGTCGCCGGTTTTTGTATAGACCTTGGTTATGCGCATCCTGCCGCTCCTTGGTTCAAGTACGCCCACACAGGACGCAGGTCGAGATGGGCGTCGAGATGGTCAGCCCACCGATCCAATGCCCGGTCCAGCTCACAGGTCGTCTCCAGCGAGACGCTCGCATCCAGCGCCGGCAGCCCCTTTCTCGTTCGGACCCGATTCAACCACGCCCGCCGGAACAGCGGCGCATCGAAGACGCCGTGGATATAGGTGCCCCAGACCAATCCGTCCGGACTCACCGCACCATCGAGAAGTTCTGCTTCCTCGCGCTCCTCTTCGACCAGCTTCCGTGGACCGGCGCGCACCGTTCGAAAGCAGGGCCTGTCGGTCCCGTGCGTCGTCCTCCCCATATGAATGGAATAGCCCTGGACCAACGCCGAAGAGGAACCGGGATCGAGATGCAGGGGAAGCGCTTCGACACGGGTGATGATCTTCGTCCGCTCGAGCCGTGTCGTCACATCGAGAAATCGCAGGCCCGGCTCCGATCCTCCCGACTCCACCCCGGCGGAATCGACGATCGCGGCGCCCAGCATTTGGTAGCCGCCGCAGAGTCCCACCAATTCGCGTCGCCGAGCGACATGATCGGAGAGGGCCTGTCCAAACCCCACCTGCTTGAGATACCGAAGATCAGCGATGCTGTCCTTGCTGCCGGGAATCACGACGACATCGGCCTGATCGAGGTCCTTCGCCTCGGCGATATACCGGAGTGCGACGTCCGGCTCCGCCGCCAGTGCGTTGAAATCGGTGAAGTTGCTCATCCGCGGGAGCAGGACGACGCCGATATTCACGCGCTCCGATGAAAAGGGGCATGGCGATGCACGGAGATCCAGGCTGTCCTCTTGGTCGAGGCGAAGCTGAGGCAAGAACGGCAGCACGCCCAAGACCGGAATTCCGCTTCGTTGCTCAAGAAACGCACGGCCGTCCGCGAATAATTCGGACCGGCCGCGGAATTTGTTGATGACAATGCCCATCACGCGACGGCGGTCCTCGGGAGTCAGCAGATCCAGGGTGCCGAGCACTTGCGCGAATACGCCGCCTCGATCGATATCGGCCACCAGAAGCACCGGTGCATCCGCATAGTGCGCCATGGGCCAGTTGACAAAGTCGCGGTCGCGTAGGTTCATTTCCGCCGCGCTGCCCGCCCCCTCGAGCACGATCGCCTCGTACTGTTGCGCCAAGCGGGCATAACTGTCCTGCGCATACTGAAAGAACTCCCTCGTTCTCCCGAAATAGGCCGCCGCGTCTGACCGTCCACACACGCGGCCCTGCACCACCACTTGGGAGCACTCGTCGGACTCCGGTTTCAGCAAAATCGGATTCATGTCCACGTGCGGCTCGATGCCGCACGCCTGCGCTTGCAGCGCCTGCGCGCGCCCGATCTCCCCTCCCTCCGGCGTCACCGCGGCATTGTTGGACATGTTCTGCGCTTTGAACGGAGCGACACGAAGGCCGGCACGGCACATCAATCGGCACAGGCCGGCCACCAGCAGGCTTTTCCCCACGTCCGAGGCGGTTCCCAGTACGGCGATCGCCTTCGCTCTGGGCGGCTGTGGCATAGGCATTCAGTCCTTCTCTGACCGCACGGCCAAGGTCCAACGTTCGGCGCGTTTCAGCCCTCGCTCCACCGCTCGGGTCACGACCCGGCCGATCACGGCTCCGACCTCGGTATGGGTCCCGCTGTAGTACACTCTGCGGGCGGCCTGCAGAGGGGTCGCCACGACCACCGCGTCGGTTCCTGTTCCGGTCGCGCCTGCGCGACCGGTCCGGCTTGGAATGGACCGGGACAGCAGCGCCGCGGTCTTGGCTTCGGTGGCGACCTGAACGGCGCCGACCATCGCCGGAACGGACAGGCCGACATTCGTCACGAGGATGATATTGATGGTCCCGGCCGGGCAGCAGCGCTGCCCGGCTCCCGAACAATGCGCCGGCTCCCCCGCTTTCACCGCGTTGGTCACCCCCACCGTGCAGAAGCAGATGACCGACAGACCGTTCAACGCCTCCTGAGTCGTGACGAGTCGCTTCATCGGTACAGCGGTCATGAGCCCCACGCAGGGAAGATGGGCCCCGAGCGTCGCCGCCACGTCTCCGAGGTACCGAGCCGGGTCGCTCCACGTCGCTCTTCGTACGGGTCGTCCGGGAGAGCTTCCCGGCTGACGGAGCGGGTTCGCCGCCACCTGATGGTTGAGGATGGACCGCGCTCTGACCAATCCGCCGCCGCGTGGAGCCGAGGACAGCACGCGATGAATGGCCCCCAGATCAATGATCAGCGTGTTCTGAACGACCCGATGGCGCACCGCCATCCCGTCTTGGCTTGCTCGTCGCATCTCGATTACTCCAGCAAGGCGGTGAGCATGTCCACCAGCCGATCATTGTCGCGCCTGGTCCGGATGGCCACCCGCACCGTGCGGCGGTTGAGTCCCCGCATCGCCGAGCAGTCCCGAATCAGAATGCCTCGACGGCGCAGCGCTTGCGTCAACCAGCCGGCCTGATGAGGCCGTGGCAGCTCGAGGAGGACAAAATTCGCGGCAGACGGGAACAGGGTGAGTCCCGGCACCAAGGATAATCGTGCCAGGAACCGCGCCCGTTCCTTCTCCATGAAGCGGAGACTCCGAGCGGCATGCTGCCGATCCAACAGGGCGGCTCCCGCCGCGAGCTGGGCGAATGCATTCACCGCCCAGGGCGGCTGATGCCTCATGACTTGGCGAACCACGGCTTCGGGAGCGGCCGCATAGCCGATCCGGATCCCCGGAAGGGCGTAAAATTTCGTGAAGCTTCGGAGGACGATCACGCGCCGACATTCGGCCAGCCGGGAAAGAACCGAGACTTCTTCACAATACTCCACAAAGGATTCATCGACGATCGTCCAAAGGCCGCGGCTCTCGGCTGCCCAGGCGATCGTGAGCACGTCCTTCGGATCGCAAGGTCGTCCCGTCGGACTGTTGGGATTGCAGAGAAAGACGGCATCGAGCGGGCGGCTCTTTCGCGTCGCTTGGATCCGGGCAATCGCACGCTCGACCGGAGGGCGATAGCCCTCGCTTCGCCGAGCGAGCAGCATCGTGCTGCGACCGCCGGCACGCGCCAGGGCGTGCGCGTACTCCGAGAACGTCGGACCGATGATCAATGCCTGCCTCAGGCCCAGCGCACGGGGCAGCAGATCGATCAGCTCGGTGGACCCGTTGCCGACGGCCAGCTGCGCCGGAGCAAGATCCCACTGCGCAGCCAGCGCCTGCCTCAAGGCCCAACAGTCGGGATCAGGATAATGCGAGAGCCAGGCACGTCCTTTCGCCAAGCCCCGGAAGACGTTCGACGACGGGCCCAGCGGGTTGATGCTCGCGCTGAAATCCAGCAACCTGCCGACCGGTTTTTCCAAGTCCCGCGCAGCCGCGTAGACGTCCCCGCCGTGCTTCATACCTATTTCCATAACATCAGCGCGGCAACCGACAGGATCATGCCAATGAGATAGGCTACAGTCATGAGCCTCAGCGCCCGTATGATGTGCCGAGGCGCGAGCGGGTCCCGGCTCTCTCCCAGGCGCGGTCGTTCGACTGGGACGCCGTCGTAGTAATTCATGCCGCCCAGTTGGACACCCAAGGCCCCGGCCATGGCCGCTTCCGGCCGCCCGCTGTTGGGGCTGGCATGTTTGTGCCCGTCGCGCCGCCAGATACGCCAACTGTCAACCGCCGATTTCAACCCACATGACGGCCACGCCGCAACCACGAGCAGGCAGGCAGTCAATCGAGCGGGAATCCAATTGGCAAGATCGTCCAGACGGGCCGCAGCCCAGCCGAAGTCCCGATACCGTTCGTCGCGATGCCCTACCATCGAATCCAGCGTATTGATCCCTTTATAGGCCAAGGCCAGCGGCGCACCGCCGATCGTCAGGTAGAACAGGGGCGCCAGCACACCGTCCGAAGCGCTTTCGGCGATGGTCTCCACCGTCGCTCGAGCGATCTCTTGCCCGGAAAGGTCGGCGGTGTCGCGACCGACGATGAGCGAGACGGCCCGCCTTGCCGCGAGCAGACTGTCGGTCCTGAGCGCCCGTACGACGTGTCTCGCGTGCTCCACCAGATCCCGCCATGCCAAGGTCGTGTAGGCCAGGTAGAGGTTCGTGATCCGCCCCAGCCAGTCATGGAGGTCGGAGGCCAGGGCGATCAGCCCAGCGCCCAGGACATAGGCAGCCGCCGGCAGCGCGAGAGCCAACAGCACCCCAGCCACCCGCAATCCGTTCGACGACCGGCAGAACGAGCGAATCCGGCATTCGTACCAGGCGACGCTGCGTCCCAGCAGCCGGACGGGATGCGGGAGCCCACGAGGGTCTCCGATGAGCGCATCCAGCGCACAGGCGGCCAGCAGCTCCTGTGGACTCATCGCGATCCCGCAACGAGCGGCACCATCACGAGAAACGCCAATTCGGCCGCTTCGTTGGTCGCTCCCAGCATGTCGCCGGTCACACCGCCAAAACGCCGATGATAGAACAGGGTCAGCAGACGGCTCAGACCGATTCCCGCTACCACGCCGGTGGCGGCGGCGACCGGTCCAAAGGCGAAGAGCAACACCCCGCCCGTGAACAGCGTCGCGCCAAGTACAGGGCTCAGAGACAGATGAGCGAGGAAGGGAGCCGCCACCCCCCCTTCCGCCCGCGCATATCGGCTGCCCCAGGCCCCCACAACCATGGCCCAACGGCCCATCATCGGCATACAGAGGATAGCGGCGAAGCGCCCCGGTCCGGCCAACGATACGAGCGCGGCGTATCGTAGGATCAACGCAGCACAGAGCCCGGTCGCGCCCAGCGCGCCGACACGGGGGTCGCGCATAATGGCCAATCGCTCGGGCGGCGTGCGGCCCCCGGCAAGGCCGTCCAACAAGTCGGCCAGCCCGTCCTGGTGGAGTCCTCCGGTGAGTGCAATCAGCAGCAGCACCACCAACGCGCTTGCCACCTCGGTGGATAACCAGAAAAGCCACAGGGTATCGAGACCGGCCAGCACTCCGCCGAGGAGGAGCCCGACAAACGGGTACCAGGCCATCGACCAGGCCAGCTCATTCGGCGCCGGCTCATGATACCGCCGCGTCAGCGGCACCGCGGTCAGGAATTGCCAGGCGACAATGAACTGCCGTGATGCGTGACGCGCGACCCGTGGCAGGTCAGGCATCAGCCGCCCAGAACGTGACGACTGCGCGTCAGCTTGCCCCGTTGGGGTGTCCGCCGTTCCACCTTTCACGCGTCACCCGTCACGCGTCGTGTCTCACGTTTCACGCTCCGACACGCCCGCTTCCTCGAACGTGGTCATCTCGGTCAGGATTTTGACGGCCGCGAACACCAGGTAAATTCCCAGACAGGCCCCGGTTCCTTCTCCCAGGCGCAGATCGAGGTCGAGGAGCGGTTTCAGTTGCAACTGATCGAGAATGACTCGATGGCCTCGCTCGACCGAGCGGTGAGAGGCGACCATGTACTCGCGGGCCAGCGGCTGAAGTCCGGCCGCGATCAAGGCTGCCGCCCCGGCAATGAAGCCATCCAACACGACCGGGATGCCGGCCGCCGCGGCGCCAAGCATCAAGCCGGCCAAGCCGGCGATTTCCAAGCCGCCGACTTTCGCCAACACGTCCAAGGCGTCCTTGGGATCGGGACGATGCCGATCGAGCGCGCGTTGGATCACCGAGATTTTGTGGGCATGCGTTCTCTCGTCGATCCCGGTTCCCCAGCCCGTCACCTCCGCCGCCGGCCGGCCGGTCATCACCGCCGTGATCGCAGAGCTCGCTGTGGTGTTTCCGATGCCCATCTCCCCCGTGCCGAATAGGCCGATACCTTGTCGGGCTGCGTCATGGGCCAGCTCGATCCCGATCAAAAGCGCCTGCTCCGCCTGCTCTCGGCTCATGGCCGGCTCGAGCAACAGATTCTTGGTCCCGAACGCCACCTTCTTCTGGATGAGACCGGGATGAGGACCAAAGTCGTGGGCCACGCCGATGTCCACCACGCGCACCTCGACCCCGCTATGGCGAGCCAATACATTGACTCCCGCTCCGCCGCGCAGGAAGTTCAGCACCATCTGCGCGGTGACATCCCGCGGATAGGCGCTGACTCCTTCGGCCGTCACTCCGTGATCGGCGGCAAAGGTAAAGGCCACGGCCCGAGGCAAGGCCGGCTTGATATCCCCGGCAATCGTCGCATACCAGAGCGCCAGCTCTTCCAATCGTCCCAAGCTGCCGACCGGCTTGGTCAATCGATCGAGTCGCGCCTGCACGTGCCTCGATGTCGCAGGATCGGGCGGCCGGATGGAGCTGAGCGTTTCATTCAGGGTCATCGCACACCGGCCCCCTTCACAGACAGCGGCTGACCGGCAACGACGAGGTAGACCTCGTCGGCTTCCGCCGCCAACTGCTGGTTGATACGCCCGGCCATGTCCCGGAAGGACCGCGCGGAGCGGCGGGCCGGCACCAACCCCAGCCCCAGCTCATTGCTGACGATCACCACACGCGCCGGAACGGCTCGCACGGCCCTCAATAACTCGGACACCGCGTCGAACACCGCCGGCCCACGTCGGCCGCTCCCCCACAGATTGCTGAGCCACAGCGTCATGCAATCCAGCACAATGGTCCGGTACCGCGCTCCTTCCTTCTCGAACCAGCTGGTCACGTCCACCGGCACCTCCGCCGTCACCCAATCGGCGGATCTGGTGCCCCGATGCCGCCGGATTCGTTCCGCCATTTCTCCATCGAGCGCCTGGCCCGTAGCCACAAACGCGCGCGGGCGCCGCGTCCCGGCCATCTCCAGTGCGACCTGGCTCTTTCCGGATGACGCCCCACCGAGGACGACGATAAGCGTGCCTGCAGGGCGGCTCATTCTGGTTGCTGTCGTCCCTTGTTTCCCCATGACTCATAGTGAATGAGCTGGTCGACGGGAATTCTGGTCCGCCATCCGACTGTCTCCAAATCCGGCTGCGCGGCAAACTCGGAGACATAGCCGAGGCAGAGATAGGCGAGGACCTTCACCGAGCGGGGAATTCCAAGCCGTGTTTTCAATGCGCGATGGTCCACAATGCTCACCCAGCCGACCCCGATGCCCTCCGCCCTGGCGGCGAGCCAAAGATTTTGGATCGCGCAACAGGTGCTGTACAGATCCGTGTCCCGGACGGTGGAACGTCCGAGCACATGCCGGCCGCCCCGCCGGCGGCTGCAGGTTACACAAAGGTTAACTGGCGCCTCTTCGATGCCTTCAAGCTTGAGACTCCGGTACAGTGCCCCGCGCGAGCGTCTGTAGTGTGTCGCCGCCTCGGCGTTGGCCTCGAGAAACAGCTCTTTGACGGATCGCTTGGTCGCCGCATCCCGGACGATCACGAAATCCCACGGCTGCATGAATCCCACCGATCCGGCATGATGCGCCGCGGTCAAAATCCTCGCGAGGACCTCGTCGGCAATCGGCGATGGCAAGAAGTTCCGGCGCACATCCCGCCGTTCAAAAATCACGCGGTACACGGCCGCCCGCTCGGGGTCGGAAAACTTTCCGTGGCTCGATATGAGCAGGTCAGGACGCCGCATCGGGTGCTCTGACGCATGTGCCGGAAGGAGGAGGGCCCAACTCACCCGTGCTGACTTTCATCAAACACTCAGGACAGAGGCAGTCGTGAAAGCGGGCCGCGATCCAATCCATCTGGCGCTCGGTGATCCCGAGTTGTCCGCACCAACATTGATAGCCGCCGCACTGGAACGTCCGTCCGCAGTGCTCGCAGGTCTTCGTCACAGGGCCCCTCAAAATTCGACTCCCTGCTGAGCTTTGATCCCTTTCCGGAACGGATGTTTCACGTGCTTCATCTCCGTCACAAGATCGGCTTCCTCCAAGAGTTCCGCCGGCGCGCCGCGGCCCGTCATCACGACGTGCTGCAGCGGCGGCCTCGCTTGCAGGACGGGCAGCACATCGGAGAGCGGCACGTAGTCGTGATGGAGCACAATGTTGAATTCGTCGAGGATCACCATGGCATAGGCCGGGTCGCGCAGGAACTCGCACGCCGTGGCCCACGCCTTCCTGGCGAACCGGATATCGCGCTCCCGGTCTTGCGTCTCCCAGGTGTAGCCTTCGCCCATGCGGAGAAAGGTGACCCGATCGCCGAACGACTTCAGCACCCGTTCCTCGGCCGTGTCGATCGCGCCTTTGATGAATTGCACGACAGCCACCTTCATCCCGTGCCCGATGCACCGCAGGGCCATGCCCAGCGCGGCGGTCGTCTTTCCCTTGCCGGCGCCCGTATAGACGATGAGTAAGCCCTTTTCCTGTTGCGCCGCCTCGATGCGCCGGTCCACGGAGGCCTTGAGCCGCTGCATCCTGGCTTTGTGTTCGGCCGGCTCCGTCATCGTGGCCCGACCTGGCTCGCGGACGCTCGACCGGACCCACGGCGCGCGGAATCCACCAGCGCCGTCGCAATCTGCGGCTGACTGGCGAAATGCAGATGGGTGTAGAGCGCAAGCACATTGCCCATCATCAGCCCATCCTCCCCTTTCGAAACCCCTTGCCCGTCCCTGAGCGCACAGGCATACCGGAGCGGTCCCCTGGGAAAAAGCGCAGAGTAATGAAACTCGTGCCCGCGTGCGGTGACGCCGGGGTCCCCGAGAAGACAAGAGTGCGTCACTTGCACAGTTCTGTATCCCAATGTCAACCCTGGCTTCTTCATCGCCGCCTCCGCGGCAAATAATCCGACCATGTCGTGCGACCGGCCTTCGAAATCACGGATGGCCTGGGTGAGGTACATCATGCCCCCACACTCTGCATACACGGTCCCGCCGCGCTCGGCAAACGCACGGATGGCGCGCCGCATGGCGACGTTTCCCGCCAACTTCTCACCGTAGAGCTCGGGATAGCCGCCGCCGAGGTAGAGCAGATCGACGTCCGGCAATACCTCATCCTGCAACGGTGAAAATTTGACCACTTCCGCGCCCTCGGCCTCCAGCAATTCCAAATTGTCCGGATAGTAAAAACAAAAGGCAGGATCGTACGCGACGCCGATGCGGACAAGACTGTCATCCGTCCCACGTTTTCCCTTTCCCGAACGGAGAACGGAGAACGGAGAACGGGAAACGGAAAGTTCATCGGCCGATTTGGCCAGAGCCTCGATCAGATCCAGATCGATCGTCTCCGCTGCCGCTTTCGCCAGCCGGTCATAGCGTTGCGCCGAGCCTTCTTCGATCGCGGTCACCAGGCCCAGATGCCGATCCGGAACCGTGACGGTCGGATCAGGTCTCAGATATCCCACAACTGCGATATCTGTCCCTGCTTCGACCGCTTCCTTCAACAGCCGGTAGTGCCCTTCGCCACCGACCCGATTGAACAACACGCCGGCCACCCGTAGCTCCGGATCGAACTTCGCATATCCCGATACCATGGCCGCCGCGGACCGGGCCATGGCACTGCCATCAATAATAAGCAGCACGGGCGCGTCCAATTGCTTCGCCAGTTCGGCCGTACTCCCGATCTCATTCACCGGCGAGCTCCCGTCGAATAGCCCCATCATCCCCTCTATAATGGAGATGTCCGCATCGGCGGCAGCGCGCACAAAAATCTCGCGATTGACGGTCTCCCCCAGCATCCAGCCATCCAAATTCCGAGACCGCCGGCCGGTGGCTGCCGTGTGATGGCCGGGATCAATGAAATCCGGCCCCGCCTTGAAAGACTGCACCCGACGGCCCCGACTTTTCAGGGCCGCCAGGAGCGCCAGCGTCACCGTGGTCTTGCCGACGTTGCTGGAGGTACCGGCGATGACAAGACGGGGAAACGTCACATACCCTCTTTTCCTGTTAGTTATACATCACCCGCACACCGGCAAACACAGATCGTACCGGTGTGCCGAAATGAAGTA
>CAZXRB010000018.1:0-15475 GCA_964642845.1 uncultured Nitrospira sp.
ACGGCGCGCGCCTGGCCGAAGGTCAACGGAGTGGTCGTTGCCCATCGCCGCTCGCGCATCTGTGATTCCTAAAGGCTGAGGTCGAGGTTCAGGTCAAGCCGTCCTGAGCTTCAGCCCCAACTAGGCCGGAGTGTAAGCCTTCTGGCACCTAGCGCGCCGGACGGAGGCTCTTCTGCTCGATCATCGTATCAGCGATGAGCCGGTCGATGCCATCCTTCAGCGTGGCCGCCAGCAGCTCTTGGATATCTTCTTCGTCGAACCAGAAGACCGTCCGGCTCTGCGCCCCCTCCACACTGCGCGTCGTCGTGCTTTTGTCGGCCTGGTTGAAGGCCTTGATGGTGATTTTGCTGTCGGTGTTGATCGCCGTCGAAAAGACCCGGCTCTTGGCGTTGGCCGAAAACTCCTGCACCTGGCCGGTGATCACGATGTCGGCGTCGGTGACGGACCCGGCCGGGGCGACGCGTACGTTCCAGGCCCGTTCATGCCACCCCCGGTTCTTCAGCCGCTCTGCCAGCGCATGGGCGATGAACTCCCCAGGCCGCTCCCCCGCGATATTGAAATAGGTGACGCCGCCCCACAGATGCGTGCGCATGCCGATCCGGTTCTTCTCCAGACGGCGGTCTTCAAACGGTTCGATCACGATTTTTACGGGCTCCGCCGCCGCGAGTTGTGCGGCCGGTTGCTTGAGGGACAGATCGAGATACCGCATCTCACCCCGCCCCGCACATCCAGCGACACTCATGAGACACAACCCGCCCACCAACCATGCGGCACGCATGCTCTGTCGCGTCACAGGCTCCTCCTCGCGCTAAATGGGTTCATTGCCACGGCGGCCAGTCTACCCAAGTTGTGTCACGGAGACAAATCATCGGGCCCGCCCTCCCGCGTCATGCCGTCACGATGGGCAGGAGCGCGCGGAACGTCTCTCGGCTGACGTCGGCCAACCGCCCCGCCCGTATGCGCGGATCGGTCAGCGGGACGCAACGGAGAATCTTCACATGGGACCGCTCCGCCAACACCGCAGCAATCTGGGCCTTACGGTCATGGGTGATGGGCAGGGTAAACCCCTCCCCGCGCTTCCACTCCCACAACGTGGGCGCCAGCGACAATTCCAAACCCTGCCCCGCGACGCGATGGAAGCGATCCACAACGTGCCGCTTGTACTGCTTGAGACCGGCGCCTTCCAGCAGGAGGGCGCAGGCGACGTGGTGCCCCCACCACAGAAGCGTGCGAAAGGTGAACTTGTTGCCGCCGTCGAAATGCTTGGGACAATCGAGATACTGATACGGGAAATCCTCCAGATGCTCGCCTTTGACCAGTTGGCGGTTGGCGGGATTGAAGCCAGGCGGCGTGAGCAATGTCACACGGTTCAGCTCCTCCCGGAGCGCGCCCTCCGTGGCTTCGAGCATGCCGCGGATTTTCGCGGTAATGGCCGCCTTCTTGCGGAACAACTCCGCATCCGCCAGCAGCGCAATGTCGTCGGCAGAGAATTCAGACATCGCCGCAGCGGTTCATCTGAACCGAGAGCACCGGCGTGGAGAAGGATTGTGATGGGGCAAGAACACGGCGGCTCATTTCTGATGCGTTTCGAACGCCGCCACGGTGAGATCGTAGTGCCGGCGGCACTCGGCGCAGCGCAACAGCACCATGTCCTGAAACACGTCCATCTGCCGCAGCGTGATGGCCGTCTGGTGCTGCGCTAGACAGCGCGACAAGAGCGCCTCGTCCTCCGCAGCCGGCGTCGCGGCAACGGCCCCGCCGGAGGCCGCTGTTCTCGAGGCCACGAGACTCACCGACAGATGATGCGCCGATTTGCAGGAGCTGCACACCACCACGATCGTCCGATCCTCCGTCATGCGCTTGATCGCCAGGCACAGCGGATGAATGGACCAGCACTGCTGGAGAAAGGCACCACTGCGGATGATCTGCGCCATCGGTTTCTCCGGGAAGCCTGCCGACTGGATTCACCCGGAGATCTCCGTCGGGCTACAGCTTCCAAATCGCGACCATGAGCAAGAGCCCGAGCACATACGGGACGACGCACGAGACCAGCAGCCGCGCGCGAGCTTGCTCGTCCGACGCGCCGCGGGCGAGCTGCTCCTTGTACACGAATTCGTACGAGAGGATCAGCACCGTGAGCGTGAGCGCGAACACCCGGCTGGTTCTCGGCCAGGTGTACTGGCCGCTGGCGAGAAAGTTGGCGGTAAAGAAGCCGCTGGCCAGCAACACGAGCGGCGCGACGGCAAAGCGCACCACATCGGCGAAGAGGGCATGCCACGGCGAGCGCGCGGTGATCTGACGGCCTGGATGCGGAGTGACCATGTTCAGTACGGTCGGGAACGCTGGACGGATACCGCACCGACCTTGCCCGATGACGATGTCATGACCCGACGGCGGCCGGAGTCTCTTCGTTTCGAGCCGAGGACGCGGGTGGTGAATGCTGGGCGGCCCGGCAGGGCTTACACACCCTGGGCCGAGCTTTCAAGAAAGACACCTTGCCGCTCGCCAGGCAACTATAGTGCACGAATTCGTCGCAGACCGTGCAGCGGGACCATCCGCCCCGAAACATCGTCTTGTCTCGGTACAGCCCCTGCTGACACACTTTGCACCGCCGCGGCTCGATCGGAAGCAGCATGGGCTCCCACTCGCCGCCGGCTTTTCGAATACTCATGGGAGGGGGAGTATAGCGAAGGGGGCGAAGGAAAAACAAGCGAAGGGGCCGCTCAGCGCTTCATCCGGGATACCCCATAGCCTGGCTTGCGCTTCAAGTACTATTTTCAACGACGGAGATCCTTACGGATCTCATTCAGCGCCTTGCGGGCGGAGACCGCCGTCGTCGTCTTTTGCTTCCAGTCCTTGAGCTGGTCACAAATTGATGGGCGTCGTCAATGGAAAGAGGCGACCCAGGAAGGAACAGGTGATGAAACGCCCCCTGGTTCCTGATCAAGATGATGAGCGGTTCCAACGGCCCATGCGATAAGGCGGTTTCCCAAAGCATACAATCAGCTCACCTTGATCTCACTGAAACCACCATCTGTTTGACTCCCCCGGGACCGTTTGTTACTCTCCGCGCGGACCGCGAAGCCTTCAGTCATGATGCGTTGTCTATGAACATTACCGACTACTTGGAGCAAAAACGGCTCGATGTCGACCGCTTCCTGGATCAGACCACGCCTCCCGCGACCACGCCGCCGGCGACGCTGCATGAAAGCATCCGCTACAGCCTGATGGCGGGCGGGAAGCGCGTGCGCCCGATCCTCGCCCTCGCCGCCGCCGAAGCGGTCGGAGGAGGAGGACAGCCGCCGGGCCTCATGGCCGTCGCCTGCTCCTTGGAACTGATTCACACCTACTCGCTCATTCACGACGACCTGCCGTCCATGGACAACGACGATTTCCGGCGCGGCAAGCCGACGAATCACAAAGTCTTCGGCGAAGCGATGGCCATCCTCGCCGGTGACGCACTGTTGACCATGGCCTTCGACTGGTGCAGTCGGCCCGAGTTGATGAAAGGTTGCGACCCCTTGCGGCAAGTCCGCTTGATCCAGGAGCTGGCCTACGGCTCCGGCAATTTCGGCATGGTGGGCGGCCAGGTCTTCGACATCCAGGCCGAGCACCAAGACATCGATCTGCCGACGCTGCAAAACATTCACAAACACAAGACCGGCATGCTGATTCGCGCGGCGGTGCGGATGGGCGCGATCGCCGCCGGGGCGACGGATCGGCAATTGGATGACCTTACCGGCTACGCCGAGGATGTCGGCCTCGCCTTTCAGATCGCCGACGACGTGTTGAACGTGACGGGCACGCGGGAAGAGTTGGGCAAGAATCCCAATACGGACGCCGAACGCGGCAAGAAGACCTATCCCACTTTCTACGGTGTCGACGGCGCCCGCAAGTTGGCGGAGGCTTGTGTCACCCGCGCCATCGGTCGATTGGCCTCCTTCGGGTCCTCCGCCGATCCGTTGCGCCAACTCGCGCGGTACATCACAAGCCGTAAAAACTGACCGTCGCTCGTGAAGCGTATCTCGTGAAACACAAGCCTGCTCGGTCCAGCGTTCGTTCTCAGTTCACGCGCTTCACGCTTCACGCTTCACGCTTCACGTCGTCACCATGAAGGCCCTCGTCACAGGCGCCACCGGATTTGTCGGCGGGGCGGTCGCGCGCGCGCTCGTCCGTGCCGGCGTGGACGTCCGCGTGCTGGTGCGCCCGGAGGCGGACCTCCGGAATCTCGAAGGCCTCGCCGCCGAGCGGGTCGCGGGTGACCTGCGCGACCCCGCCTCCCTGCGGAAGGCCTTGGCCGGCTGCCGGCACCTCTACCACATCGCCGCCCACTACGCGCTCTGGGCCAAAGACCCGTCGATCTTTTATGACATCAACGTGACCGGCACGCGCCATCTCTTGGAAGCGGCCCGCGCGGTGGGCATCGAGCGCACCGTGTATTGCAGCACCATCGGGGCCATCGGCTTACCCCCCGGCGGCGGGCTCGGCACGGAAGACACCCCGGTGTCGCTCGATCAGATGGCCGGCCATTACAAGCGTTCCAAATACCTCGCCGAGCAAGAAGTCCTGAAGCTGGCGAAAGAAGGCGTGCCGGTCGTGATCGTCAATCCCAGCGCGCCGGTCGGCGCCGGGGACGTGAAACCCACGCCGACCGGGCACGTGATCGTCGACTTCATGAAAGGCCGCATGCCCGCCTATATCGAAACCGGCATGAATCTCATCGATGTCGATGACGTGGCCATCGGACACCTCCTTGCGATGGAGAAAGGCCGGCAGGGCGAGCGCTATATCCTGGGCTGCAAGAACGTGATGCTGCGAGACGTGTTCGAGGTCCTGAGCAAGCTCACCGGCGTGAAAGCGCCGACGCTCAAGTTGCCGCGATCGGCCGTCCTACCGCTCGCCTATGTGAACCAGTGGATCGCCAACGTCACCGGCACACCGCCCCGCATCCCGCTGGAGGGCGTGAAGATGGCCAAGTACAAGATGCACTACGATTGCTCGAAAGCCATCCGAGAACTCGGGCTACCGCAGACCCCGCCGGAAATCGCGCTCGAAAAGGCGGTGAGATGGTTCCGCGATCACGGCTACGCGTAGTGCCAATGTTCAATGTTGAATGTTCCATATTCGTGCTCTGGCCACCCCGAATTGTTCATTGATCATTGAACACTGATGGACCTTGTTGCGCTCCTCCTCAAAACAATTCTCTTCCGCCCCTACGTCTTCCTTTTCCTCGGCGCGTTTCTCTTTGCCGCTGTCCGGTTGATCGGGTGGCCGCGCACCTGGCGGTTCTGGCTCGTCAGCTGGGCCACGGCCTTCGTCTGCGAATATGCCTCCACGCGCACCGGCATCCCGTTCGGCTGGTACCACTACAACGGGGCGACGGTGGGACGGGAACTGTACATTTCGAACATTCCATTCATGGATTCGATCTCGTTCAGCTTTCTGCTCTACGCGGCCTATTGCCTGGCGCTGTGCTTCGCGCTTCCGCCGGATCGATCGTCGAATGGAGCCCGCCTGCTGCCGCTGCGATTCGATCTCGCGGCCCGCACGAGATGGCCGGTGCTCCCGCTCACCGCCCTCTTCTTTGCCGGAATCGATATGGTGATCGATCCGGTGGCCCTGCGCGGCGATCGCTGGTTCCTCGGCAAAATTTATTTTTATCCCGACCCCGGCGTGCATTTTGGCGTCCCGGTGGCGAATTATGTGGGCTGGGCCGTCGTGGCCCTTGTGTCACTGTTGCTCTATGTGCCATGGGACCGGCGCCTGCCCGCGCTGCCCGCCATGGATTCCAGCTGCGTCACCCGACGGCTCGTGCCCGGCGTCGGCCTGTACTATGGCGTGCTGGTGTTCAATCTGGGTGTCACGTTCTGGATCGGTGAGGCATTGCTCGGCATGACGGGTACGTTGATGTATCTGCCGGTCACCGCGCTCCTGGCGGTCAGACTCCTCCACAGACCGGCGACCGAGTAGCATTGGTCCGGCAGACTTTGTATAGTGGTGAGCGAGGTGGGCATGCGGGCGAAGATCGTCACGGCGCTGGTTCTCGTTGTCCTCGCCATCGGAGGGGTCGTCGGCTGGTTCGGCTATCTGACGTTCACGACCGGATTCAGCGCCAAGGCGGAGCCACACGCGCTGGAGGTGTGGGTGGCCCGACAAATTCGCTATCTCGCGATCCCCCTCGCGGATCGGAACCGGGCGAATCCTGTGCCGCTCACGCCGGAGATATTGGAAGAGGGACTGGCGCACTTCGCCGACCACTGCGCGCAGTGCCACGCGAACGACGGCAGCGGCCAGACGCCGATCGGGAAGAACGTGTATCCGAAGGCACCGGACCTGCGTGAACCGGCCACGCAGACCATGTCCGATGGCGAGATCTTCTGGGTCATCCACAATGGAATCCGCTTCACGGGCATGCCGGCGTGGGGCGAGGGAGATCCGGATCAGGACACGGACAGTTGGAAGCTGGTGCATTTCATCCGCCGCCTGCCGCGGCTCACGCCCGAAGAACTGGAACGGATGAAGAGTTTGAATCCAAAAACGCAACACCAGTTGGAAGAAGAGGCGGCCTTCGAGCGGTTTCTCCGGGGCGACGACGCGCCCGGCGCCGCCTCGGGCGCGGGTCATCATCATTAATTCACGGCTTCATAAGGAGTGTCATCATGGTCCGCTTCGCAGTAGCCCTGCTCGCCTGCCTGCTGTCGGTGCCCTTGGCCTGGGCCCATGGCACGGGGCAGCATGTGCTGGGAACCGTCACCGCGATCGATGCCAAACATATCGAGGTCAAAACGCAGAAGGGGGCGATCGTCTCCGTCAACCTGACGAAGCAGACGCGCTTCAAAGCCAAGGGCAATCCGAAATCGACTGAACCACCATCGGTCGGCGATCGCGTCGTCATCGAAACGACCAGAGACGAAAAGGACAAGAAGGTGCTGACCGCCACGGAAGTGCACTACTCCACCGCGAAAGCGGCGCCAGCCCCGGCCCAGTAACGATGGCACGCATCTATTTTGCCCGCATGATCGATGCCTCCCCCTTCCATGGCGGAATGCGGACGGCCCTCGCGCGCGTGGCGATTACCGGCATCGCCGTGTTCCTGGCGGTCGCCATGGTGCCCGGCATCGAAGCGGACAGCCTGAGCGCCGGCATCGCCGCCGTCTTGGTGCTCACCATTTTAAATTTGATTCTCCGTCCGATCTTGTTCCTCATCACGCTGCCCTTGATCGTGTTCTCGTTGGGGCTGTTTCTCGTCGTCCTCAATGCGCTGCTCCTGGAGTTCACCGCCTACTTGGTCAAGGGTTTCACGGTGTCCGGGTTTTGGCCGGCGGTCGGCGGGGCGCTCGTCATCAGCTTGGTGTCGACGATTTTGAACGCCTGGATGGCGGATCATCGGCCCGCGGCACCCCTCGCAGAGGAACGGCGCCCTCCCAAGATCATCAATCCGGAGTAGATCTGATGGCCGCGGATGGGGCTCGCTCACCGCAGCGTTGCCCGTACCGGTTTTCGTTGAATTGCCCGGCCACCGTTGCTAGAATGCGCTCTCGCTTTTCGCGATCACCTGCATGACGACGTCAGCCGCGCACGCCAAACCCACGCCCGAGACGCATCTCCAGCGGACGCTGAACAGCGCGCTGAACGAGTTGGCGATGGATGTCGCCTTGGCGGCGATTTTTCATCAGGACAAGGGACCGCTGGTGGGGCAGGCCTCCCGAGGCTTCACCCCACGCGACGTGCAGGCCATCCTCCGCACCCTCTCCACACAAGCCGCCGCCGCCTTGGCGCCGTCCCGCAGGACCAGGACGGGGGGCGGACGATGCGGCTGCGCCTTATCACACCGGGCGCGAAGTCTCTGCTCGGCATTCCGCTCCGCCATCGCCAGCGCACCTACGGCTATCTGGTGATCGGTCGGAAAGAGGGCGCGGCGTTTGCCAAGAAAGAAAAAACGCTGTTGGAACAGGCGGCCGATGGCGTGACCAAGGCGCTCGAGCGTGAAGGGCTGTTCAACACCAATCTGATCCTGGGCCAATCCTACGTCTCTCGCGAACCGGTTCCGGCACAGCCCGCGGGGGGCGAGATCTTCGCCGCGCTCACCTCTCATCTGACCCCGGATTTACAGCAAAAGATCGAGGCCGTGCTCGGAGAGGCGAACCAATATGTCGCGTATGACCGCGCCTGGGCCTGTTATTACGACCCCCTGGCGGGCAACATGGAAGTGCTCGGCCTCGCGGGCGATACGAAAGGCGACCAGAAGGACGGCAAGAAAGACCTGAAACCGGGGCAGCGGCTCACCTTGGATAGTTCGGCCGCCGGCTGGGCGGTGCGCCACCGAAAGCCTCGGGTCGATCATGATTTGGCCTCGACGCAGGGGCGGTTCCTCGATCACAAGCATCTGTATAAAGATCGGTTTCTCTCATCCCTGGTCATCCCGTTTTTCGTGCGCGGCCAGGTCGGCGGCACGCTGACCTTGAGCTCGAAGGAGGCGGAGCGTTACCAAACGACCGATGCCCGAACGCTCGAACCGATCATCTTGAAGCTCGCCGACCTGCTGCAAACGCCGGCTCCCCCGGCGGCTCCTTCGGCGCCGGCCACCGAACCAGGTGAGGCGTCGCCGGAGCCGGTCCCCGCCGTCGCTTCGGAACCCATTATCCGGAAGCAGGAGCGGCAAGCCGCCATCGGCGAGTTCAGCGCCTTTCTGGCGACGGAGATTCGGGAGCCGCTCGCCTCCATCCGCGCGCAGCTGGAGGAAGTGACCGGCGAAGGGATTCTCGATTTCGATCCGCAAACCCGCGTGGAGAACGCGATGCGGGATTTGATCCGGGTCGAAGCCATCCTCAACGAGATTCTGGACTTCGCGAAACCGCTGGAGCTCAACCGTCGCCTCTGCCGGATTGTCGAGGTGCTGGAGAGCGCCCTCGTGGTCGTCGGCACCGATTTGGAGGTGACGCGGATTCACGTCACCAAGGATTACGCGAACGCCATCGCCCCGGTCCGCGGGGATGAAGCGAAGCTGCAGCAGGTCTTCCTCAGCATCTTCAAGAACGCGTGCGAGGCCATGTCGCCCGGCGGCCATCTCCACATCCAAGTGTCCCAACATCGCGCTGGGCGCGGCTTGGAGGTGCAGATCCTCATCAAGAATGACGGCGCGCCGATCCCAGCCGAGATCCTGGACAAGGTCTTCGAGCCCTTCTTCACCACCAAGCGGTCCGGGACGGGCCTGGGGTTGGCCACTGTGAAAAAGATCGTGGAAGAACATGGCGGGTCCATCGCAATCGGCAGCGCGCCCGGGGAAGGCACCACCGTAACCATCCGGCTGCCGGGCGTCAGCCGCGGCCCCTCGTTCCGCCATCGCGGCCGCAGCCGCCGTCCGCCACGGCGCGGCCATTGAACCGAGCATTCCGCGCCGGACGCGAAGAATTTCAATAGGATCGTCAATAGACCGGCTCTGCTCAAGGGTTGCTTTGGCGCTTGACAGGGGGAGTTCCCCATCGCTATGATCCCGCCCACTTGATCGCACCTCATGAGCTCGACGGGTATCTTAACGGGATGCTTTCAGCCACCATCATTCAAAGGAGTAGGGGTATGAAGCTCATAATCGGCACTGTTGCGACGTTGTCCGGTGTGCTGTTCGTGCTGTCGATGGCCTCGGCCAATCCGGCGCTTCTCCCGAAGCATGAAGGGTATCCGATGAAGAATTCGGGCAGCCCGGTGACCGGACAACCCACGGCCAACGATCCCGGTCAGTCCGATGCCCGCGGCGAGTCGACGCTGATGAAGGCCGCCAGTTTTGACGACAAGCATGTCATCCAGAATTTGAAGAAGACCGACAACGAACGGATCACCGCGAACGAAGGCGCGGGCCGGCTGCCGAAGGTGCAGGGGCCGCAGATTCAGATTGCGCCGCCGGTGACCTCCGCCACGAAGATCACGGGCGATCGCAAGATCGAGTAATCAGACGCCCGCATCGCCACATGTAAGGGGATGCTGTCAGACGGCAGCATCCCCTTTTTCTTGCACTGCCTCCCCTGAGACGCGCTTCGGCGCCACCCGCGATGGCGGCTCGGCCGCCCCACTGTGCAGACGAAAACGATACGGCTTCTTCGCCCAGACGCCGGCATAATCGACGCCGATGCGCGGATGGGCGCCGACGTGGCGGGACAGGACGCGTCCGCCGCGGTCTTCAAACCACAAGGCTTTCCCCACCGTCATATCGATCCGGTTGAGCGTGCGATCGATTTCCAACGCCCGGCAGAGCCGCCCCGGTCCATCGATCAGCCGCCCGTCGATCTCGATGGCCCGAATGAGCACGGCGGCGGGATAGCCGTCGCGTTCCGTCACCACGTTCAGACAGTGGTACATGCCGTAGATCAGGTAGACGTAGGCGACGCCCGGCGGGCCGAACAACACGTCGGTGCGCGGCGTCCGGCCCCTCGACGCGTGACAGGCCTTGTCGTGCGGCCCGACGTAGGCCTCCACTTCAATGATTTTCCCTGCGACGAGACTCCCGCCGGTATCACGGACGAGGTATTTCCCGACGAGCGAACGGGCGACCGTCAGCGTGGGGCCAGCAAAGTAAGAGCGTGGGAGCACGATGATACGGTCACTCATGGTGTGTGAAAGACAGCGCGCCGACTGCGGATATCGGCCGCCGGGACGCCCAACCGGTTAAAAGTACCATGCCAGACCGCCCATCACAAAACGCGGAACGCCGGGCACGAAATGAATATCGGTCACGGGGGCCGGCTCGTTCCGCAATCGCGACGCAAACGCGAAGGTGGCTTGCTCCCACTTGGTCTCCAAGAGATTTTGGATGAACAGGAACGCCTCCAGCCGGCCATGGGACAGCTTGACCGGTAGTTGATAGCGCATCGACAGATCGACGTCGATCCACGAGGGTGCTTTGATGCTGCGGTCTTCCGTCAGAGGGCGGACTCCGAGATACGTGGCTTGCACCTGCGTCGTCAATCCCTCCGGCCACCGGAGCAAGACGGCCCCGTAAGCGGTCAGTTCGGGAGCGAGTGGGATCGCGTCGCCGTTTCGGAATTCGGCCTTGGTCCAGGTGAAACTGCCATTCAGGTAGAGCGGCCCCCACACCTGGCCACGAGCGGCGACTTCGATCCCGCGCCGTGTTGTGGCACCACGGATTTCGGTCGTCCCTTCGTCGCCGACGAACACCAGTTCCTGCTTGAGGTCCACGGCCCACGCAGTGGCGATCATCTCAAGGCCGTCGGCTCCCCAGGGCCGCACACGGATACCGGCCTCGTAGGTCCTCGCCCGTGCCAGGGGAGAAGAGCTCGCCGCGACCGCCGACCGTGCGTCGTTGCTGTGGAACCCTTCCCCGTAATTCAGAAAGAACTCCGTGTTCAGCCAGGGGCCCAAGATCACATTCGCTTTCGGCAGGACGATGCCGGACGTCGTGCGACCAGCGGGCTGTTCAGCGCAATCGGGGCAGCGGTTCCTGACATTGAACGTGAATACCTCGCTGCGCACGCCTCCAGCGAAGCGCAACCACGAGACCGGTTGGAGCTCAGCCTTGAGGTATGGAGCATAGGAAGCTTCCTGAATGTCGGAATCCACCGTGGTCCCCAGCGGCGTCCGCGTCACCTGGGGGCCAAGCCGGGCATGAATGTCGTCCACGCGAGCCTGCATGCCGCCCGTGATGGCACCATCGATGCCCAGGAGCCGAACCGCCTGCCGATAGCCCACATCGCCTCCATAGACCACGCGTGTATCGGATTGGATAAACCCGTCGCCGTTGACGGGATCGTTCAAAAAGAACGTGAAGTTGGTATAGAGGTCGAACTTGTAGTATTGGCCGTAGGCGTAGGCGAACAATCGCCCGCCGGAGGTCGTGTCGTAATGGTAGTTGAGGCGCCCCGTCGAGCGGAGCGTTCTCCCGCCCTCGGAAGGATCGATCGAGCCGAACCGATCCAGAGAGCCGTTCTGTACCGCGCGCAACGGGATTTCCCCGGATCCGTTCCATTGCGCTTTGTGGAAGGTCCCGGTCAATGAAAGCTCGTCTCGCCCCAGCAGGTTCATCGTGGCCTTTCCGAGGAGATTGGTCCGAACGTACCGATTGTCGTTGATGAACGGCCCATCGGTGTAATACCCCTCCGCCGCGAAGAGCGTTCGAACCTTGTCTCTGGTCGGCGAGAGCATCAGCAAGTGCCGCTGGGTGTTGAATTGCCCGCCGGCCAACTGGACTACGCCTTCTTTGACGATCTCCCGCGTTCTGAAATTCACGGCGCCCGCCGTCGCGAAGTCCCCGAACTCGGGGAGGTACGCCCCTTTATAGACGTCGAGACCTTCGATGGTTTCCGGAATGATGAAATTGAGGTCGGTGTAGCCCTGCCCATGCGCATGGCTCCGAAGATTGATCGGCATGCCGTCGGCGAAAAAGGCGACGTCCGTCCCATGATCGGCGTCGAATCCGCGGAGGAAATATTGGTCGGCTTTTCCCGCCCCGCCCGAATGTTCCACGGCGATGAAGCCCGGAATGAGCCTCAGCACCTGGGCCGGACGTCCCTGAGGCTGCAACACATATTCCTTGTCCGGGATGAATTGCTGGGAAGACGCGGCGACCGGCCGATCGCCAACCACGGCGACTTCCGGCACGTCGACCACGTCCGCATCCGGATCATGGGCCCCCGCCGGCATCGGCGCGGTGAGCACACCGCAGAGGAACAGAGCCAGGCGGCGCGTCACGGCGCGTCAGCTCAATGCCCGCCCGGTCGTGGCCGTCGTCAGCTTGCCGTGCTTGACGCCTTTGACGCTGACCAAGGCATCGGCGACCTTGCGGATCTCCGACCCTTTCCCCTTGACGACCAACACTTCCAGGCAATGGTCGTGATCCAGATGCACGTGCATCCCGGCCAGAATGTGCCCTTGAAAATCGTGCTGGATGTGGGTGAGCTTCCGCGTGAGGTCCCGGACGTGATGATCGTAGACGAAGCTGATCGTGCCGACCGTCTCCCGGTCCTGGTCCCACTCCTGCCCGACGAGCGTGTCGCGGATCAAATCCCGCAAGGCCTCGGACCGGCTGGTGTAGCGGCGGGTGCGGATGTGGCGGTCGAACCGGTCGAGCAGATGGTGGTCGAGCGAGACTCCGAAGCGGACGAGCTTCTTCACCGCGTCATTTCCTGAGTGCTACGAATTTAAATTTTGTGGCACCCACTTTAACGGAGTGAATTCACAAAGTCAAATAGAGCCGATTCTATTCGACCGACAAGGGAAGCGGATTGACAATCCAATGACTTGCCGTTACTCTCTGCGCACTCATCCGGCTGTTCACCCGAATTCAGGTTCCGAATGATCCCTTTCTTAACCACCTCGCATGGCGCGTTATTCAGCGGAGATTGTTTGGAAGTGCTCTCGCGAATGCGTTCAGTATCCGTTGATACGGTCTTTGCGGACCCTCCGTTCAATCTGGGGAAAGACTACAAGAACGGGTTTAACGATTCGATCGGCAGCGAAGAATATTTCGCATGGTCCAAAAAATGGATCCTTGAATGTATACGGGTTGTGAGGCCTGGAGGTGCGTTTTTCCTCTATGCGCTGCCATTTCTGGCGCTTCGTTTTGGTGAGTATCTCAGCCAACACCTGACCTTTCGGCATTGGATCGCGCTTTCCATGAAGGGAACGTTCCCGCGGGGGAAGAAACTATACCCCGCTCATTACGCCCTGCTTTACTTCACTAAAGGAGAACCCAAAACGTTCAATCGACTCAGACTACCTATTCCGACATGTCGACACTGTGGCGGGGAGATCAAAGACTACGGCGGACATCGAAACAAGCTGAACCCGCATGGGCTTAATTTGACTGACTTCTGGGATGACACGTCGCCCAATAGACATCGAAAGTTCAAGGTGAGACCGGGCGTCAATGAATTAAAGCTCATGATACCGGAACGGGCGATCCTCCTCTCCACCAACCCAGGGGACGTAGTTCTGGACCCTTTTGGAGGAGGCGGCTCCACTTATCAGGCCGCAGAGCGTCATCATCGCAACTGGATCGGCGTTGAGATTTTCGATTGTCATCACATCCGAACACGTTTGGAAGACACGGTTGGGCTATTTATCCATCAGGGAGCGCGGTTCAGGTGGGCGGATTTCTTTTATGAAGATCACTCAAGTCCGGTTCTACGACGGCGCGAGAGAGAAAGTGTGTCGGCTCGGCTTGGCTGACCTGTTTCTTGAGCTTCAACAGATTCTGCTCGATACAAAAATCACTCTGGCGGAGCAGTCTCAGGCAAACAGCGCTGCGCTCGTCCGCGAAGCACTGGATTCACAATTTGCAAACGGGATCGACTGGATCAAAACCGCTGCAGGTGGCGTCGATTGGATTAAACGCATCCGATACAACAAGACCTTCATAGCGCGGCTCGGCGTTGAAGTGCAGGTTTCATCAAGATCCGATCTCATTATCAGAGATATCGTGCATCTCCGTAACAACCTGCAAAGCGGCGATATCGACGTGGGCGTCATTGTCGTCCCCAACGAGCGCATGCAGACATTTCTGCCCGACCGTACTCCGAGCTTTCGTGACGCCGTGCGATACATCGAAGAAGAGTTCAAAGAGGCCACGACCTTTCCGATTGCCGTCGTAGCCATTGAGCACGACGGCCCTGGAAAGGCATTGCCGAAGAAAAAGACAAATACCGGCAGAACCTCAGAAGAGCTGCCCTAACGACCACCGCACTTCTTACTCGCTTTGTATCGGGATGTAGAGGACGTTGCCCTGGCGGTTCACGAGGAGAAGCGCCAGATCCGTCGGCTTCAACGGATCGGCGAGGCGTTGGAAGGTCGCGAAGTCCTTGATCGGATGGCGGTTGAGCTCGAGGATCACGTCCCCGGGTTGGAGTCCTGACGCTTCGGCCAGGCTGCCTTCCTCGATATCGGTGACGACCACGCCGCTGTTCACGGGCAGATCCATCTGGCGGGCGAGCGGCGGCGTCACGTCGTCGAACACGACGCCCGACAGCGGATGGGACGCAATCGCGGCGGCCGCGGCTTGGGCCTTCTTCGCCCGTTCGCGCGGCGCTTCCTGAATCACCAGGTCAGTCTGATAGGGCTTGCCGTCGCGGATCAGGTCGAGACGGTGCTTGCTGCCGATCGCGGCCTGGGCAATGAGATTGCGGAGCTGGCCGCTGTCCATCACATCGCGGCCGTCGAACCGCACTACGACATCGCCTCGCTTCAGTCCCGCCCGTTCGGCCGACCCTTTCGGCTGCACATCGGTGACGATCGCCCCTTTCACATCCGGGAGGCGGAAGATCTTGCCCAACGGCGGCGTCACGTCCTGGGTGGAGGCGCCCAGGAACCCGCGCACGACGCGGCCGGTTTTGATGAGGCTCTGCATGGCGGCGCGCGCCATGTTGCTCGGAATGGCGAAGCCGACGCCGACACTGCCGCCGGTGGGGCTTGCGATCGCCGTGTTGATGCCCACCAACTCCCCGTGGATGTTCACGAGCGCGCCGCCGGA
>CAZXRB010000018.1:15498-16929 GCA_964642845.1 uncultured Nitrospira sp.
CGCATCGGTCTGGATGAAGTCTTCGAAGTCCGCCACCCCGACGTCGGCGCGCCCCACGGCGCTCACGATCCCGAACGTCACGGTGCGGCTCAGGCCCAACGGATTGCCGATCGCGAGGACGAAATCGCCCACGGCCAGATTACTGGAATCGCCCCAGGGTACCGTGGGCAGGTTCGTTGCGTTGATTTTGACCACCGCCACGTCGGTCTTCGGGTCGGTGGCGACGACTTTGCCCTTATATTGCCGACGGTCCGCCAGCACGACTTCGACATCCACCGCGTCGGCCACCACGTGATTGTTCGTGACGATGTAGCCATCGGCCGACACGATGACTCCGGATCCCTGGCCGTACTGGCGGCGCGGCGGAGGTTCTTTGAACAGGCCGAAGGGCAAGGTTTCGTCGCTGAAGGCCTGATCGCGCACCATGACCGTGGAGGCGATGCTGACCACGGCAGGGATGACTTTTGTCGCCGCCGCTCTGACTTGGCTCTGCAGGTCGTGGCCGTTGGCCACCGGCAGCAGCGTGCCGGCGGCAACGCTGGACCCGGCGAGGACCCATCCGGCCAGCAGCATGCCGGCCGCCACCGTCCGCGCACGTCTCAACATCGCCACGTCACATTCCTCGCGCATCCCGCCGCCGTTTGAAAGTCGTGCGCCAGCCTACCATGCAGCCCGCGGCCGCGCACTCATAATTCAATACGCCGCAGCCGCAGGGCATTGGAAATGACGGACACGGAGCTGAACGTCATGGCCGCGCTGGCGATCATGGGACTCAGCAACAGTCCGATGAACGGATAGAGCACGCCGGCGGCGATCGGCACGCCGACCATATTATAGGCAAAGGCGAAGAAGAGGTTCTGGCGGATATTGCGCATCGTGGCCTGGCTGAGCCGCCGGGCCCGCACGAGTGCGCGGAGATCGCCCTTCACCAAGGTCATGCCGGCGTTCTCAATGGCGACGTCGGCGCCCGTCCCCATGGCAATCCCCACATCGGCCATGGCCAACGCAGGGGCGTCATTGACGCCATCGCCGGCCATCGCCACGATCCGGCCCTGGGCCTTCAAGCGCGCGACGATCTCGCCTTTGTGAGTCGGCAAGACGCCGGCCATGACCTCGTCAATCCCAAGCCGCCGGGCCACCGCCTGCGCCGTCTGCTGATGATCGCCGGTCAGCATGACCAGCCGCAAACCCTCGGCTTTCAGTTGCCGTACCGCTTCCGGCGTCGAGGGCTTGACGGGATCGGCCACGCCCAGCAGGCCGGCCGCTCGTCCATCGATCGAGACGAACATCACCGTCTGGCCGTCGTGGCGCAGACGGTCCGCTTCCTCGTCCAGCAACGCCAGTTCCTTGTCCGCGACGCCGGCCTCGCGCAGAAAGGACACGGTTCCGACGGCCACCCGGCGGCCCGCCACGACGCCGGCGACGCCCTTC
>CAZXRB010000018.1:16939-53301 GCA_964642845.1 uncultured Nitrospira sp.
GGGATCGATTGAAACTCTTCCGTGCCCTGGAGCGAAAGGCCCCGGCTGCGGGCGCCGGCCACGATCGCCGCGGCCAATGGATGTTCGCTGCCCTGTTCCAGACTGGCGGCAAGCCGCAGCATGTCCTGTTCCGTCCACGGCGGAGTGAAGCGAAGGGCCATCAGCTTCGGCTTGCCTTCCGTCAGAGTCCCGGTTTTGTCGAACACGATCGTGTCCGCTTTGCCGAAGATCTCCAGCGCCTCCGCTTTTTTCACCAGCACTCCGGCCGTCGCGCCGCGCCCCGTGCCGACCATGATCGACATGGGCGTCGCCAACCCCAGTGCGCAAGGGCAGGCGATGATGAGCACCGCCACCGCGTTGACGAGCGCATAGGCCAGCTGCGGTTCGGGACCCCACAGGGCCCAGGCGACGGCGGTGACGGCGGCGGCGGCCACGACCAGCGGGACGAAGAAGGCGGCCACGCGATCCGCCACCCGTTGAATCGGCGCGCGGGTCCGCTGCGCGTCGCTGACCATCTGGACGATGCGCGCGAGCAAGGTGTCACGGCCGACTCGTTGCGCCTCGATGACGATGCTGCCCGTGCTGTTCACGGTCCCGGCCGTCACGGCGGCGCCGACGGTTTTCTCCACCGGAATTGATTCTCCAGTGATGGTCGATTCGTCGATCGCCGTGGCGCCTTCGACGACGATGCCGTCGACCGGCACGCGCTCGCCGGGCCGCACGCGGAGACGATCGCCGACATGCACCTGATCCAAGGACACGTCTTCTTCACGGCCCCCGCGGATGATGCGCGCCGTGGCCGGCGCGAGGCGCAGCAGGGCTCTGATGGCGGAGCCGGTTTGGCTTCTGGCGCGGAGCTCGAGCACTTGGCCGAGCAGCACGAGGACGGTAATCATGGCCGCCGCTTCGAAATACACCGCCACGGTGCCATCCGGCAGATGGAACGAGGCCGGCAACCGGCCCGGCGCCAGAGTCGCCATGGCGCTGTAGCCGTACGCGGCGCCCGTTCCGATGGCGATCAAGGTGAACATGTTCGGCGCCCGGTTCACCACCGACAGCCACCCGCGCTGAAAGAACGGCGCGCCGCCCCACAGCACCACCGGCGTGGCGAGGACAAATTGCGCCCAATGGACGGCCGCTCCGCCGACCCGCTGGTGCAGCGGCATCCCGGGAATCATGTCTGACATGGCGAGCAGCATGACCAGCACCGCCGGTCCGAGGCTCCACCAAAACCGCCGGCTCATGTCGTCGAGCTCGGGGTTCGGCCCCTCCGTCAGGCTGACGACCTTCGGCTCCAAGGCCATGCCGCAGATCGGACAGGCCCCTGGCTTGCTCTCCAGCACTTCAGGGTCCATCGGACAGACGTACTCCACCGTGGCCCCGGCCGGGACCGCGACGGCCTTGGCCGGACGCTGGGCAGGAGGCAACAAATAGTAGTCGGGATCCTGCCGGAATTTCTCGAGACAATCGGCGGCGCAGAAGTAATAGGTCTTACCCCGGTACTCCGTTGATCCGGCCGCCGTCGCGGGATCGATCGTCATGCCGCACACCGGGTCGAGGACGCCGCTGGACTTCAGGGCCGGTGACGGCGTCATCATCGGCAAAGGTTTTCTGGAGGACGGCATGGTCAGGAGATCGGCCGGCTTGGGCCGCAGCGCCGCCTCGGGATCGGTGCGGAACCGTTCCAAGCAGGAGCGCGCGCAGAAATAGTACGTCTGGCCCTTGTGCTCGGCCTTGGCGGCGGCCGTCGCCGGGTCCACCGTCATGCCGCAAATGGGATCGATCGCCATGGCTTCACAGGGAATTGCGAGTGGTGAGTGATGAGTGATCCCGCCTCGGACCAGTGCTTCGACTCAACACTGAAAACTCAACACTCAACACTATTTTTTCGTGTCGTTCTCCAAAATGCTGCGGATGACGGTGATGACATTCTCCGGCGTCATGTTCGCGCCGTCGATCTTGATGTTGCCGTCCAAGAGCAGCGACGGGGTGGAGTTCAGCTTGATGCGCTCCCCCCACCGCCGCCCGTCCTCGAAGGCCTTGGCCGGCTTGCCGCTTTCGAGGCCGGCTTCGAACGCCGCGACGTCGAGCCCCACTTCCTTGATCAGCAGCGAACGAATGGACCGGTCCAGCACGCCGTCGATCTTATCCTTATGGATCGTGCGGAAGAGGATCGTCTTCATCTCATTGCCCTTGCCCATACTCTTGGCCTGCTCATACATGTCGAACGCAGTCGGCAGCTTGCCCCGGATCACGGGAAACCCCACCATCGTGATCTCGATCTTGTTTCCGAATTCCTTGACGAGCAACGGCAGGCCGGTTTCTTCGAAATGGTGGCAATGGGGGCAATAGAAATCGGCGAATTCGACGATTTTTACTTTCCCTTTCTGATGCGTCGAGGGCTCGTCCTTGAGCAATTCGTATTTGCCTTTGATCTCTGCTCGAGCGACACCCCCGAGCCAGGGTCCGCCGCTCAGCACGGCTCCAATCAAAATCACCACGCTCCATCGCCATCCCGCATGCCACGCCATGTCACACTCCTTTGCCTAAGACTGAACAGCAGTTGATGGCTATAACATACCCGGAGTCTCCACCCTTTGCTATAATGCGCGCCATGTACCGGCTGCGGGTTCTCCTCCTCCTGTGCCTCCTCCCACACGGTTGCGCGTCCAGCGGCGACATGGACGAGCAGGCGCCGGCTCCCCAGATCAGCTTCACACAACTTAAGGCCGCTCCGGATTCGTACAAAGGCCGGCCGGTGACGCTCGGCGGGCAGGTGCTCGCGGCGCGGCGTCTCAAGGAGGCCACGCGCATCGAGATTCTGCAATTGCCGTTGACGTCGTCGCTGCAGCCCACCTTGGATCTCAGCAAATCCGAGGGCCGCTTCGTGGCGATGCAGCGCGAGTTCTTGGACCCGGCCACCATCCCGCCCGGTACTTTTGTGACGGTTGTCGGCGAGCTGACGGGATCGATGACGTTGCCGCTCGATGAGACGGACTATACGTACCCAATCGTGGAGATTAAGAATCTGCGCGTGTGGTCCCTGCGAGACGATCAGCCAGCCCGCATTCGCCCCTACCTGGGCCCCGGCCCCTATTGGGGCCCCTACTGGAACCCCTACTGGCGGCCCTGGCCGTATTGGTAAGCGTGACGGGCGCGACAGGCCTTCACTGCACATTCTAAAATTACCGCGTCCCGCACGTCTCGCCCGTCCCGCGACTCTCGCTGGTTATCGGAACGTCGAGCCGACGATCCGCTCCACCCGATCGTCCCGCCCGCCGAGCTCGCGGTATTTACGGTATTGCGCCAAGGCCCGCGCCATGTCCTTCCGGTGGAGCTCGTAGAACACGCCCAGATTGTAATGGGCCTCGGCGTAATCCGGCTTCAGGGAGACGGCCCGTTCATAGGCGCGCTCGGCGTCCTCCAGTTGGCTCAAGCTGGTGTAGATGACGCCCAAATTCATGTGGGCTTCGGCGTACTCGGGCCGATACCGGAGCACTTCCAGGAATTCCCGTTCGGCCTCGTGCGGTTTGTTTTGGCTGCGGTAGAGGAACCCCAGGTTGTAATGCGCGTCGACGAGATCCGGTTTGGCGGCGATCGCTTGCTTATAGGCATAGGCGGCTTCCGCCAATTCGTTGTTCCGCTCGGCGATCCGGCCGTTCAGGTACCAGGCGTTGGCATGCTTGGGGTTGGCCTTGGTCAGGCGGTTGAGGGTGTCCCGCGCGGCTTTGATGTCGCCGAGATTGTCGTACAGCGTCGCCAGCTCGAAGAGGGCGTCCTGCTGCGCGGGCATCACCTTGAGCAGATCTTGATAGAGCTTCTTCGCCCCCGCGTCATTGCGCCGCTGGAGATGGAGCTTCGCCAGATCCAGGTACGACTCGGCATGTTTGGGATCCGCCTCGATCGCCCGCGCCAGCGCCTGCTCCGCCTCCGCCGACTTGCCTTGCGCGAGATAGACGTCGGCCAGGTCGTTCAACGCCTCGGCATACGCCGGCCTCAGTTTGAGCGCGTGGAGGAACGCCTCCGCCGCCTCAGTCGGCTTGCGGGCTTTGAACAGAACCTGGCCGAACAGGTGATGCGCCTCGGCCGATGACGGATGGAGTTGGATCGCCTTCTTCGCCGCCTCTTCGGCGCCCTTGAGATCGCCCCGCCGGAGCAGCGCGGCGCCTTGTTCAAGCGGATCGGACGGTGTCGAGGCTGAGACGTGAACGGAGAGGGCCAGTACACAACCGGCGATCGCGCCGAGCAGGGGGACGATCCTGAATCCTCGGGCGAAACCCACCCCCTCCCCCTCCATTCATCTCTCCCATGAAGATCTGCCCACGGACTATAAACGTCGAGCGAGAATGAAATCAATGCAGGGGATCATGACGCGCCGTTTTGTTTGCGGGCGCGCGTGGGGGATGTAACTCGGTTCTCCGTGCCGCACGAATTTCAGCGCCGATGTCTTCTGTAGATCACCTGTCCGTCTCAATGGACCGCCGCTGGATGCTCTCCGCCGCGGCCATTGCTTTTCCTCGTGTCAATGTGCCTCCTGCGTGACGCAGAGCTCGTCGTTCTATCGGCAACCATCCGACTCGCTGAAACGCCCGATCGCGCGGCGGGAAGCACGCTCCCGCCCCGGCGCTTGCTACTTGATGAGGACTAATTTCCCGCCGGGATCTTTGGGATGGAGCGGATCGCGATACACCAGTGTGTTGCCCGCCGTGGCGTAGAGCAGATCGCTCAGCGGCACTCCGACATATTTGCTTTCGCCCGGTTTCAAGACGACCTGCGCCCGCAAGACGGTGGGCGCCGAATGGCTTTCCTCCGCCGTCATCAAAAAGCCCCGGTCGCGCGACGATTGATTGGTCACCTTGATCAGCAGCGGCGTGCCGGGCCGCACTTTCAGATCGAGCACCGACGTCGGCGGGTAGAGAATTTTGAGTCCGCCGACTTCCGTCGCATAGATCTCCAGATCCACCGGCAGCTCCTTGAACGCCTGACCGACCACGGAGCCGGTTTCCAAATCCCCCACTTCGACCCCGCCCGCTTGCAGCGCCCACCCTCCAGAACTCATGAATACCACACACAGACATCCAATGAAGCCGATCATAATCCTCCGCAACATACCAACCTCCCCATCCGGTTAGAGCGATGAATGACCCTGCTCGGGCGCCAGGCAAGGCGGCAACCCCGAGCCTTCCAGCAACTGACCTCCGATGACTCGATCTCCGACGACCAAGAACAACACCTTCATCCGTTGCACGTGATCCAAGAATTTTCCACTGGCCACGGCCGTCACTTCGCGCGAACCGTCCGCTTGCGGTTGATCGTCTTCGATCGTGACATAGTAGGAATCGAATCCTTCGAACGCCTTGTTGAACACTTGCGTCCTGAGAAGGCCTTCCAGCACAGCATCCTGAGCCCAGAGAGGCGCACTTACCAGCAGCAGCGTCGCCACCAGACTCGCCCCCGCCAGAATACGAACGACACACGACCTTCTGTTCATAACGCCCACTTGTAGCTCGCTTTCGCCAAAGAGTCTACCGATGGCTGCTCATGTCTGCCGATAGATGCAACATCGAAGAGCGGCGGCAGCGAATGTTGCGCATGCGGGAGTTATCGCGGAGGGAAAACCAGATGGACTTGAGGCAAGCACAGCGCGGGGCCAAGGGAGACGCGCCGCGCTGAGGGTCTTGGATGGAAATTATCCGGAACTCGCTCAATTCCAAATGGCCTGGCGCCACAGGCTACTTCCCTTTGGCTTTCGGCTTTTGCGCGGCTTGTTCGGCATGCGCCAGCGACTCTTCTGCATGCTTCACAGCTTCTTTGGCATGCTCGAGCGCCTCTTTCGCATGAGGATCGGGGCTAGCCTTGACGGACTCTTCCAAATGCTTGATCGCTTCCTTCTCGTGGCCAATGGCTTCCTTGGCATGCGTGATCGTTTCTCGAACGTGCCCTTTTTCACCCGCAGAGGCGACACCTGCCAATCCGCATCCAATAACCCCGCACATTACAATGATGACTAAATCGGATTTGAGACGGTCCATGATCCTCTCCCTGTTTACATGGTAACGGAGCAACGCGCGACGATCGTATCTCTCAGACGGCGGCGTGAGCGGCCGCACACTGCCTGAATGATCGACAATCGACAGATTCCAGCGGCGACGGCATCCAGTCCTATCTCCTGCCCGACCGCGTTGTAGGCGGCATAGGTCCACCCCTCCCGAGATGGACGCCCGACACCGCGTCCGTCGACGCTCGACACCTTCTCCATGACGAACACCGACTGTAGGCCCCCGCCTGACACGCGAGTGCGCGAAAAGGTTTCGACGACCAACGTCGTCCCGACGGGAAACGGCTCGTCGTCTGTGATAAAGGAGGCTTGCGGACAGACCCATAACCGCATGCACCCCGTCTTACCCGAGACGTCTATGTTCGACTCCACGCGAGGCCAATCTCGATAGTTCTTGGGTATCGCCATACCCTCCACCCGCAAGTGGCTTGCCGGCCAACGGGGCACCGTGACGGCGACGGCCAGCAATCGAATCACCACGATGCTGATCCCCACCTCGACGGAATCTCGACGCCGTGCGGCCTGAACGAATGCGGCGCGGGTCGTCTCAAGTCCAGCGATCATGGCTCACCTATTCCATTCTCCCGGGGGGCGCACATGCACTGCCTGGGCAGAAACCATGCGTTCACGAATCTCGCCATGATCATCGCTCCCCTGTGCCCCGAAGGGCCGGGGACTCGGAGGGAGGCCACCTCCGACTCCCCGGGCAGGTCTGGAAGAAGGGTGCACAACTACCAGACCCGTTTCCTGCCGTGTTCTACTTTTTCTTTTTCTCGCCTACGGCCCGCACGGGAGTCACTTTGTTCCGCGAACCATCCTGAGCCCCTCGGTGATCGGTCCTCGCTCCATCGATAAGTCCGCTCACCGATGTCCGAAAGACGCGTAAACTGCCCCGGCCGATTTTGGTGGCGCGCAAGCGGCCTTCCTCAATCCATCGGTAGATCGTCCACTTGCTGACCTTCAACAGCTTGGCCGCTTCCTGGACGCGGAGTAGCAACGGTTCCAAAGTTCACCCCTCCTGCCATCGGCATGGCGGGGGAGCGACCAACCCCAGCGCTCCCCCTGTCGGAACAGATGCCAGGAGGTAACCGAACACCTGTCCCGATTCCACGCGACCACACATGGCTATGGCATCGTTCGCTTTTCAAAATACTCGTCGTATCGATGGACGAAATCCTTTTGAGCCAAAGGCGCATGACAAGCGCGGCACTTGGTAAAATCCTCTGCCAAGGCTTTTCCGTCCGAACCGTACGCAGCAAACACCCAATTGCCGTTCTTCAGATTGTCCGGCACATCCTGCCCCCAACCCCCGCCCTTGCCCATGACAAAAATTTTCGCGAGGCCGCCTTTGATCAACTTCCCATCCGCGCCGGTTTCCGGCACATCCCCGTTCATCTTCGCTTTGTACAGCTCCATAATCATCACCGTGCCGTTCGGGAACGGCTGACCTTGGCTCGTCTTCGCGCCCACCGGGTTGATAAACAACTCCCGTACCTGCTTTGCATCCGGACGCTGCACCTCCGACAGGAATTTCGGCCAGACCATGTAGTTGCCGGGCAACGCCAGCTCGCCGTCCTTCGGCTTCGCCGGCGCGGTTGCCGTAGGATTGGCCCCCATCTCACTGCAACCCCACAACAACATTGCCACCAACGCTACTGTCCATCGGCTCATCATCGGCCTCCCTTTGAAATTGATCTCCATTGCCGGACAACTACTTCATCACCTGTCCGGTGCAATGCCAGCCGTTGCCCTTGACTCGATTTACTGCTTGGGCGAGTTCATCCGGCTTCGTCTTGTCTCCCTCGACCGTCACCACGGCATGGCCCTTCATACTCTTGAAATCGACGGCCTTGACGCCCTGAACCTTCTTCAACGCAAACTCCACATCACCGAGATAGGCGTCGCAAAACTTGCCCCCGAGCATCAACGTCACCTTCTGCTCCGCGGCAGAACCGACTCCACACCAACCCAGAAGCAGCCCAATCAGTAGAAGCCCGCTTGTGATTTTTCCCGCATACATCGTGCCCGCTCCCTTCTTATGATCTCGCCTGCTGCAATCCACCACGATCCACCCACGCCCTGCATCCGATCCCCGAGGCCAACGCCTGCTCGACCGACTCAGCCAACTGCGCAGGAGGTATCCCTTCGGACTGATAGCGAACCAGCACGGTGCCGTGATCGTTCAAAAACTCGACCGCTTGGACTGCCGGGAAACGTCGGAGCGCCCTTTCGACCTCCTCACGGTAATATTCGCAATATCTTCCCCCGATTTGGACAATCACCTGACCCGTCGTCCCAGGCGTCAATTCTGGCGGACCGGCAGACTGCGGCTCATTCCCCGCATATCCCGAGGTGTAGAGAGCCAATATAAAGACCGCCGCAAACCAGTAGGCTGTTCCCCGCATACATTCCCCCTTTCCAATGTTCAACAGATTCCCCTGTGCCTCATTGGCCGGATCGGAGGCTCCCGTGAGGATCCCGCGCCCCGGTCGGTCCGAGAAAGGAGGCCGCCGATCCCGAACCATGACTCGTTGTCTTGAGGCACCCAGGTTCACCCGGATGGCTCAGGAGGAATGCGTTCGGGACAGGAAGTACCGACGATGGCCAGTAGACCAATCGCCGCACGGCTATGAAGATGGAAAACGGAGAACGCGCCCCGCCTGAATTATCCGAGCGTGGAAACCGGGGGAGCGCGGGAGTGCAGCGAAGAAGAAGGAGAAGCCGAGAAGGGCTCGACGAGAGGAACACTTGACGCAATAGAAACGAGAACGGGAATCTCTGTCGGAGCCGACGCCACCAACCCACCCTCTGAGGTCACCTGGCAAGCCCAGGCACACAGAGAGGACTGGGGACCGGACTCGGTATGGTGACTTTCAGAGTGATGCGCCGCGCTATGGAGAAAGAGACAGGTGGACGCTGCGATCGTAAGGGCGAGATAAATCCCTGCTACAGCCCAGGCCACAGCAGAACGTCCATCCCCCACTGCAATGTCCCATCTGATAGCAGTGCACTTCATCGTACGCAACATGTACTCTGTTTCGTAGAGCCCGTCTACCGACCGATGCCGCTCCCTGCAACACAAACGGGGAAAGGCCGAGGCTGTCCTATCCGATCGACACAGGACTGCCGAGATGACGAACCGACGGCTTTCTTCGGAGCGGTCGAGCCCGGCGATGCCGGGGAACCCGCCTCAACCAATTCCGCCGGTTTCTTGAAGGCGACGGAGTGAGTGATCGTTGAGCATTCGAAACGTGAGCCTCGCCTGACGGGAGTAGAGGAAGAGAGTTGACTGCCATCGGCAGCACATCCGGCGCAGACGAGGCAGACGTCACAGGAGAGAGTGACTTCAACTTGAAACCGACGCCCTTAATCGTAACGAGCTGACAGAGATGGTCTGGGTTCCGATCAAGCGCCTGCCGAAGCGCATGAACATGCACATCCAATGCGTGATCGCCGATCGCAAACTGAGGCCCCCACACGCGTGCGACCAACTCCGCCCTCGACAACAAGCGCGAGGGCGCACGCATGAATGTTTCGAGAATCGCGAAAGGCTTGGCCGACAGCCGGACAGGCCGGCCCGCAATCCGCACTTCGCGCAAGTCCGCATCCAGTTCGACGCGCCCCACCCGGTACACCCCGCGATGGGGAACGAGGTGCCCTGAACGACGCAAAAAAGCCGTCACACGCGCAACCAGAAGCCGGTCGCCGTCCGCACAATCGTGCAGCCCATCCATCCCATACTCGAAGTCTTCAAGCCAAGCATCCTCGGAATAAGTCACACCAGATGGAATGACCCCCATAATCGGCACAGACCGGAGCTTCGGCTCCGTCCTCAGCATCTCCCATCCCGCAACTCGACAGTCCCGCAAGATCAGCGCCGGTGGCCTGTTGCCGGAACAAGCGAGCGCGGCGCTGACCGAGTCGGCCGGACGGCACAGATACCCGGCACGGTGCAGATGCCCATCGACCCACGCCGTGAACGCGGCGTCCGGCGAGATCAGCAGGATGACCGCTGGCTGAGTGCGGCCCGCGGGCTCTGCGTCACTGGCTGGCTCAGTCGCGAGAGTCCGCTGTGTCGCCTGCCTGCAGCGCGCGATGCCGACCAGCCCGAGCAAGGCTGGACCGAACAATAGAGCCGCGGAAGCGGATGAGCGCACAGGGACGATCGGCGCAGGCAGGACCGTTACTTGAATCACATCGCGATCGAGCAGGCCAAGGAACCGCTGGCAGACGCAAGCACCCGCGTAAAGAATCGCTCGGACAAGGGAACCGAAACCGCTCTGAGGCGCCTTGACGCTAACGAGGGCGTTTTTGCGGTCCCGCCCGGCAGACTGAGCCATTGCCAACGACGTCTCCACGTCGGCCGCGGAGACAACGAGCGTCCCAACCGGTGCCGCACCGGCGTCGGCCGGCACTAAGAGCGCCATGATGGCCAGTGCCAGGCCGCCACCTGCGAGGCTCCACAGACACCACAGGGGTCGCCCGAAAATGAAGGAGTTACACATGGCGGGCTTCAGGTCCGGTTTTTATACGCGGATGCCGTCGTGCATGGAGTGCCCCGAGCCCCACCAACCCACTGCCGAACATGAAGACCGCACCAGGCAGCGGCACTTCGGCCAGTTGGGCGGTCCCTTGCAACGAGAAGGTGCCGGAGAGCAGACACGGCACACCGGTGAAAGATTTGGTCCAGGAGATGGTGAACTCGTTCGTGCTCTCGTTGAACCAACCGGTCGCAATAGCGCCGATGTTCAACTGATGCGAGGTTGGAGTCGAAGGAGGGGCCAAGATCCCGCCCCACCCCGAGGGCGTGGCACTAGCAAACAAGGAACGGAGGTCGACATTGATCGTGGACCCCGATATGGTGCCGCTTGGAGGCGGCAGAGCCAGGCTCCCTCCATCGCCGGTGAAGAGAGAGAGTGTGAGGTGTCCGACCGTGACCGGTTCGAAAATCGGCGGCCGAGGCTGAAAGCGGTCCATCACCAGGCGGCCCGGCTGGGAGAAGGTCCTATTCATCGTCCCAAGCGATCCAAAGTCGAGCGCGATCGAACCTCCACTGAGATCCAGTTGACTGACCACCGCCGCATACGCACGTGACGGACCGATGCCGAGGACCGTTCCCACGAACACCACTATGGCCGGCAGCGCCAATGCCATCATCTTTCTCAGATCTAGGAGCCTGTCCGAAATTGCCATTCGTGACGAGGCAAATGAGGCGCCGGCAGATGCGAGGCCGCAGGCCCCGAAAAACCAGCGGCGTATTCGCTGCAATACGTTGAGGATTTTTCGGGGCCGAGACCGAAACAGATGCCGGTACACGGTTCGCCGCAGTAGAAAGGTCGATGTCGGCCAGGCTCCTAGCAAGCCATGCAATCCCATCGCTGCTGCCTCATGAATTTTTTAGACAGAGTGACTCGAAGGCACACGTCATACCCATCGGAGCCGCAGTTTGACACCACCTGTTTACGCCGTCATCTTGTTGCGGCGCGCCAGAGCCGCGAGGCCGATCATCCCGGCGCCGAACAGATACACAGCGGCCGGCAGTGGCACGGCCGAGAGCGACGTCAGATTCCCGATCAACGTATGATCGCCGTGACTGCTTTGGAAGACGATCCGAAACTGACCCTGCGGGTTCAGCACAGAGTCGTAGAGACTGAACAGCGTGTGGTCCGGCGGCGTCTCCGGCAAGAGATCGCTGGCAAAGACTTCCGACGAAGGCTTCAGCAAATTCAAGAAGAACTCCCGCGCAAAATAGTGGTCCCCATCGATGATCGGGCCGGCTGGCACCACATTCTGCACGCTGGCCGAGACGACGTACGTCTGATTCGCCGGTGTATGGTCCGCATTGACGACGATAGAGTTCTGGACCGGCCGGCCGGAACTTCCGCTCAGATCGAGTTCGAACAGATGGAAATCGGAGGTGATCGGTTTTGTCACCGAAAAGGAAAGACTCTCGATCGCACCGAGGTATTGACCGATGTGGTGGTCGAGCGGATTCGCGTCGCTCGTATCCGCGGCGAACGTAAATGACCCGGAAACGGTGCTCGCCGGAAACGACCCAATCGGCGCCGTCAGCATGCCGCCGAAGGAATGCGGAGTGGAGGCCACCAGCGTCCCCGTGAAATCGAAGGTGATGGAATGGGCGCCGCCGATCGTCGGCGCAAACAACCCGATGAACCCGAGAATGAAGGCCGCAAGACCGACCGCAATAAATCGTGTTCTCATGGGACAACTCCTTTCGATTAAACAGCCGTGAACTGGAACAGATCTGACTCCCTTCCGAACCGAAACCACGTGCTTGCCGGTCTCACCCCCTCTCCTTGGCCTTGCACCAATCCAGGATCCGGCCACCAGCCTAGAAATACGCCACGCACGACATGCCGCTTCCTACCAGAGCGCCGTCGGAATCCGCCACAGCCCACTGCACCGGTTGCTACAGGTGCGACAAGAAATGCTGGGTGGGAACGGCGAGGAGAAGGGACACTGTTGCACCCGGTGCAACAGCAGGCACCGCCGTCTTGAATGCGCGGGGGCGCCGCAGGTTGACGAACGCTACGTAACACTGAACCGAGGAGAGATATCATGAATCGTTGGGCTGTTCGGTCGGCCGCCGCTCTGGGGTTCGCCGGCCTGTCGTTCTCAGTTGGACAGGCATCCGCGCACGTCGTGTACGGCAACCCGCTATTCTCCGATCCAAGCGTGATCAATCTCATCACGGGATTCGCAGGCGCCGGCTCGGCCTTTTCCAATCAAGATCGGACCGTGTGAAGCAACGCCGGCTGGGTAGCCTGGTTAGACCCCCGGCAATGGGGCGATTCGCACAATAGAAGGTTCCTGTACTTCCATTTGGCCCAGGAATCGACCGTCAGCTTCACCGTCAATGCGCTTCCCAACTCCAACGGGGCGAGGGTATAAAAGGCGTCGGGAGCACTGCTGTCCAAAATAATCTGCCCTTCAGTATCCTCCCTGCGTCAATCCTGCATGTGAGACGGCTGTGGATTCGATTTTCAGATGAGGTTGCCTCGGCTGCTGTCCAAGATCCCGTGGCGAAGAGCGTCGCTTGCACGGGCATCGGGGTGATGACCGAACATCCAAAGGCGCATTGAGCCACGCCCAGAGATCCCGATAGGTCAACAGGTTGAAGCGGAGCACGGCCGCGAGGTTCGAGAGACTCCACGGTCAGGGGGACTTGAGCTGCAGGAACTTCAGCAGCAACATCGCGATCAGGGCGATCCCGATGTGGACCTGCACCGCGTTCTCACTCGTCCCGACGAAGGTTGTGATCCTGAGGTGTTGCTTCAAGGCTTCAAAGAGCAGCTCGATCTGCCACCACTCTTTATAGATGGCCGCGATCGTGCTGGTGGCGAGGTGCCTGATGTCTGTCAGGAACATGAGCGTCCGTTGCTGCGTCTCGTCCCAGATCGTCACCTGCCGGAGCAGGACCGGACACCGATCCGCGGCATGCCGCCCCGCGCGCACGAATCCCACACGAGCAATCAGGGACAGAATGTGCGCAAAACAACTGGCAACGGCTACCCTACAATACCTCCGGCTTGTGGGTAACACGGCGCGGCAACGCCGCAGACGGGTGTGGATGAACCACCCATCCTACTCACAAGCCGGAGGCATTTTAAGAACTTATTTTGGACAAGAGTGGGTCGGGAGTCATTTCCCCTTGTGATTGAACGCTCATGTGCCAAACAACGACTCCCGATAATCATCTCGAAGGCTTCTTGTGTGGTATGTAGGGTACCCATCGCGCCTGACGCGGCGGTCTATCCCGCATTATTCATGACGGTTCGTCGCCAAATCGCGGAGTCGCGTCGCGAGACGGGCACGCGGAGCCAGGGGACTGACACCCTTCCCCGCGTCTGCGCGTGGTGTCTGACCCCGTCCGAACCGGGACAGGCACCCGTCGAGGACGACGGAGCCAGCCTCCAACAGTACGGTGAGGCCGCGCGGGGCGAGCCTGCCCGCCGAAGGCTTGTCGCACCAGCGAATCGGCGATTGCAGCAGAAGGGCTCAGTAGAGTCGAACATGGGCGCTGACCTGGAGCCGCTCTCGATGGTTTCGATGCACGCATCGACCGCCAACCACGGCGGTCAGGGGTTTCCCATCTCCGCTCCTCGAACCGGACTGGCGGTGTTCCCGCATCCGGCTCTCGGACGAGTGTCACACCAAGGCATGCGCAACCGACCCCAGATGGAAGCGCCGGAGGTCGAAGACCCCCAACTCGCCGAAGATCACTTCCGCCGAGAAGCGCCTCGTCCCCCGCGTCGGGACCTTGTGTCGTCGCCGCAAGAACTGCCGCACCCGATCCACCACGCAATGCTCGACCGCTCGGTAGGCCATCAGTCGCGTCCCATAGGAGAAGTAGGCCGCCCATCCCCGCAGCACGCGGTTGAGGTCGGCTCGTACTGGCTCCCACGGTGCCTGATTGCCCGATCCCAGGATCGCTTGAATGCGACGCTTGATCCGCGGCCCCGCCTTCTTGGCTGGGGCCGCGCCCAGGTACCAGTGCCCGTCTTTCCGATAGTACATCGGGCCAAAGGGATCCCCCAGGAACGTGACCGCCTCGCGCCGTCCGTGGCACAGGCGCGTCTTCTGCTCGTTCAACGCCAACCCCATCTGCTGGACCCACTGCCGGGTCTGCGCCAGGACGTCGGCGGCTCCCTGCCGACACCACACGACGAACTCGTCGGCATCGTTGACCAGCCGCGCCCCATAGCGCCGCTCCAGCCCCGCCTGGCGAAACATCAGCAAGTAGCGACTCATGTAGAGGTGCGCGAGCAAGGGCGCGATCACCCCGCCTGGCGGAATGCCTCGCGTCGCCCGCTTGCCCCCTGTGCAATGCCACCCGCCACGTTTCGTCCGCTCGGCCACCGGCGTTGTCAGCCAGCGCTTCAGCAACCGGAGCAGTTTCCGGTCGCTGATTCGTCGCGCCAGGGCCTGCATCAGGGCCGCGTGCGGAATCGTGTCGAAGTCCTGCGACACATCCGCATCGACGACCTGGGTCTGGCCCGCGCACAGCACCCGATGCACGGTCTTGATGGCCTCGTGCGCCGAGCGCCCCGGTCGATAGCCGTAGGCCGCGGGGTCCATGTCTGCCTCGACGATCGGTTGCAGGATCAGCAGGTCGGCCGTTTGCACCACCCGATCCCGGATCGTCGGGATACCCAGTGGGCGCTCCCCGCCGCCGGGTTTGGGAATCATAACCCGGCGGACCGGGTGCGGCCAGTCGGTCTCCGTCCGCAGGGCCTCCTGCACGGCGGCCAACCACTGTTTCCGGCCCGCTGCCTCGATGGCCTCGCACGTCTCCCCGTCCACCCCCGGGGCGCCCCGCTGGTGCTGGGCCACCTCATAGGCATGGCCCAGGATGTCGGTTCGGAAGACCTTGTCGTACAGCAGGTAGAAGCGATAGGTTGGCTCCTGCTTGGCCTTGGTGCCCCGTGCCTCTTGGAGTCGCCGGATCGTCTCCGGAGGTGTCAGACTCACATCAATCCCCCTTCCCTGCACTCGGTGAGGCCCGCCTCGAACCAGGGCGCCTTCCCTCCCCTGTGATTGTGCGGTCCGCAGGGTCCGTGCGGTACGATGAGCCCCTCCGCCTTCCCCCGCGGCTCCACCCTCTCGATGGAGCGAGGCGCGCGACGCCTCACCGCGCGGGATCTCCCGTGTTGCCCTGTGTGCTGTGTCGGCGTGCCGCGCCCCTTACCCCGGCGAGCGAATCCATGGTCGTTGGTCGGTTGCTCCCATGGACTCCGGCGGCCTTCCCGGTTATTCAGGCCGGTCCGCCCTCGCGACTGTACGTTCGAGGCCTGCTCAGGCTTCACGCATGTTGCGGCCCGTCGGCTTGCTGACCCACCCACGGTGGGCCTCTGTCCTGAGGGCTTCAGCCGGTCGGTTACCCTTCCGGCTGCCTCGGTAGCTACTGAAATGCACGGACAATTTCTCAGACAGGACTTGCACCTGTCAGACACACAGCGCCTTTGCACGGCGCACTGAATAATGCAGGCTAGGGTTTGGCACCGTCCTTCTGTTTGATACATTCGACTTCCAGCGTGATCTCAACCTCAACCCCGACGGCAAGCCCGCCGTTATCCAGGATCTTATTCCAGACCATGCCGAAATCCTTGCGATTCAACTTGCCCGTCCCCGAAAAACCCGCGCGGGTCATCCCGTACAGATCCTTCGCCTGGATGCCGTTGAACGTCCCGGTCAGCACGATTGCTTTCGTGACTCCCAACAGCGTCAGGTTGCCCTTGACAACATACCGGTCCCCATCCCGCGTAACCGAGGTCATGCGATACGTCATCGTCGGATATTTCTCGACGTTAAAAAAGTCTGGGCTGCGCAGATGAATGTCGCGTTTGTCATGATTGGTGTTGACCGATGCCGGTTTTAATCTCGGCTTCGATGGCTTTCACACTCTTGGCCTCCGGGTCCATCTCGATGAACCCGGTAAAGTCCGTGAAGTGCCCCGTGGTCTTGGACACCACCATGTGCGCCACCTTCAAGCCGGCGATCGTATGATCGGGGTCCACGTTGTAGCGTTCCGTCGCCGCCTCTAGCGGCGCCGAGATGAGCACCTCCGCCCCAATGACCACGAACCACACCCACTTATTTCCCTGCATCATGATCATGCCAATTGCTCCTCTTGTACTGTTTAGCCTGAGCCGAAATGTTTTTCGGCCAATGCCTGCCGTGTCTAGCACCGGTTTCGATACTCCTTCTTCGTCCGTTCTCTACCACCGCGGCGTGGCCTGGTTGTCGCTGGCCGCGAGACCGGCATAATAGACGGTCACGTGTTTCGGATTACGTCCGACGGGAATAGTCGCCGTCACGGTATGCGTTCCGGCATCGATCAGTGAGACGGTGCCGGCGCTGCCGGGCGTGGCGTTCGCCACGACGATCCCTTTTGCCGATCCCGCCCCGGAGGGGCCGGTGATCCAGAGATCCGCCGCGTGGGATTCCGCCGCCGGCAAGACTATTTCCGCGACGAATGCCGCGCTTGCCGGCAGCCCCGACGGATCAAACACCAGGAGTCTGTCCTTCTTCAGGCTATGGACCTGGGCTCCATACCCCAAATCGGCGATCCTGTTCGATTGCGTCACGTACAGCCGCGTTCCGCCCGGCGTAAAGAGGAACCGCTCGGGCCTGACGTGCTCCAGTTGAGGCACTGACAACGCCGTGAGGGAAAGGACCGGTTGCGTCAGATCGACGATGCCGAACAATCCGATCACCTTCGCCGGGTCCGACACCACGTCTTCCCCGATCACGACGAGATAGTGCCCGTCCGGAGTCAACCCCACCGCACGCGTGACGCTGAGCGGCGAAAACGTGACATCCACTTCTCTCAACTTCGCGAGCACCGACCGGTCCGGATCGATTTCCACGACGGTCCCGTAACCGGACAGATAGCAGTAGATCTTCCCCGTCTCCTGCGACCAAAAGAGGCCGGCCGGAGCGGAATGGTTCCGATCGAACGGATTGCCGCAAGGCGGATGTCCCAGTGCCTGTTCCTTGGCACTGTCACAGAGAAAGATGGGAGCGCCGGTCGCCCACCGGTTGGCGCCGTCGGCCGGATCGGCCGTGATCTGGGTAATGAGCCCGGTGATCTTGCTCGACACGAACGCGCTTTGAGGCAACCCGGGAACGGCCGCCGTCGGTCTGGAGAAAGCGGCGAACTGCTCCCCTTTTCCCCAAAGACAGGATGTTTTCTTGATATGCGGTTTGTCCCCTCCCACCGCGATGTGTGAGTTGTGCAGCACCGAGACCGTCGACGTATTGGGAAGAACCGGATTGATTTGGCAGGTAGAATCGTCGCCTTCGTTCATCGTCCAGAGGACTTCCTTGTCGACCGGGTCCCGGTAGATCCGCTTGGGCTGCAAACCGATCCGCGGGTCGGTGGTGCCCACCAAGTAGCCTTCCAGAATCGGCGCCAGCGCGCCGATCGGATCGATGAACGCGACCCGGTTGCCTGCCGTGTGCGTCACGAAGATCCATTCTCCCAGCGAGAATGCGACGCCCCCGATTGCGTCGGGCTGAGCGGGACCGATCGGCAATGTGTTGATGATCGGGGTACCCTTCCCGTCGAGTCGCACTGTAGTCAGTGTGGTATCGTCCTGGTTGACGACGAGCGCCATCGGAGTTGCCAGCGGTGAATTCACCCCCGGCCCGCGGTCTCCTCCGCTGCCGCAGGCCGTGAGCAAGAGAAGCGCGGGCAGGGCAACTTGTCCCACGATGGGAAAAAGCGACCTGTTCGATTTACCGGACCCAATTCTAGATTCCATGGTGCTTACTCCAGATGCAGTCCTCCGCTCCTGCGCTTATCTCATGAGCCAAACAACGGAGTTGTCGCAAACAATTTCGTGAGCCCGAACACGTAGCTGATATCCTGCTGAAGATTCCCGTTGAAATCTCGGTAGAACGGAATCTGGGCAATAACATAAGCCTGGGCGAAATCGCCGAGGTTCACCACCGCCCCTGTTGAAAAAGCTGCGAAGGTATGATTCGTCGTCGGCACGGGGCGACCGACGATCTTTCCGTCCAGCAGCACAGCGCGGTTGAATGGCGCCGGCCTGACCTCGTACAGTGCCGCCTCGATATTGTCCTTGGTCTTGTACCGAAAATTAATCTGCTCGGTGAGCGTCAGCCAGGGGAGGGTGACCAGATTCAGGCCTGCGTTCATCGAGTATTCCTGCCCGAATTGGTAGCCGTCCGAATTACGCAGACTGTACCGCCAACTCCCTGACAAGAATTGATTCAACCGGTGAGGCAGCACCTCATAGGTCTGATAGAACCCCGGCTGAAAGCCGAAAGCGCCGCGGCCGACCTGGAGCGTGGATTCGGCGAGTTGGCCGGCGACCGCTTCGTGGCCATAGTCACCCGTCGGGAAATAGGCTCCCATCTCAAAAACAAGCATGCTGCGGAGCGTCGGAAGTATGTTGTATTTCACTTTGCCCATTACATCACCGATCCCACGATCGTTGGTGTTGGAGACGGCCCCGGCGCCGATCTGTCCGATCGCCTTGATGGTCCTATAGGGGACCATCACCTCGATGCCGATCCGCTCAGTCAGGCCGTAGTTGATGTCGAGCGTGGCTGTCTGCACCAAGGTACTGAGTTGATTGACCTGGCTGTTGGCCAGGATCAGCTGCTTCGTCTGTTGATTAGCAAACGGGATGGTGTTCGCGCCCTCGGGTGGAATCTCGTTCGGCGTATAGGTGTAGGTCAGATTCACCGTGAACACTCCGGCCGGCGATACTTGCTGCTGCGAGCCAATGACGACAAAGCAGCTCACCGATCCGCAGGAAGCATTCGCCGAGGAAGCGGTCCACCACCAGCTCAGCAGTAGGCACCCAAGCCGGATTGCGATCCGAAGCGATGGCCTCGCCGCCACGATCATACGGCCGCGGGCTGCCTGGTGTGCAGCCCGCCGCGGCTCACATTCCGCCGGATGAGGGACCGCTGTTCCTCACGCATGGACGGAAGAACCCGACGCGCCGCCGGCTCATCCACGAAACCCACACGGTGACGCTCGATCAACGCGGCAACGGTGTGGCTGAAGATTCGAAGACTGCCGGCCCCGATTCGGGTCCCGCCCAGGCGCCCGGCCTCGACCCATCGGTAGACCGTCCACCGGCTGACGTTCAGAATCTGCGCGGCTTCGTCCACCCTGAGAAGCCGCTTTTGCTGTAAGACAAGCAATGAGTCCATAATGGTCACTCCTTCCGTACTCCTATCGAGTGCTCCGTTGGAAATAGAGAAACTTCACGCATCCTTCCCTCTCCGGCGTAGCCTGCGGCTGCAAGAGGGGATGGAGATGGAGGCCTCCACAACCGTTGTCCGAATTCTTTACACCACCATCAGCCGAACACCGACCGCCTGCCATCCGCAAGACGCAGAGGGCGACGGACGCTGGCTGTGCACTGAAGCTGGCTACGCTTAGCGAGCCGGGGAGGGAGGACCGCGGAGAAAGACGAGAGGGGAGAAGAGAGGGTCGTACTGGTGGATCCGAACGTCTTCGATCAGGTCGGCCAGCCGGAGCGGCGACGCTAACCAGACCGGTGCGGTTTCGATCGCTTGGCCGGCGGCGCAGAGCCACGCGCAGAGGCCCGTACTATGAGAGCCGGCCTGATGCGTGGCATGGTGTCCGGCGTGGGCGACGCTGGGCGCGGCCGTGAACCCGTTCACCAGAACGAGGCAGGCCAGCAGCGCCCATACCAGCCACTGTCGTTTCACCATGACCATAACCATCGAATCATCTACCGGAGCGACGCAGCCTTCACCGGTTCCTGTTTCTGAATGCGCGCGACGATCTCATCGATCTTCTGTTCCGTCAACAGGCCGCCTTTGATGTATTCCTGCACCCGGCCCTGTTGATCGATGAATACGCTGACCGGCAGGCCGAAGACGCCGAACTGGTTGGCTACTTTGTTGTCGCGATCCATCAGCACCGGGAACGTGTGGCCGTACTGCTTGATGTGCTCGCGTACTTTCGCATCGTCTTCCAGTTCATTGACCGCCAAGACGACAAAACCCTTTTCCCGCAACTTATCATAGATGGTCTGCATCGCCGGCATTTCCGTCGTGCAGGGCTTGCACCAGGTCGCCCAGAAATTCAGCAGGACAATGTTTCCGCGATACTGGCTCAGGCTCTGCACCTTGCCATCAAGTCCTGATAAGACGAAATCTTCAGCTAGCGTGCCGACGACCGGCACGCGAGACCCCATCGCCCTGGCGACACCTACGTCCGCCCAAATAGCAACCACACAGAATAGGAGCACCCAGGGGCTGAACAGCAGCCTTTGCAGTAGACGATTCATGTCGTGACCCCTTGGTACTGAACAGCGACGGAGCTGTGAAGGGTACTCCGGTGTCAGCTCAGCCGTCTACCTACGGATGCCAATGGATGCTACAGTTGGGAGACGGAGGAGGGTAGAAACACTGACTATTTGTAAGACCCTTGGTCGATGCAGTCTGAACGTCGGTGGAGTGATCAGTGTAAATGATATGAGAACAACCTGTGTGAAGAGCGGTCACCGGTATATGGCAGTGCTGACGCCACGCCCGCTAAAGCACCACTCACATAGCGCTTAAGGATCAGACACACCCTCTAGGATCCAGTGCTTCGCGGGCTTTCTGGATCACGGCCTTCGAATCACGTCGATTGTCAGCACTCAGAGTAATGCGGCGGAAGCGGTTCCGCGTGGGCTTGGGACAACAGCTCGCACTCATCTGTCCTGTTTTGTTGAACCAACTTCTCAAGTGACGTGCGAAATACTCTCACGCTTCCGCGTCCTATCTTTGTACCGTCCAGCCGGCCTTCATCTAACCATCGATAGATCGTCCACCGACTCACGCTCAAGAATTCCGCCGCCTCGCCTACACGCAGGAGTGATTTCTCCATGCGACACCTCCACGAGAAACGCCATGTGATTAGGGCAGACGTCACATCTGCCCCGTCACGCACCAAGATGGTTAAAAGAACCCCAACGTCACACCGCCGTAGATCGCACGACCATAGCCGGCGAAGAAGGCCTGTTGTGTAGCCGCCGCACCAGCAGTTTCTCCGCCGATCACCTGCCCGGAGGCGGCGTACTTCTTGTCGGCAATGTTGTCCATCTGCAGATAGAATTTCACGAACCGGACCCAAGAATTCTTGATTTCAAAATTCTTGTGTACGTTCACGTTGGCAACCACATAGGAAGGGATGCCGAATGTATTGCTGTTGTTCAAGAAGTAGCTGTTGTAGTAACTGGCTTCGACCCAGCCGCCCCACCCGGTCGGCAGATAATCGTATTCAGCTTTGGTAAACAAGACATCGGTCGGCACGTTGGGCACCTTGTTGCCGTCCCTGGTCAGGAACCCTGTCGCCGTACGGTCGGCAAAATTGATGTACTTGGCATCGATATGCGTGTAGGCGCCGGACAATCGCAAGCCGGTCATCGGCCGCCAATCGTACAGAAGCTCCACCCCACGATACTGAGATAAATCGGCATTGACGGACGCCGTATTCGTGCCCGATATCGTCTGGGTAATAATCTCGTCCTTGAAGAAGGTCCAGAATCCCACGAGCTGCACGACGAGATCTTTTGCCAATCTCGATTCCGTGCCGATTTCTGTATTGAGGTTTTTTTGCGGCTTGAGATCGAAGTTCGCGCCGGGCAACCCGGTAACGGGATCTCTGAGAAGTTGAGCGAACTGGGGAATGCCGTACCCTGCCGACGCTCGAACCCAATGCCGATAGCCGTCTGCCGGTTTCCACGTGAGCGAGGTCTCCGGTGCCCAGTTGGAAAATGTCCGGCCCGCGTTGACCCGGGACGCAAACGCGCCGGTCGCCGGATTGTAGTTCGTGGCCAGAACGCTGATGCGGGACTGCTCAAAGCCCAATCCGGCTGCCCAAATCCATTTCGGCGCAAATTCCAATTCTTCCCGGATGCGCCCGCCGATATTGAAGATCGACCCGCGGGAGTTCTGGAGCAGCGTGCCTTTCGTTCCAAGGCCGTCCGCCAGATTCTGGAAGGAGTTGGCTTTCTGGTCCATTTGATTGGCGAAGAAACCGAGATAGCTCCTTAGCGGCAAATCCCCCAGGCGTCCGTCGTGCCGCAAATCCGTGTAGGTCTTGTAGTTCGGATTGGTATTCTCACCGATTTGGGAAAACGACTGCTGGATATCTTTAACGTCGTAATCGACTTCGGTCGTGAGGACGGTATTGGCATCGAGCTGCCGCTCGTAGAGGCCTCCGATGATGGTGCGGCGATCGACTCGGCTTTGATTCAACAAGAGGGCGTTTGCGCAGCCCGGATTGTAAGTGCCTGGCGTGCAGGTCGTTTGCGCGCCGCCGGCTTGCCGGTCGTTGGCCAGGAACTGGGCCTGGGTCAATCTCGCCGGTACTTTGGTGTTGAGCCAGTTCGTGATCGCTTTGAAATAGAAGTTCTGCTTGTCGTCGAGTTTGAAACGAAGATTAAAGTTGAGTGTTTGCGTGTTGTACTTGCTGTGCTGGATATACCCGTCCTCACCGGCGTTGCTGGCGAACAGAGACACATCGAGGTGCTCTGTCTCCTGCCCAACCGCGAACGCTTCCTTGTGGAAGCCATAGGACCCTCCGGACAGAAACGTCTCAAACCCGTTGATGTCGCTGCCCCGTCTCGTTCTGAAATGCACCATGCCGCCCAACGCGTAGTTGTCGTACAGGGACGAGGCGGCGCCTCGAACGACTTCGACGCTGCGCATAAACCAGGGATCGTGAATATCGAGCCGCGATAACCCGTCCGATTGGGTTTGAATGAATCCATCCTCGTACAGCTTGATGTCACGGACGGCGAAGGCGGTCTTCGCGCCTTGTCCACGAATCGTGATACTGAAATCGCGCGGCCCGTTTGCCTGCCGCAGGATGACGCCCGGCAAGGATTCCATCGACTCGCGCATGGTTCTGGTCGGCTGCGAATCCGTCTCAGTGGGCACCGTGACGGCAAACGACACGCCTTCGTGGCGTTTCTGCAGCCGCTTGCTGACGATACTGGTGTCAGCCAATTCATACTCCAGCACAGCCTCCGCCGTGTCGGCCGGCGCCGGCTCAATCCGTTGTTTCACGATAGGCACCCGCTCGGCTTCCGGCTTGGCCCGCTCCTTCGCGTGTCCGATATCCTCCAGCTCCTGCAAGATGCTCTTAAGCTGATTTCTCAACTCTCGTTCGCGCGGAGTCGTTGCATCGTCCGTGGTCGTCGCCGGCTCCTGCGCCATCGCTGCCGCCACCGTTGCGGCGTAAAACAGCCCCAGCGCCATCGCTCGCCCCATTCGTTTCGAAAACTTCCATACCCCCATGATGACGTCTCCCTTGCTCAACGCATGACAGAGCGTGGCTCCTTCTCGCCGCTCGGCGAGAAACACCGCGCTGATGAATTCACAGATAGGAGGCAGCGCTAGAAACCGGGAGGGGCCCGGGAACGGCCGATCAGCGCGATAGGGCGCGCCGGGACGGTGATTTGCAAGAGCGTGAGCAGGGACACCAACTGGAGCAGGACGACCGGCGGTACTTCGATGAGGAGCCCGATGGTGGGATTCGCTTGGCAGGCCCAGGCGCACAACGCGGAATGGGTCATCTGTGAGTGGTGATGATGCGCGCCTCTCTCGATCGGATTCGCGCGGCAAGCGACGGCTCCGATCGCCAGCGCCACATACAACACCACCATGCCGGCTGCAATGACGGAACGAGTCCGCTTCATGGACCTCCCTCGAACACGCGCTGCATTACCGCGACGGCATCCGCGCTGTCCCAGGCGCGTGGTCCCACAGCGCGAGCGACGGGGCGCCCGTCCTGCCCCAAGAGGATGGTCGTCGGCAGGCCCCGGACCATGAATTGACGCGCGACCTCCTGATCCTCGTCGAACAATACCGGCAGCCCAATGCCGAGCTGCCCGAGGAAGTGCCTGATCCCTTCCGGATGCCGGTCGGCCGTAATGGTCACGACGCGGAACCGGCGGGGGTCCAACTGCTGCTGCAAACGCGCCAGTGACGGCATCTCTTCCTTGCACGGGCCGCACCAGGTGGCCCAAAAGTTCAACAGCACCGCTTGCCCGGCCAGATCTTTGGAGCCAAGAGTCGTCCCATCCAATCCTTTGAGCTCGAACGCGGGAACGGAGTCTCCCCCGACAATTGGAGCGATCTTGAGCGCCGCGAAGAGATCTGCCGCAGCGACTGCCGGACTGGCCCATTCCAGCGAGGCCGTGAGGCAGGGCGAGGCAACGGCGAGGGTCATACAGAGGGCCCGGGCACACCGGCTGAAGCTCATGGAGCGACAACTCCTTCCGCTGTAGTCCGCACAACCGGCAATTGCATGTATTGAATGACCAGGCGATGCACGGGCATCGCGTGCTCTTTCCATCCCATTGCCACGGTGCCGTGGCTATTCACCGACACGGTCGGCGTCTGCCCCGGTTTTTCGTTGAGCTTCAGCGGCTTGCTGAACGAGAGGCCGCGATCCAGTGAATAGCTCATCACGACTTCGCGCCGAACCGGCGATTGTTCCTCCCAAACCACGACGATGCGCCCATCCGGATCAACCGCCATTTGCGGATGGTCCGGGAAGGTCCCTTTGGAGGTGTTGAGCTGTTGCTTGGGCGAAAAAGTCACCCCGCGATCGTCCGAATAGGCAAGATAGATCGCCGGAGTTTCGTCGGTGCCTTCCGTGTACCACACGACATAGAGCCGGCCTGCGCGGTCGACGCCGAGCGAGGCGGGGCGATGAGGACAGGCGGGATAGATCCAGCGATCATTTCCGACCACAACGGGCGGCGAGTACGTGTCTCCGCCGTCCGCTGAGCGGGCCACCACCGTCTCCCGTATGTGGCCTTCGAAAATCTTCCTCCACGCCACGTACACCAGGCCGTCCCGTGACGTCGCCAGGGACGTTCGGCAGCAGACACAGGTGTCGTCGTCGATCTTCCGGTTCGGACCCACACTGCGCCCGTGATCCGTCGACTTGGTGGCAAAGGTGCCGGGATCTTTCTTCCCGTCGCGACCGTCGATCCAGGCCAGATGGAGATCGCCGTTGGGCGCCACATGAAGCGAGTCAAACGTATGATTGATGGCCTGGCCGTCGTCGTTCACGAGAATGGAAGGCCCGAAGGTTTTTCCGCCGTCGGTGGAACGGCTCAACCGCAATTCGCTCGCAAAGGGTTTCTCCGGCGTGGCTTTCGGGTGGGTCAAGGCCCAAGTGATAAATATCTCGTTGTCGCGAAGGGCGAGCGCCGGAGCTTCCTGACGGTAATACGGATTCTCGGACGGCGCGGTGACTCGCACCGGTGGGGCGAGCGGGCCGCCCGGTGCTTCAGATCGGGCAAAGAAAATCGTCCGCGTCTCTTTGTCTTCTTCAACCCACGCCGCGGCAATCCGTCCCTGTTCGTCGATTTGCACGGCGGGTCCGACCAAGCTGCGGATGTGATGGGTCGTGCTGAACTTCGGACCGAGCTCAACGGGAAGCGCGGCTGGAAAGGCAGGCGACGCCACAAGGAGTCCTACCACCGCCCCGACGAGCCGATTCCGCACAAGCTCCACTCGACACCTAATTCGTCAAGCTATACACGATCGGCAGGCTCACGACGATCTGCGGCGGCCCGATCGGCTGCTTCATATGCAGGGGGCAGGCGAGCCGCACCGCTTCCATAGCCGCGTTATCGAGCACAGCATGCCCCGAACTCTTGACGACACTGACTTCGGCGAGATGCCCGTCCGCACGAATGACGGCTTTCAACACCACTCGGCCCTCTATGCCGTTCAGTCGGGCGACACTGGGGTAGCGCTTCAGCTCGGCTACGCGTCGCCAGAGCGATTCACCCACCCATCGGTGATCCGCTTTCGGTTCCGCGGTTTGCGGACCCGCCTGCGGCACAGCTTTGGCCACTTGTGCCGGGGCTTCCGTGCCGGTGGGAGCGGCTGCGGCATGGCTCGCCACTGCGGGTGGTGCGGTCTCAGTGAGGGCTGGTGCAGGGCTTGCCACCGAGTGCTCGGTAATCTGTGCCGGCGGGAGGCCGGCGACGGCGGTCGACTCTCGATGTGATTCCGCCACCGGCTCATGAGCGGCCGGTGCAGGAGGCTGGTACGTGGATATCGGGGCCGCCGGTTCTGTCACGGGGGCGATTTCACGCACGGGCTCCTTCACCGGTTCTTGTTTCGCCATCTGGGTCGCCGCCGGTTCGGGCTGCTGGACGTCTGGTTTCTTAACTTCTTGTGGTTCAGGCTTGACCGCAGCCTGGACAACCTCTTGAACCGATTGCGTTGGTTCCGGCTTGGGCTCCATGATTGGTTGAACCGGTTGGGGCGGTGCGACCGGTTGCGGCTTGAGCGGCTCCATGATCGGATGAACCATCTGCGCGCTCTGTGGCGGCGCCACCCGCAGCGTCTCCGTCTCCGGCGCGGCCTGCGGAACCGGTTCGGTGGGCCTCCGTGGCGTGACAGGCGCGGATGGAGTCGCGGCGGCTGCGACCGCCGGCGCGGGCGCTTCTTCTGTCATCCGGTCCACCAGTGTGACGTCCCACCGGAACGGCTCTTGTTCCAACACGATGGTGCGCTTCGGCATCAAGGCCACGACGGCCAATACCAGAAGGCCGTGCAGGAGAAGCGAGGCGCTCCAAGCCTGAATCGCCTCTTTGGAATGAAACGAGTCCATATCAATCATGCGATCACTGCTCATCATGCGCCGCCATGTAGAGAGGAATTCATTACCCCGCCTTCATCACGGACACGCTTAACTCTTTTCTCCAGAAGGAGATCCCCCGCCGAGCGCGAAGAACTTGGTCACGCCGACAACAAAGCTGGTATCTTGTTGCAGGTTGCCGTTAAAGTCTCTCGCAACGGGGATCTGCGCATAGAAATACACCGAGGTGGACGACGCCCAGCTGGCCGGGATCAGTCCACCTACGTTGATTTGGAAACCAGGTGTAAAGGCCAAGAACGTCGAACCGGTGTTCGGCACGCGCCGGTCGCGTGGAATCGGATCGATCACCGTGGGATTTCCCGGAGCAGACGGAGGCTGCGCCTGCCGCAAAATCGCGTTCATGTTGTCGTGAACGAGATACCGCCAGTTGGCTTGGGCAGTCAGCACGAGCCACGGCACGGTGACGAGATTCAGGCCGGCGTTCAGCAGGTATTCATCGCCAAACTGATATCCATCGTTGTTTCGAAACGTGTGCCGGTAGCTCGCGAAGGTGAACTGATTAAGCCGATGCGGAATGATCTCATAGGTCTGATAGATGGAGCCGATCAATCCGACGTTGCCCCGCCCAATTTGAATGGGCGCATCCTGCACCACCCCTGATCGGCTCACTTGATCTGTCGGGCCCGTGGGCAGCTCGACCCCGAATCCTACGACGACCATACTCCGTAGGGTGGGCAGCACGTTGTATTTGGCGGTTACTCGCAGATCGCCGAACGCGTGGGGATCAAACTGGGAAGGGACGCCCCGCCCTCCACCGGCTTCGCCTACCTCCTCGAAAGTGCGGAAGTTCCTCATGATGTACGGTAACGTAACCTGCAAACCGAACCGATCCGTCACGCCATAATTTAAATCCAACGTCGCGGTCTGAGTGATCGACCTGATCAGTCTATGCTCATCCAACGTCAGGCGGCGTGCCACCTGGTTGACATGCGGGGTCAACTCGACGCTGCTATCTCCGAACCGTTGAGGAGTGTAATTGTAGATGAAGTTCATCGTCAGCAGCCCTTCCTGGGGAACCTGCTGCTGGGACCCGATGACGACGAAGCAACTGATGGCTCCGCACGATGCGCGGGCGGGCATGGTGGTTAGGACGACACTGACACAGCCTACGAATAGCCCGAGAATTCCAATCCGATTGCGGTGGCTCTTCATGTTCTCCCTTGTGACTCTTAGGGCCGCAAGTGCCCCACGACCACGGCACTGTAGATGTAGTCGGAAAGCGCGCCACCTGCGTGCTCTGGGGAGAGGCGGCCGGCGACTCCGAACAACCGTTCGATTGAGTCTTCAGAATAAGCCGGCGGGTGGACCGCGGGAGGTCGGACACTCGTCGAGTTGAGATACCGAGGGTTTGAAGATGAGGGGAATGTTGAAAGCAAGAAGATGAACGGAGCCCTGGGGGATGGGCCGGATGGTATCCACCATCTGGCCGGCGGCGCACAGCCAGGCGCACAGACCCGTGCTGTGGGCGCCGGCCTGATGAGCGGCATGGTGATCGGCGTGGGCGACGCTGGGCGCGGCCATGACTCCGTTCACCAGCGCGAGCCAGGCCAGCAGCAACCAGATCACCCAGTGTCGTTTCAACATCACCATCGAATCGTCTACGGTAACGACGCGGCCTGCACCGGTTGCTGTTGCTGGATGCGCGCGACGATGTCATTGATCTTCTGTTCCGTCAGCAGGCCTCCCTTGATGTAGGCCTGCACGCGGCCCTGCGGATCGATGAACACGCTCACCGGCAATCCGAATACCCCGAACTGATTCGCCACCTTATTGTCGCGATCCATCAGGACCGGGAACGTATGACCGTATTGTTTGATGTGCTCGCGTACTTTGGCCTCATCTTCCAATTCATTGACCGCCAGCACAACGAAGCCCTTGTCGCGGAGTTTGTCATAGCAGGCCTGCATGGCGGGCATCTCCGTGGTGCAGGGCTTGCACCAGGTGGCCCAGAAGTTGAGCAGGACGATCTTCCCGCGATACTGACTGAGACTGTGTGAGGTGCCGGAGAGATCGGGCAGACGAAAATCCTCAACTTCCATCCCGACCGCTGGGACGCGGGACCCCATTGCCCAGACGAGCCCTCCGGTCAGCACAAGCGCCACCACGGCCAATCCGATACTCCGCTTTACGACGCCGCTGCTCTTAAGAAATATGCGCATGGTCCGCTCCTGCGTATGTCATCAATCGCTGCACCCTATGGACTTCGCCACGGGCACCAAAAACGCGGCGCGAGAGGCGTCTCCGCGACTAGGGAGAATAATCCCCGGACAGCCGAATCAGGCTGGAATCAAAGGACCGGGGGACCGCGAGAGGGGATGGCGTGGAGAGCTACAAATGGAGTGAACGGGGTGGACCCGATATGGGCATGCCCCACCGGCGTCCGCTCAACGAGCGACGGTGCCGCCACTCCGTCGAGCACTTGTCCGGCGGCGCACATCCAGGAGCAGAGAACGGTGCCGTGCGTGGCCTTTTGATGGTGCGCGTGATGCGATTCGTGCGTAATCGATTGGGCTGAAGCAAGGCCGCCCACGACGAGCATGGAGAAGACGAGCAGGAGAGAGAGGATGGATCTGCACCGCGCCTGCTTCATCGGTCTAGCCTCGAGGGAACTTAGGGGCGAATGCTACTGGAGCGCGGTCGCAGGAGTCAAGGCCGTCGAGCTGCACAAACCCTTGTCTTCCTGATAGGATTCACCAAGGCTTTGCTGTATACTCCCTTGATCTTCCTGAACACCGTACACCCACTCCTTATTTGGGAACCGGCATGCTGACACGACTCCTCAATATGATTTTCGGCAGCAAGAACGATCGGGAAATCAAGGCATTGCTGCCGATTGTCCAACGGATCAACAGCTTGGAGGCGGGCTTGACCCCGCTGCCCGACCAGGCCCTGGCCGACAAGACTCACGACTTTAAGAAGCGCCTGGCGGCCGGCGAGACGCTGGACGATATTCTGCCGGAAGCCTTTGCCGTGTGCCGCGAAATGTCCCGGCGCAAGCTGAACATGCGACACTTCGACGTGCAATTGATCGGCGGCATGATTCTGCACAAAGGCCGCATCGCGGAAATGAAGACCGGCGAAGGGAAAACGCTGGTCGCCACCCTGCCCATGTACCTCAACGCCCTGGAGGGCAAGGGGGCGCATCTCGTCACGGTGAACGACTATCTGGCCAAGCGCGACGCGCAATGGATGGGTCAGCTCTATCACGCGCTGGGGTTGTCCGTCGGCGTGATCCAGCACGACGCGTCATTCCTGTTTGATCCCACCTATGAGGCCTCGGACAAACGCCTCCAATCACTGCGCCCTTGCACCAGGCACGAGGCCTACCGGGCGGACATCACCTACGGCACCAACAACGAGTACGGGTTTGATTACCTGCGCGATAACTTGATCGTCACCGATCTGAGCCAATGCGTCCAGCGCGAGCTGAACTACGCCATCGTGGACGAAGTCGACAGCATTCTGATCGACGAAGCCCGCACCCCGCTGATCATTTCCGGTCCCACCGACCAAACCACCGATTTGTATTACCGCATCAACGCCATCATCCCGCAGCTCAAGCCGGAGCGGGATTACACCGTCGAGGAAAAGACCAAGACCGCCGCCCTCACGGAAGAAGGCAATGCCCGGGTGGAGAAGCTGCTCGGCGTCGACAACCTGTACGACCCGGCCAACATGGATCTCGTGCACCACGTGGTGAAAGCGCTGCAGGCGCACGCCCTGTACAAGCGCGACGTGGATTACGTCGTCAAGGACGGCGAGGTCATCATCGTCGACGAATTCACCGGCCGCCTCATGCCGGGTCGCCGTTGGAGCGACGGCCTGCACCAGGCCGTCGAGGCCAAGGAAGGCGTCAAGATCGCGAACGAGAATCAGACGCTGGCCTCCATCACCTTCCAGAACTATTTCCGGATGTACAAGAAACTGGCCGGCATGACGGGCACCGCGGACACCGAAGCCGGCGAGTTCGCCAAAATTTACAACCTGGACGTCAACGTCGTCCCCACCAACCGGAAGATGATCCGGATCGACTACGCCGACGTGGTGTATCGGACGGAAAAGGAAAAGTTCGCCGCGATCGTCGAGGAAATCAAGGAGTGCAATAAGTCGGGCCAGCCCGTGCTGGTCGGCACCATCTCCATCGAGAAGTCGGAACGACTGTCCGGTCTGTTGAGCCGCAACGGCGTGAAGCACAACGTCTTGAACGCCAAGTTCCACGAGAAAGAAGCCGAGATCGTCGCGCAGGCCGGCCGCAAGGGGGCCGTGACCATCGCCACGAACATGGCGGGCCGCGGCACGGACATTCTCTTGGGCGGCAATCCCGACTTCCTCTTCAAGCAAGTGCTCTATCGCGAGGAGGGCCTCCCGGAGGAACGCAAGCTCGAAGTCTACGAACAGATCAAAGCCGAGTGCGAAAGAGACAAGCAGGACGTGGTGGCGCTCGGCGGTCTGCATATCCTCGGCACCGAACGCCACGAGAGCCGCCGGATCGACAACCAGTTGCGCGGCCGCGCCGGCCGCCAGGGCGACCCGGGCTCGTCCCGTTTCTACCTGTCGCTCGAAGACGATCTTATGCGCATCTTCGCCTCGGAGCGCGTGTCGCAACTCATGCTCAAACTGGGCATGGAGGAGGGCGTCCCGATCGAGCACGGCATGGTAACCCGCGCCATCGCCAACGCGCAGAAGAAGGTCGAGGCCCACAACTTCGAGATCCGGAAGCAACTCCTCGAGTACGACGATGTGATGAACAAGCAGCGCGAAGTCATCTATCAACATCGTCGCGCGGTGCTGACCGGCCAGAATTTGACCGAGACGATCCACGACATGATGGACGATCTCGTGGACTCCGCGATGAGCGTCTACTGCCCTGCCGAGCAGTACCCTGAAGAATGGGACATGAAGGGGCTGACGGAGATGATGCAGGGGCAGTTTGCCATCGATATCACCGAGAGCAAAGGCGACGAGGGAGCCTCGCTGCGAGACCTGGGCCGTGATGCGCTTGCGGAGGACCTGAAGAAGCTCGTGCACGAAGCGTATCGGCGCAAGGAGCAGGAACTCGGCTCCGAATTGATGCGCTTCCTGGAAAAGACGTTCATGCTGCAGGTGATCGACCATCATTGGAAGGACCACCTGCTGGCGATGGATCACCTCCGCGACGGCATCGGCCTGCGGGGCTACGGCCAGAAGGACCCGCTCATCGAATACAAGCGCGAAGGGTACGATCTCTTCGCCGGCATGATGCAGCGGATCAAATCGGACGCGATTGAGCGCTTGTTCCGCGTGCAAGCGGTGCGACAGGAGGCCGCCCCGGAGCCGGTCCCGCCGCCGATTCTCACCCGGCCTCAGCCGAAACTCATGCTGAACCGCGGCGAGGAGCCGGCGGCGCCCCAGACGGTCCATCGCACTGACAACAAGGTCGGTCGCAACGATCCCTGCCCTTGCGGCAGCGGGAAAAAATACAAGAAGTGCCATGGGGCGTGAGGGGAGGCCCGGCCGTCGGGATCTGCAGCTTCGGCGTCGTCATAACGCCTCATGCTCTCTGCGCTGAGCAAGGTTAAAGGGAACAGATGGAAGAGTGCCCAGTCCTTGCTAACGGCATCGACAGCCCTTGTTTCTATTGCTAAACATAGAACAGAGGATCCACCGTCTTACTCACTAGCCAGCCTGATCGAACCCTAGATTTATCGCTGATTCCGCCTTGGTTTAGCGTACGCCCGAAGGCTACTTTACCTCATTTTTGGCCCCCTCCTGCTGACGGGTAAGGTCCACCCGTCAAGGACATCATGCTAAGGTTTCGACTACAGCGGTGTACTCAACTCCCGCCTGGCGTAGCAGCCAGGTGACATGCGAACCCAATCTATTTAGGGAAGGTCTGAATAATTCCCGATTTCGATTACCCAGCGCACAAAACACCGGGAATTTAGCTGATCGCCATCTGAAGCTCTGAATTAATCAGAGCTTCCCTAGATTTCCTACCTCGTTGAGAAGAACTCGCATGGTCAAATGCGGGTCCCGGGAGGCCTTCACACAAGGAGGTATGGTATGCGGCGGATCTTTTTGTGGGCAGTCATAGTCGTCATTCTGTTCGGTGGTGCCTCACTCGTCCTTGCAAACAACAATTTCGTCGCAGGAGGGGAAGGTGGAGGTACGGGCGGATTCTGGGAGATTCGCAATAACAGCGGCGGACTCGTTAGTACCGGCACTCTGTGGGCGACACGGGCCCATCACTGCACAGTTCGACTCGCGAACGGCAACATGTTTATGGCAGGTGGGTCGGCATCGGGTGGGACGTGGGAGATTCGCAATGGGAGTGGGGGCTACGTAAGCAATGGGACTCTGTGGGCCACGCGGAGTTATGGACATACGTGCTCCTTGCTTAGCAATGGCAATGTATTGATAGTGGGAGGGGAGAGTTCACAAGGAACTTGGGAAATCAGGAACAGCGCGGGCGGATTAGTCAGCACCGGCACATTGTGGGCGCTTCGATATGGCCACAGTGCCACTGTGCTGTCGAACGGCAACGTGCTGCTTGCCGGAGGACATGCCTCAACAGGAAGTTGGGAAATCCGAGATGTCAACGGCGGTGTCGTATCTTCCACAGGAAGTACAGGCATTTACCTTTGGTCCGGACGAACGTCACACTGCGCCATTCAGTTGGCAGATGGCAAGATTTTCATGGCAGGGGGTGGACCAGGATCGATTAGCTGGGAACTTAGGAATATCGACATGACGTTCGTCAATGCTAACTATCTCTGGGCTACGCGAGATTTGGGCTTTACCTGCAGCAAACTGCAAAATGGCAATGTCTTCATCGCGGGGGGAGCCTATAGTCCTGGGTCATGGGAGATTAGAAACAACACGGGTGGGCTCGTTTCAAATGGATACCTCTGGACCAACCGTCGAAAGCACCGCGCACAAGTTCAAACCGATACTGGTAACGTTCTGATTACGGGAGGAGAACTTAATGCTCCTGGAACGTGGGAACTTCGCTCCAATACTGGTGCATTGATCAGCAGCGGCAACTTGAGCGGACTCCACGATGGCGGACACACATTGACCGAGTATTAAGTAGCGACTGAGAAACGTTATCGTACGGATTGCAGGGTAGTGCATTTCCATCTGCCCCGTATGCTCACATCGAGTGCTTGGTTAATAAATATGTCGAAATCCAATAACCTACTGCTTCTTCACAGCAGCTTGACTGTCAGGCTGCTGGTAATCTGCCTCGCGTTTATTCAGTACGGTTGCACGCAAGATAACAATTCTCCAACTAGGCCTCTCACGACTAACCAATCTCCATCTGCTTCCTTGAGTGAAGCTTCAGCACCGGCTACTGCTCATCTACCAGAAGACGAAAAAGATCTCCCGATGTCTGGAACCCAGAAACGCTCTGATTTTGCCCTAATCGTGGCAGAAACAGACGATGATGATCTCCCTGACGAAATATCAGTCTGCGAGACCAATAAGATCTGTGTCTTAACCCTTGAGACAGGCGCGAAACGCATGTATCAGAACGGTTCATGGCAGACGGTCGATCTCATTGCAGTACAAGACACGGATGGAGAACCAGGCGCTGAAATCGTCACGGTCGCTTATACATCTGAGGGCCAGTTCGCCTGCGTCTGCATCATTCATGATAAGACTCAATCGATTCAATTCTACAGAGGACAGGGGTGGAGTTCTGCAAAAGTGGAGACCCTTGAAGATACGGACGGCATTAGTGGAAAAGAAGTCGTTCTCCAGGTTAGGAACGACGATGGAAAGCTTCAGTGTCTATGCCTCATCCATGACCGTGATCGAACCGTGAGGGGGTATAGCGATTTGAGTTGGACGACGGTGCAAATCAAGGCGGTGACGGATACGGATGGAGAGCCTGGGAAAGAAGTGATTTTTGAGAGCCGGAGTCCTCGCAATGAGGTGTTGTGTGTCTGCGTAATCCGTGACCGAAAAGACGAGGTGGCGACCTACATTGATTCCCAATGGCAGGTAGGAGAAGTCTCGCTATTGACAGACACGGACGGTCAATCTGGTCTAGAAATCATCATTACATTTATGAGTAATTCAGACAGCGGAATTACTATCATTCATGATGTCTCTGGAACCTCGAAAACGTATCTGTTCAACGGGAGACACACCATTCAGCAGGTAGGAAATTATGACCGATCTCAAGGGGACGAAATATGTGTGCTCTTGCCGGCTGTCGGTAAACTCGTCTTGATTACAGATCGAGTGCAACAGCAGGAAGTCGTACAGTCCTGTGGGCAACCAACGAGATCACCTGATCGGGCCTGATCGGCCATCCATTAGTCGGATATCCGTTTTACCCATCGTAGCGTTCCTTCCAATTTACGTGAATCGAAGTTTGGAGAGAATAGCAAAAAGACATCAACGACTACCTCGACATTGTCGCCTACTGCAAAATCAGTCATCAGCGGCTTCACCGAGTTGACCTCACTTGGACAAGCTCCGAGGTCGTTGATGGTGAGTTGCCCGGTTTGATCGTCAAGGGTAAAGAGATAGGCGTCATCTAGCCCGCAGCCACCGGTACGTGGGATTCTTTCTAAGGTCTGCACAATGCCTTGGAGCCGTACTGCCCGCAGATTGAATGCTTGTGGATTATCGATGATCGCCTTAATTGGGATGGGCTCTTCGCGGACGAGTTCCGTGGCGTCTACGGAAGGCGCTTGAGCCCACAGCCACAAGATGCAGCAGACTAACGTGGCGGGGCGGAGGTTAGAATTCATACGGAAAGTATACTGCGACAGCCGGCTAATTCCAAAAATGATCGGAGTCGCCGCTCGCTTGCTTGTTGACCTTCGGCAGTGACGGGAGTCATTGCTTTTTCCGTTGAGGAGTCCCCGCAAACGAACATAACAGTCCTGTGCCTCCTGCCGTGAGAGCCTCTGAGCAATGCGAGAGCGATGCTGACGGGTTCTACTTTTTTCCCAAAGAGCTGCAATGGTTCGACGGGGCGGTGACCGAATGCCGTGCAGTCAAGAGGGCGGTGCCCCAGTAGGGGCGGTGTGGTAGCTATTGTCTAGCAGGCTGCGGAAAAACTCTTGTGTTCTCGCGTCCCCTGGAGTAGATAGG
>CAZXRB010000019.1:0-49585 GCA_964642845.1 uncultured Nitrospira sp.
ACGGCAAGTCCCCCGCCATCATCTACGCCCAGCCGGGCCAGACCGTCGGCATCGGCGCCGGCCAGATGAGCCGCGTCGACTCCGTCAAACTCGCCGGCATGAAAGCGCAGTTGCCGGTGAAGGGCTGCGTCATGGCCTCGGACGCCTTCTTTCCGTTCCGCGACGGGCTCGACGCCGCGGCGCAGGCCGGCATCACGGCGGTGATTCAACCGGGCGGGTCCATTCGCGACGCCGAGGTCATCAAGGCGGCGGACGAGCATGGGATGGCGATGATACTCACCGGCATGCGGCATTTTAGGCACTAATCGGCTTCTGAAAATGATCCCCGGCGGCGTTCTCAGCTCGTCAAAATCCTCAACGTACCCCCGAGGGTACGCCTGCGGTTTTGCCTCGCCTGCGGCCTTGCAGGATGATCATTTTGAGAAGCCGCCTCTGCACTGGATGCGCCTCTAATGAAAATCCTCGTTGTCGGCGGCGGCGGCCGGGAGCACGCGATCGTGTGGAAGCTCGCGCAGAGTCCGCGTGCGCCGCAGCTGTTCTGCGCGCCCGGCAACGCAGGCATCGAGTCGCTGGCCGCGTGCCGGCCGATCAAGGCCGACGATGCCGCCGCGCTCAAAGCCTTCGTGCTACGGGAGCAGATCGATCTCACCGTGGTGGGGCCGGAAGCGCCGCTGGCGCTCGGCATCGCCGATGAATTCCGCAAGGCCAAGCTGAAAATCGTCGGCCCGACGAAGAGCGCCGCGCGGCTGGAAGCCAGCAAGATCTTCTCGAAGGAGGTCATGGCGCAGGCGAAGATTCCCACGGCGCGCGCCAAGAGTTTCGAGAAGGTTGCCGATGCGTTGGCCTACGTCGAGCACCATGAGCTACCGGTGGTCATCAAAGCCGACGGCTTGGCGCAGGGCAAAGGCGTGGTGATCGCCGGCACCCGTGAGGAAGCGCGCCAGGCCGTGGTCGATGCCATGGACAAGCGCGTCTTCGGCGACGCGGGCAAGCAGGTGCTCATCGAGCAATTTCTCGACGGCGAAGAATTGACGATCATGGCCTTTACCGACGGCCACACGATCGTCCCCATGCCGCCGGCCCAGGATCACAAACGGATCGGGGACGGCGACACAGGGTTGAACACGGGGGGCATGGGCGCCTATTGCCCGGCGCCGCTGGGCACCCCCGCCTTGCGCGCGCGTGTGACTCGCGAGATCCTGCAACCCGCCGTCGACACCATCGCTCGGCTCGGGTCGCCGTTTCAGGGCGTGCTCTATGCCGGTCTCATGATCGTGCGCGATACGCCCTACGTGCTCGAATTCAATGCCCGGATGGGGGATCCGGAAACGCAGGCGGTGTTGCCGTTGCTGAAGACGGATCTGGTCGATGTGTTCGAGGCGATCGCCCACCACCGGCTCGATCAGGTCTCGGTGGAGTGGCATGACGACAGCGCCGTCTGTGTGGTCATGACATCCAAAGGCTATCCGGGGCCCTATCGGTCGGGCGTGCCGATTCACGGCTTACCGCGCCATGCGCCGCCGAATGCCATGGTATTTCATGCCGGAACGGCGCGCCAGGGCGATGAGATCGTCACGGCCGGCGGCCGCGTGCTCGGCGTCGTCGGGCGCGGGGCGGCGATTGCCGACGCGCAGCGGGCCGCCTACGCGCTGCTGCAAACGATTTCGTTCGACGGCTGTCATTACCGGCGGGATATCGCGCATCGGGCTCTCCACAGCCGCCCGTGATCCGGACTCGCGGCGCACTCCTTCGGTCCTCGCATGGCCCTCATCGAGCCCTACGTAGCCGAGAACTTCACGCGTCTGGCGCAGCGAGTCGGGCAGGCGATCCGCGAAGGCGGGATCGTGGCCGTGCCCACCGAATCCTCTTACGCGCTCGCCGTGAACCCATTCGATCCGCGCGCGGTCGCTCGGCTCCTCGCCGTGAAAGGCCGGGACGACGGCAAGCCGATCCTCGTCGTGATCGGCCACCCGGATCAATTGTCCGGGCTCGTGCAGGAGGTGCCGCCACCCGCCCAGGCGCTCATGGACGCGTTTTGGCCGGGGCCGCTCACCATTGTGCTGACCGGTGCACCGTCGCTGCCACCGGCACTGACCGCCAGCACCGGAACCGTCGGGGTGCGCTGGACGTCGTGCGCGCCTTTGGCCAGGCTCCTGGGCTCTATTGGGCCCGTGACCGGTACCAGCGCCAATCGATCCGGCGAGTCGCCGGCCTGCACCGCCGAAGAGGTTCAGCAGACGTTGGGCGCCGCTCTCGCCGTCATCGTGGACGCTGGCCGGACATCGGGCGGAGCACCGTCGACGGTGGTGGACGCCCGCCGCAGTGTGCGTCTCCTCCGTGAAGGACCGATCACTCGACAGATGTTACAGAACGTGCTACAGACACGGGGCGTGTCGGTCCACTGAGAATCTCGACGCGCGTAACGCAAGGAGGGAGGGGGAGATGACGACGACGCCGCTACGAGAGCGATGGGTATGCAGCCTGGTCGGTGTGGGCATGGCGCTCGCGCTGACCGGATGCGATTACTGGCCGCCGGCCCTGCAGGCGCAGATCGAGCAATTGCGCTCTGAAAACCAAACGCTGGCCATGGAGAAGACGCAACTGCAAAACCAAGTGAACGATCTGGCCAAAGTGCGCCAGGATTTGCAGACGCAAATTGACGATCTGAACCGGATGAATCGGGAAAAGACGGGGATGATTTCCAGCCTGCAGAACCAACTCGATGCCTTGCGCGCAAAGACGGTGAAGGCGATGGCGCCGAAAGCGCCCGCCAAGCCGGCCGCAAAAGCGCCCGTCAAACAACCGGTGAAGAAAAAAGCGACGGCGAAGAAGCACTAGCGCCGGCATCAACTCCCGTCGGATGCGCCAGAGGATGAGGACCCGCCCGAAGTCGAAGATGAATTCGATGCCGCTGGAGCAGGCGCTGAGGAGGCGGCGGGGGCGGGTGTGGACGACGGCGTCGCGGCCTGGCCGTTATCTTTGGCCGGACTCGCCGTTCCGGACGACTCGGTGGCCGGGGGTTTGAGCTTGTCGGAGTAGTCCGTCACGTACCAGCCGCTGCCCTTGAACATGATCGCGGGCGGCGAGATGATGCGGCGGACGTTCTTCCCGCACCGCTCACACACGGCGACGGGCTCATCCTTCATGCTTTGTTTTTTCTCGAACGTATACGCGCAATCCTGGCAGCGGTATTCGTAGATGGGCACGATGCAGTCCTCCCCTCCGGCACGTGGCGAGCACTAGATAAGGCCAGGACGGCCGGAGTCAAGAGCCGGCGTCACGACGACAGCGTCTTGAACGCCGCGGCGATGCGATCCAAGCCGCGCTCAATGGCCGCCATACTCGTCGCATAGGACAACCGGATATGGGCGCGGCTGCCAAAGGGTTCTCCCGGCACCACCGCGACGTGCGCGGTGTTCAGTAAATAGCTCGCCAGCGCGTGCGGGGAGTCGACGGGACCGTCCGGTCCGCGGCCGCCCAGGACGCCGCTGATATTCGGAAAGGCATAGAAGGCGCCGCCCGGCATGCGGCACGTCACGCCGGGAATCCGGTTCAACCGCTCCACCATCACGCGGCGCCGTCGATCGAATTCCACGACCATCTGCTCCGTGAAGGGGCCGCCGAGCTGGAGGGCGGCGACGGCCGCCTTTTGGGAAATCGAGCAGGGATTGGACGTGCTTTGGCTTTGAATGTTCGCCATGGCCGTCAAGAGGTCTTTGGGTCCCGCCGCATAGCCGATCCGCCAGCCCGTCATGGCATAGGCTTTGGAAACGCCGTTGATGATCACGGTCTGCGCGGCGACCTCCGGGCTCAAGGTGGCGATGCTGACATGGCGCGCCCCGTCATAGAGGACCTTCTCATAGATCTCGTCGGAGACAATGAGAATCTTGTGGCGCACCGCGATCGTCGCGATGGCTTCTAGCGTCTTCCGATCATAGGTCGCGCCGGTTGGGTTGCAGGGGCTGTTGACGATGATCGCTTTGGTGCGCGGGGTCACCAGCCGCTGGAGATCATCAGGATTGATCGCATAGCCGTCATCTTCTCTCGTCGGCAGCAGGACCGGCGTGGCGTCGTTCAACAGCGCTTGATCCGCGTACGACACCCAGTACGGAGTCGGAATGATGATTTCATCTCCGCCTTCCAACAGCGCTTCCGCCAGATTGTACAGCGAATGCTTCGCGCCGCAGGACACGAGGATCTGCGCTTTCTCATACCGCAGGCCTTGCTCGGCGAAGAGCTTGTCGGCGATCGCCTGGCGGAGCTCATCGATGCCGGACGAGGGCGTATACTTGGTGAAGCCGCTGCGGATGGCGGCTTCGGCGGCCGCCTTGACCGGCTCCGGCGTATCGAAGTCCGGCTCGCCGGACGAAAAATCGATGACGTCCAGCCCCTGCGCGGCCATGGCCTTGGCCGTGGCGGTCATGGCGAGCGTCGGCGACGGCGTGATGCGACTGACGCGAGCCGCGAGCTTCATGGCTTCAGGCTCCTGATGCGCGCTTGGAGACGCCGGGCGACTTCCGGATGCAGGAATTCGGTCAACGGCCCCCCGTGCACAGCGACATCCTTGATAATGGTGGACGACAAGTAGCTGTATTCTTCGCTCGGCATCAAGAAGACCGTCTCCACACGCTTGGCCAGCTTGCGGTTGATCAGCGCCATTTGAAATTCATGTTCGAAATCCGAAATCGCGCGCAGGCCGCGGATGATCGCGTGGGCGCCGGATCGTTCGACATAGTCCACCAGCAGCCCCTCAAACGTCGTCACCTGCACCTGCCCGAGGTCCTTGACGACGAGTGTCACCATATCAAGCCGTTCGGCCAAATTGAAGAGCGGATGTTTGGCGGGATTCGGCGCGACGGCGACGATGACGGTATCGAACACCCGCAAGCTGCGGGTAATGATGTCCGTGTGACCGTGCGTGATCGGATCGAACGTGCCGGGGTAAATACCGATCTTCATGATGGCGTCGCGGGTGAGGCGGCATACAGCGACACGGCCGTATCACCGTAGCGGTACCGGCGAAGGCAGGACCAGCTCGCGATGCGCGCGGGCAGGGTCACTTTGGCCCCGTGCTCGATCACGAGCCGCACGTCCGGCGCGCACAAGTCCGCTCGCGTTACGTCGTGGAACAGCGTCGCGAAATTTTCGGCCGCCGCATAAGGCGGATCGGCAAACACAATGGTGAATGGCCCTCCGTGATCTGCGCGGGTCAGAAAGTCTTCGACATCTTGGTGGTGCACAGTGAAGCGACTGCTCAGGCCACAGTCGGCGACGTTCTGTCGAAGGAGCTTCAGCGCCTGCCGGCTGGACTCCACCGCCGTCACGTGTTCCGCCCCCCGGCTCAGCGCCTCGATGCCGACCGCGCCGGTGCCGGCATAGAGATCCAGAACACGGCTTCCCGCGACGCGCGTTCCGAGGATCGAAAAGACCGCTTCGCGCACACGATCGGAGGTAGGGCGCACGGCCGTCCCGGTCGGGCCCCGCAGCCGTCGACCTCGATGAGTGCCTGCGATCACTCGCATCAGCCCCTTCTCGCCAGCAAAGCAGGCGACTGTAACACAGCGATTTTGCGGGGGTCAAGAATTGGAGCCTGCCGAGCAGCCCGACGACGCGCGGGAAGCGAACGGGGTGGAGACACGAGCAGGAAGAGAGCTTTGACGGTATCCGTGCGGGTCTCTATAATGGGGCGCGTTGTCCGCCTGACGATGCCCGATCCGGAGCACGAACGCCTTAGGCGCGATCACGGATCGGGGGACGCTCAAACGAGATGGCGCTCACCGAGCGGCGACGGGCTGAGGCTCCCGCGCAGCCAAGCTCTTTCTCCGATTGCTGGAAATCGTGCGATCGATGATCGCGCCGCAGTTGATGCACTTCCAGGCGTAGAAAATGAGAAAGAAATCGGAGAACCGCTCCAGCATCATCAGCCCTTTGCACTTCGGACATTCCATTGATCCCTCCCAGGTGGCGACGTTCACAGCTGGTGGCGGAATCAAGCAAGAGCTGCACCAATTTGTCATTATGCGACATTTCAATAACTTAGCCTTTACGTATTTGCCTCAAGGGAAAAACCGGCCTGGTTTCGCCGGTACAAAAACGTTCGCGGTGTCATATTTTTGTTCGCGCACGGAGCACGTATGACGGTCCCGGGACGCCGCAACGGCATTCCGCAGTGGCCGGCTGCGGAACGACCTCGCGAACGGTTGCTGGCAAAAGGACCTGAGGCGCTGTCGGACGCGCATCTCCTCGCGGTACTGTTGCGCACGGGCCGGCGCGAATCGTCGGCCGTACACGTCGCGATGGACGTACTGGATCGGATCGGCGGCGTGGCGGAACTGGCGCGTTGCGGCGTCGAGGAGCTGTGCGGCATCGCGGGGATCGGGCCGGCGAAGGCGGCGCAGGTGAAAGCCGCCGTCGAGTTGGGCCGGCGCACGCTGGCGCAGCCGCTGTCGACCGGCACGCGCATCGCCAGCAGCGGCGACCTCTTCAAGCACTTTCATCCGAGGTTGCGGGATCTCAAACATGAAATCTTCAAGGTGGTGCTGCTCGACGCGAAGAATACGATGCTCAAGGAAGCCACCGTCTCGGAGGGCAGTTTGACGCTGAGCATCGTACACCCCCGCGAGGTCTTTGCGCTCGCCATCCGCGAGTCGGCGGCGGGCGTGATTTTTCTCCACAATCATCCGAGCGGCGACCCGACGCCCAGTCTCGAAGACCGTCAATTGACGGACCGCCTGGTGGCCGCCGGACAGCTGCTCGGCATTCGCGTGCTCGACCATGTCATCATCGGCGACGGCCGCTATCGCAGTTTTGCGGACGAAGGATGGCTCGCCGAGTAGGGGATTGACGAGTTGGCATCGTCGACGCTGCAGCCGCTAGATGAGGAGGCCACGGTGTAACCGGATCTTTTTCTGAACGAGGAGGGCAGGCCATGAATGAGACGCGCGTGGAGCCCGTCAGAAATGTCGCGATTGTGTCCAATGCCGGCGCAGGCAAGACGTCCCTCACCGAAGCGCTGCTCTACGTCAGCGGCGTCATCCCGGCGCTCGGGTCCGTGTCGCAGGGCACGACCGTGTCGGATTTCGAGCCGGAGGCCCTCCATCATCGCAGCTCCACCAGCACCAGCCTGCTGCATTGGACCTGGAATCAGACCGCCATCAATCTGCTGGATCCGCCGGGGGCCTTGAGTCTCTTGGGCGAACCGCTCGCCGCCCTGCGCGCCGTCGATGCCGTCATCATCCTGCTGGACGGGCACACCGGACTGCGGACCGAGCTGAGCCGCCTCTGGGCGCGCATCAAGGAGCTCGATCTCCCCTGCCTTGTCTTCGTCAACGGCTTAGATCGGGATGGCGCATCCCTGGCCACCGCACTGGAGATCTGCCGCACGCAACTCGAGTGTCCCCCCGTGCCGATGGTGCTCCCTATGCCGACCGAGGGACCGCCGGAGGCCGTGATCGATCTCCTCCAGGACCGTGTCGTGCGCTCCGCCGCCGCCGCGCCCAAGGCGGAGCTCGCGCCCATCCCGGCCGAGTGGCACGCCGTCGCGGCGGCCGGGCGCAAGACCTTGATCGAAGCCGTGGCGGAAACCGATGAACACTTGCTGGAACGCTATGTGAGCGACGGGGACTTGGGCCGCGAGGAGCTGCTGCGCGGGTTACGGGCCGACGTGCTGAGCCGGCAGTTTCTGCCGGTATATGCCGGATCCGCGCTGCGCACTGTGGGGGTCTGGTCGCTCTTAGAGGGCATGGTCGCGCTCCTGCCGGCCCCGAGCGAGCGGTTGGCGAGGACTCCGCTCCGCGGCGTGCATCCGGAGACCGGCGAGCCCGCGGAGCGGACGGGGAGGGCAGAGGAGCCCTTCTCGGCCTATGTGTTCAAGACCCTGATCGATCCTTTTGTCGGGCGGTTGTCGTTTTGCCGCGTCGTGTCCGGGACGGTCCAGGCAGATTCCACGGTCTACAATGCCACCCGGCACGTGCGCGAAAAACTCGGTCATTGCTATACCGTGCTCGGCAAGAAGCACACCGCCGTCGCCACCGCCTCGGCGGGCGACATCGTGGCCATCGCCAAGCTCAAAGATACGCAGGCCGGCGATACGCTGTGCCAGGAAAGCCATCCCGTCTGTTACCCAGGCCTCAACCTGCCGCGTCCGGTGTTGTCGTTTGCCATTGAAGCCAAATCGAAGGCGGACATCGACAAGGTCAGCCTCGGGTTGCACAAGCTGATCGAGGAAGACCCGACGCTGGAGTTCGTCCGCAACACCGACACGAAGGAAATGGTGTTGAGCGGGCTGGGCCAGCTCCACATCGACGTGGCGCTCGAAAAACTCCATCGCAAGTTCGGCGCGGACGTGACGCTCCACACGCCGAAGATTCCCTATCGCGAAACGATCAAGAGCCCCGCGCAGGCGCAGGGGAAGTACAAGAAGCAAACCGGCGGACACGGCCAGTACGGCGATTGTTGGCTCGAGCTCACGCCGCTCCCGCGCGGCGAAGGCTTCCGCTTCGAAAGCCGGGTGGTCGGGGGCGCCATTCCACGGAATTTCATCCCCGCCATCGAGAAGGGCGTCGTGGAAGCGATGCACGAAGGGGTGCTCAGCGGCTTTCCGGTGGTCGATGTGCGCGTGGCGGTCTACGACGGGTCGTATCACGTCGTCGACTCGTCCGAAATGTCGTTCAAAATCGCCGGCTCCATGGCGTTCAAGAAAGCGATGGAAGCGGCGCACCCGGTCCTGTTGGAACCGATGATGACGGTGGAAATCGACGCGCCGACGGAGACGATCGGCGCCGTCATGGGCGACTTGAACAGCCGCCGCGGCCGCATCGTGACGGTGAACGCCCACGATCATACCGAGCGGATCACGGCGCTCGTGCCGCTGGCCGAGTTGCTCAAGTACGCCCCGGCGCTGAACGCCATGACCGGCGGCCGCGGGACTTATAGCATGGAGTTCGCGCGGTACGAGGAGGTGCCGCGGGAGTTGGCGGCCAAGATCATCGAGCAGCACAAAACGGAGCGCCACGCCGTCGCGGCGCACTAAGAGCGATCAGTCGGTGGCCTTCAGCACGACGTAGAAAGCGCGGTTCTCGCGCAGCACCCGCAGCAGCACCGTGTCGCCGCGGCGGACTTTGGAAATGGCCGCCGTGAATTCGCCGACGCTGCCAACCTCGGCGCGATTGACTTCCTTGATCAGGTCGCCCTCGCGCAGGCCTTCCGCGTGCGCCAGGCTGTTGGACTCCACCTTGGTAATCAAGACGCCCTTCGCTTCGCGGAGGTGGAATTTGTCCGCCAAGCCGGCCGTCAAGTCCTGCACGTCCAACCCGAGTTTGACCTCGGTCCGCGCTTGGGGCAGCGCCGCGACGACCGCGGCATCCCGCCGTTCGCTGAGCGGCACATCCAGCGTCAGATGCTTGAGGTCGCGGACCACGTCGATCTTGGCCGTGGCGCCCGGGGGGAGGGCGCCGATCAGACGCGAGAGCTTGTTGGGGGAATCCACCACCGCCCCGTCGATCCGCACGATGATATCGCCCGGTCTGATGCCGGCCGCCGCGGCCGGGTCCTTCTCGAACACTTCGTTCACCAGCACCCCCTCGCCTTCGGGCACGCCGAATTTCTTGGCGAGCTCCGGCGTCAGCGGCTGAATGCCGACCCCGAGCCAGGCGCGGACCACCTTCCCTTTGGCGATCAATTGGTCAATGACTTGCTTCGCCATGTTCGATGGGATGGCGAACCCGATGCCTTGCGCGAAGTTGATGATGGCGGTGTTGATACCGATCACCTCGCCGCGCAAGTTGAACAGCGGCCCCCCCGAATTTCCGGGATTGATCGACGCATCGGTTTGAATAAAATTCTCATAGCGGGACAGATTGATGTTCTCCCGGCCAATCCCGCTCACCACGCCGAGCGTGACCGTGCGATCCAACCCGAACGGATTGCCCACCGCCAACACCCATTGCCCGACCTTCACGGTGCTCGAATCGCCGAACCGGGCGCTCGGCAGCGGGCGATCCGGCGTCACCTTCAACAGGGCCAAATCGGTGTCGGGATCGCGGCCGATGACCTGCGCGATGAGTTTGGTCTTGTCGGACAGCCGTACTTCGACTTCCGCCGCATCGCCGATGACATGGTTGTTCGTGACAATATGGCCTTCGCGATCGACGATCAGCCCAGAGCCCGAACCGGGGGAGTTGGGCGGCGGCCGATCGGCGCCCGATTCGCGTGATCGCCCGGGCGCGGGCAGGGGGAACAAATTCACCACCGAAGGCTTCGCCTGTTCGGCCAACTCGGTAATGACGGCTTGAATTTCTTCCAGCATCCGGATGCCTGGTGACTCTTTCAGCACGACTCCGGTGCCGGACTCGGCGGCGGCGAGCGCGGGCAGCGCCGCCACGACGGCGAGCAGGATGCGACGGACGGGGGGTAACGGCGGGTACGACATAGCCACTCTCTGTGCGGGCTCTATTGTATCGGATCGGCGGCGTGATGCCTACTGGGGTCTTGTCCTTCGACTAGGCGGGCGCGGGCGCGGAGGCCGGAACCGCCCGCGGGCTCGTCAGCCAGGCGCTCACATGATCGAGTTCGGATTGGAGACCGATGAGGACCACGATATCATCCGGCCGAAAGACGACGTCGTCGCTGGGCGCTAACAGGAACGGCCCACGGAGAATGACCGCCAGCTGGACAGAGGAGGGCCGCGGGACCGCACGGACCGGTTGACCCACCGCGGCGGAGCCCCGGCTGATCGTGACCCGTTCCAGGGCGGCCGACCGAAGGCTGAGATCGCGCTGCAGGCGGAGCAGATCCTGTTGTATCGCTTCCAGCTTGAGTTCCCGAATGCGCGCATCGAGCTGCACGAGCGTCTGTTTGAGGTCGCGCACCCGGCCGACGGCGCGATTCAAGGTCTGCTCAAGTGTCGTCATGCCGGCATCAGGCAGCCCTTTGGTGAGAAACCGGCGCGCGACCTGATCGACAACGTCCGCACCGACCTCGCCGGCGATCCGCTCCATGCGTTCCAGCACGGCGGAGGCCTGCGCGTGCAGCCGGATAATCTGAACCTTGCGGTTGACGCGCTCGGCCACCGCCAGGAGGGCCTCGTACAATGCGCCTCCGGTAATCGACAGCTCTTTATGAATGCGGCCCAACAGTTCCAGCGTCATGTCTGATAAGATCTATTATGTAAACTTGTTGCCATCTCGCGCATTGCGGCTCGCAATGCTTTACTCTTCTGCCCGACCACCGTCAAGAGACCCGGACGCCCCTCCATCAAATGCTCGCAAATGCTCGGTGAGAATCACATTGACAGCTCTGCCTTGGTCTGTGCAACGTAGGCACATCGTTCCACCCCGCGGAGTTGGATCTATGCCACTTCATCCGCTTGCCGGCCAGCCGGCGCCAGTCTCCATGCTAGCCGATATCGAACAGCTCATCTCGGCTTATTTCACGGAGAAGCCTGATCCGCGCCAGCGTGCGCATCGCGTGGCATTCGGTACGTCGGGCCACCGGGGATCATCATTAAAGTGCAGCTTTAATGAATCGCACATTCTCGCTGTCACGCAAGCGATCTGTGAATACAGGACCCAGCAGGGCACGACCGGTCCGTTGTACCTCGGCATGGATACCCATGCGCTCTCCCGATCCGCGTTTGAAACGGCTCTTGAAGTCCTGGCCGGCAACGGTGTGCAGGTACGCATCGACCACGACAACGGCTTTACGCCCACCCCGGTCATCTCCCATGCGATCCTGACCTATAACCGGCAGCGCACGAGTGCACTGGCCGATGGCATTGTCGTGACGCCGTCGCACAATCCGCCCGAGGACGGGGGCATCAAATACAACCCCCCGGAAGGCGGCCCCGCGGACACGCACACCACGAAGTGGATCGAGGAGCGCGCCAACGCGCTGCTGGTCGCCGATCTGCGCGGTGTGAAGCGGGTGCCGCATGAGCATGCGAGCCGGGCCGCGACCACGCAACGCTATGATTATGTCCACTCTTATATCGATGATCTCCGCCATGTCCTCGATCTCGACATCGTGAAATCAGCCCGCCTGAGGCTCGGCGTCGATCCGCTCGGCGGCTCCGGCGTGGCCTACTGGACCCCGATTGCCGAGCGCTATGGGCTCAACATCGAGATTGTGAATCCCCGCGTGGATCCGACCTTCCGGTTCATGCCGCTCGATTGGGACGGCAAGATCCGCATGGACTGCTCCTCTCCTTCTGCCATGGCCAATCTGATCGCGCTCAAAGACCGCTTCGACGTGGCCTTCGGCAATGATGCGGACAATGATCGTCACGGCATCGTGACCCGCTCCGCGGGCTTGATGAATCCCAACCATTATCTCGCCGCCTCGATCGCGTACTTGTTCGCGCATCGCCCGCAATGGAAGCCCAGTGCCGGCGTTGGAAAAACGCTGGTCAGCAGCAGCCTCATCGATCGGGTCGCGGCCAAGCTTGGACGCACGCTCGTCGAAGTCCCGGTCGGCTTCAAATGGTTCGTGCGCGGGTTGCTCGACGGCTCGTTGGGCTTCGGTGGAGAGGAAAGTGCGGGCGCCTCATTCCTCCGGCGGGACGGCACCGTGTGGACCACCGATAAAGACGGCCTCATCATGGACCTGCTGGCGGCGGAAATGATGGCCGCGACCGGCCGCGATCCGGCCGAGTTGTATCGAGCGCTGACAAAGGAACTGGGCGAGCCGGTCTATGCGCGGATTGACGCGCCGGCCACCGCCGAACAGAAAGCCATTCTGTCTCAGCTGTCACCCGATCACGTCCGCGCCACCGAACTTGCCGGCGACAAGATCCTCGCGATGCTGACGACCGCGCCGGGCAACGGGGCCGCAATCGGAGGCCTCAAAGTCGTCACCCGGCACGGCTGGTTCGCCGCCCGGCCCTCGGGCACTGAAGACGTCTACAAGTTATACGCGGAGAGCTTTCGAGGGAAGGACCATCTGACTCGGATCCAGGACGAGGCTCAGACGCTGATTGCCAAGGCCTTGGCGACAAGGTGACCAGACACCGTCTCTCCGTGGCTGATCGGCCCGTGAGCTTCCCGGGCGGCCGGTTCTTCACTTGGTGGGCCCGTCCGTACGGTCCAGATGGGGTCCGGGTGTATCGCGCGACACATCGCCCATGACTGCGCCGTACTGGATCTTCACGCTGTCGCCGTTGATGAAGGCCGACGCGCGCCCCCATCGATACGACAGCGACCGCGCGCCGGCCGGCACTTTGATCGCCACCCATCGATGGTCTGACCAAAACACCACATGGCTGCCTTCTTGCTCGGAGCGGACGGCACAGCCATCCTCACGCACGAACACGTGTCGATGTTGGAACCAGTGGAAGGAGCCCTGCAGCAGGCAGTCCGAGCCGTCGGCGAACGCCAAGACGAGCCAGGCCAACGTCTCGACTCCGGTCATCGTGCACCTCAGCGGAAGACCCTTTGCAGGGTTGCACTGGGTCATTCCAGCACGGACGTGTCTGCGCCAAGCCTAGCACTGAGTCGCGGGATGTAAAGGAATCGTCGAAAATGGCGCTTAGTCAGACCGGTCAGCGCGGGGAGAAACCGAGGGAGCGACGTGCCGCTCCGCGTGGTAGGAGCTCCGGACCAATGGTCCGGACTCCACGTCCCGGAAGCCCATCGCGAGGCCTTCTTCTTTCAGCCGGGCGAAGTCCGTGGGATTGTAGAAGCGCGCGACGGGCAGATGGTCTCTCGTCGGCTGGAGATACTGGCCGATGGTGAGGATGTCGCAGCCGACCGCACGCAGGTCGCGCATGACCCCGCGCGCTTCTTCCAGCGTCTCGCCCATGCCGACGATCAAGCCCGATTTCGTCGTCATCCCCTGCTGCTTGGCTCGAGCCAGGAGATCGAGGGAGCGCTGATATTTGCCTTGCGGTCTGAGTGAGGGAAATAATCGGCGGACCGTTTCGATATTGTGATTCAGAATCTCCGGCGTCTCGGCGCAGATGGTGTGCAGCGCCGACTCGTTTCCCTCGAAATCAGGGATCAGGACTTCGATGGTGCAGCCCGGAGTGCGGGCGCGGATCTGGCGGATGGTCTCGGCAAAGACGCCGGCGCCGCCATCGGGTAATTCATCCCGGTTCACGGACGTGATCACGGCATGGCGGAGGCCTAAGGCCTGCACCGCGTCGGCGACGCGCCGCGGCTCCTCGTGATCGACGGCGTGCGGACGCCCCGTCTGTACGGAGCAATAGTGGCACCGCCTCGTGCAGGTCTCACCCAGGATCAGAAACGTGGCGGTGCGGGCATTCCAGCATTCCCACCGGTTGGGACACCGCGCCTCCTCGCAGATCGTGTGCAAACCGAGCCGGTCCATCGTCTGTTTGAGCTCGAGATAGTCCGGACCGGTCGTCGCGCGGACCTTGAACCAGGGAGGAAGCCGGGATGGAGCATTCATGGCGGCCGGCGGAGACGGCCGCGGCGGAGAGCCATGACCCGAAGAAGACCGGAGCTGCGCCAGAGGAATCAACGTCATGGCTCAGTCATTCACCGCGCGTGGGCGGAACCATCCGACGAGCTTTGCGAGCAGTCCTTCGCGGGGGCGAACGGTGTCCGCATCAGGATCCGGATATTCCACCCAGAGCTCCTGCGAGCCGAGGTAGAGACCGCCACGGAAACTCATTTGCGTCTTCAGCTGCCGATAGCCCCTGGCCTGTAGGGTCCGGATCAGGCGGTGGAGGGCGCCCTCCGGCGTCGGCTGCGGGTCGGTGATCAGTCGGAGCGCTTCATAGCGCAGCGTGGCACGGTAGCCGTCCCCTGCCCGTTCAATCTCCACCGGCCGGCTAAATCCACGGTCCCGGTCATCCAGCCCGGCGAGTTGATGCCTATCGAGGCCGGCCTGCCCCATCGGTTCAGGCGAGGGCGCGGAACACCGCGACGAGATCGCTCAGCGCGATCGTCTTGTTTCGGAGCACGGCACGCTCCGCCTGAATGGTCTCGCGAGTCTTGGCGTCGGCCGCGCCGCCGGTCACGCAGGCGGCGCCCAGCGCGAGGATACGATCACACTCGTCGGTGAGCTTCTTCTTCACGACGGGATTCACCGCAAGCATCGCCATCAGCTGGCGGCGGGTTTCGGCCAGATGGCCCTGCAGTTCGGCGTCCGGGAATGTGCTGCGCGCGGCTTCGTCGAAACACCGATCCAAATACTGCGCGAGAAACACATACAGCCGGACGAGCGCGGCGGCAATTTCAGTCTGTTCTGTGGTCGAGGTGGGCATGATCCCTACAGCAGCGCCTTGATGTCCGAGCCGTCGACCTTTACTTGGTACACCGATACCTTGGCGGACGGATTCTTCACGCATTCGCCCGTCACGACGTTGAATTGCCACCCGTGCCAGGGACACGTGACGATCTGGCCTTCGAGGTCTCCTTCCCCGAGCGGCCCGCCGCGATGGACGCACGTATTATCGATGACGTGGAACGTGCCGTCCACATTGAACACCGCCAAGCTTTTTCCTTGAACTTCCGCCACAATCCCGCGGCCCGGCTTCACATCCGCCGTGCCGGCCACGCGCACAAACTCTCCCATCGCCCCTCCGATTGCGCCGCTTAGTTGGACGTAAACGGTTGTTTGATCTTCTTGAGCAGGCTCTCGATTCCCGCCGCCCCCTGCCCCTTGTCGCTCAAGGCCGCGATGACTTTCTGCGCGATCTCGCGGAACGCGGCCGCCTGTGGAGACGCCGGATCGGCGACCACGATCGGGTGGCCCGTATCGCCGCCGTCCCGGATGGCGGGATCGATGGGAATCCGGCCGAGGAACGGCACGCCCAACTTGTCGGCCGCCCGCTCGCCGCCGCCGTATGAAAAGATTTCCGTCCGCTCGCCGCAATGGCCGCACACGAAGTAGCTCATGTTTTCCACGATGCCGAGCAGGGGCACATTGACCTTCTGAAACATCGCCATGCCTTTGCGGACATCGTAGAGCGCCACTTCCTGCGGCGTCGTGACGGTGATGGCGCCTGCCAGCGGCACCATCTGAGACAGCGACAATTGCACGTCGCCGGTGCCCGGCGGCAGGTCGATGAGCAGATAATCCAGCTCACCCCAGAGTACGTCGCGGAAGAAGGCCTGCAGATACTGGTGCACCATCGGTCCGCGCCAGACGAGCGGCGTGTCTTCCGGAACCAGGAAAGCCATCGAGATGAGTTTGACGCCGTGATTCTCCACCGGCACGATCTTCCCGTCCTTCTGTTCCGGCCCGGTCGTGCTGCCCATCATCATCGGGATGTTCGGTCCGTAGAGATCGGCGTCGAGCAGTCCGACTTTCGCCCCGGTCAGCGCCAGGGCGCAGGCCAGATTGGCCGCGACGGTGGATTTTCCCACGCCTCCCTTCCCGCTGCTGATGGCGATGACATGTTTCACGCCGGGAATCAGCGCATCTTGGGCCTGCGGCGCTTGGCCGCCATGAGGATGTTCGTCAGCCATGGGCGATTCCTTCCCTCGCTTGATCCCGGCCGGACCGCAGCGTGAGGCCGGTCAGTCTTCAGCTTGTCTGACCTCCATCATAAGGGAAGAACGGGAGGAAATGAAATGGGCCGGTGGGACCAGGGAGACCCGGCCCAACCGGGCGGGCTAGAAGACCGAAGGGTCCAGGCGGCGTAGGTTCGAAGCGAGCCCGACCACGGACAGGCTGTAGATCATCCACTTGGAGGGATCGAAGTTGTACCACTTCGGCCCGTTGCGGTAATCGCGCGCGTAGGTGTGGTGATAGTTGTGATAGCCCTCGCCGAAACTGACGAAGGAAATCAGCCAGCTGTCGCGGCTGCTGTCCTGCCGGCCATGCGGCTGACTGCCGATCAGATGGCAGAGCGAGTTAATCGTGAACGTCGAATTGAGCACCATGAACATCCGGAGCAGGCCACCCATGAGCAGCGCGCTTACGCCGCCCAGCCAGCCCCCGTGCCACCACACGCCCACGGCGAAGGGGATGGCCAGTCCCGACAGCACAATGGCCCAGTAGTAGTGATGTTGCCACAGAACCACGGGATCGCGCCGCAGCCGCACTTCGTACTTTTCGGTCCGATGCGGGGTTTCATAGAACAGCCAGCCGCAGTGGCTATGCCAAAACCCTTTCGTGGCGTTGTAGGGATCTTCGTCCGTGTCAGTGCGCGCATGATGGCGGATGTGATCGGCGCACCACAGGAGCGCGGAGTTCTGCAGCGCCCAGCCGGCGGCGATGAGGAGACAGCGTTTGACCCAGTCCGGACAGTCGAAGCTCTGGTGCGCGATCAGGCGATGGTACCCCACGGTGATGCCCATCCCCGTGACCACGTACATGACCAGGAACAGCATCCAATCGAACAGCGTGAACCCCACAAAATAGCCATACAGTGGAACGCCGATCAGCGTGGCGGCGGCGACGGCACAAAAGAGGCCGAACGTTCCCCAGGAAAACTCTTCTCGAACGGACGCGGTCATTCATCCTCCTGCGATCCATTGACCCTGTTCACCTCCTCTGCCGGGCGAACGATCGGGACAGTGCGGCGCATGCTATCGGAAGGTCGGCGGAATTTCAACGAAATCTTGGTCTGCCGACACACGCCGTGTATCCCCGAAACGGCGTGCTGGCGTGTATACTGAGGTATCCACTCACCGTGGAGCCGCGCGGTCCATGACCATGCCGTCCTCTCACGACACCGCCATCCTTCGCATCGGCGAACAGCTGGCGCAGTTGTCCGCCGGCCTGTCCCCCGGCTTATTCGACAGTCGCTGGTGGTCTCAATCGGTCATCAACCTGGCCATGAAGGATCCGGCCTTCAAGGCGCGTCTCTTTCGATTCATCGATGTGTTGCCGGTGATCTCCGACGACGCTCGCGTGGTCTCGCTGGCCGAAGAATACTTCGGCGAGGTGGGCCATGAGCTGTTCGGTCTCCAGTGGGGATTGCGCGCGGCGGCCGCGACCAGCCTGGGGGCGAAGCTCACGGGCAAATCCATCCGCAAGCAAGTGGAGCACATGGCCCGCACGTTCATTGCGGGCGCGACGGTGGAGGAGGCCTCATCGGTTCTCGCTGGGCTGTGGAAGGATGGGCGGGCGTGGTCGGTGGATCTCCTGGGCGAAGCGACGACCAGCGAATCTGAAGCCGATCGCTATCGAGATCAATGCCTCCATGCGCTGACCGTGCTCGGCGAAACCGCGGCCGGCTGGCCGGACGATCCGCTCCTCGAACGCGATCATCTGGGCGCGCTGCCACGGGTGCAACTCTCGTTGAAAATTTCCGCGCTGACCTCCCGGCTCGATCCGATCGATCCGGACGGCGTGTACCACGCCGTCGCAGCCCGGCTTCGGCCGGTGGTCGATCTCGCGGCGGCCCTGCCGGCCGGGCTGATCTTCGACATGGAGCAGGCCGACACGAAAGACTTGCTGCTGTCCATCTTCACCCGCCTGTTTGCCGAGCCGGCCTATCGCGCCTATCCGTACGCCGGGCTAGCCTTGCAGGCGTACCACAAGGACACGGAACGGGATATTGGCGCGGTGATCGCTTGGGCGCGCACGCGTGAGGCCCCGACCACGATTCGCCTCGTGAAAGGCGCCTATTGGGATGCTGACACCGTGCGCTATCGGCAAGCCGGCTGGCCCGTTCCCCTCTTCGAGCGCAAGGCGGAGACGGATGCAAACTATGAGCGTCTGATTCCGGTGCTGCTGAGCCACGCGCAGTGGATTCGTCCCGCGTTCGGCACGCATAACCTGCGCACCCTGGCCGCGATCGAAGCCACCGCGGAATCCCTGGGGCTCCCGGCCGCAGCGCGGGAATATCAAATGATTTTCGGCATGGCCGAACCCTTTCAGCAGGCCATGGTCAAGCTGGGACGGCGCGTGCGGCTCTATACGCCTGTGGGACAGCTCCTGCCGGGCATGGCGTATCTCGTGCGGCGATTGCTGGAGAATACGTCGAACGAATCGTTCCTGCGCAAGGAATACGTCGAATCCCAGCCGCTGCAGCGCCTACTCGCGCCGCCCGATCTCTCCCAGCCCTCGGACACTGTCCGAGCACCCGGCCCTTCTCGCGGCTTTATCAACGAACCACACAGCGACTTTTCGCGTGAGGAGACGCGCGCGGCGATGCGGGCCGGCATCGAATCAGTCCGTGCGGACTTGGGACGCCGCTGGGCCATCCACCCTGCCGACGTCCCTCTGAAGGGACCGTGCCTCGAACCCCGCAATCCCGCCAGGCCGGGCGAGCTCGTCGGGCTCGTGCAGTCCGCTTCCGTGCAGGATGTGGAAGCGGCCATCGCACGCGCGCTCGATCAACGCTCAGCCTGGCAGGCTACGCCGGCGGACGCCCGCGCGGCGATCCTGGATCGCGCGGCCGAGGAGATGCGCCGACGCCGCTACGAAATCGCGGCCTGGGCCGTCCACGAAGTGGGCAAACCGTGGCGTGAAGCCGATGCCGATGTGGCGGAGGCGATCGACTTTCTCCGGTATTATGCCGGCCAGATGCGCCGGCTCGCGCCTCCTCTGCGGCTTGGCGACCGGCCGGGAGAACTCAATCATCGCTGGTACGGGCCGCGCGGCGTGACCGCGGTCATCGCGCCATGGAATTTTCCGCTCGCGATCCCGACCGGCATGGCCGCGGCGGCGCTGGTGGCCGGCAATCCCGTCCTCTTCAAACCCTCGGAGCGGTCGCCGTTGTTGGGGCGTCTCATCACCGACGTGCTGCAAGGCGCCGGCGTGCCGCCCGGCGTCCTGACGTGTCTACCTGGAGGACCGGAGATCGGTCGCCGGCTCATCACCCATCCGCACATCGCGACGATTGCCTTCACCGGCTCGAAAGCGGTCGGTCTCCGCATCCTCGAAGAAGCGGCACGGGTTTCCGGCGAACAACCGATGGTCAAACGCGTGCTCGCCGAGATGGGCGGCAAGAATGCCATCATCGTAGACGACACGGCGGACTTGGACGAGGCCATCGTGGGGGTGATCATCTCGTTCACCGGCTACGCCGGTCAGAAGTGTTCCGCCTGCTCGCGGGTGATCGTGCACCGTGCCATCTATGAGACCTTTGTCGCCCGTCTCCGCGAGGCGGTGCTGAGCCTGCGCATCGGCGATCCCGCCGACCCGGGGACACAGGTCGGCCCGGTGATCGACGCGCGCGCGCAGGCGAGCATCGAACGGTATCTCGAGATCGGCCAGCAGGAAGGGACGCTGCTCGTCCGCCGGCCGGTCACGCAGCCCGGCTATTTTGTCGGGCCGACCGTATTCACTGACATCCTGCCGCACCATCGATTGGCGCAGGAAGAGATTTTCGGCCCAGTCCTGGCCGTGATGCAGGCGGAGAATTTTGCCGATGCGCTGCGGATCGCCAATGGTACCGCCTACGCCTTGACCGGCGGCGTCTACGCGCGCAGCCCCGCGAATCTGGCCTTGGCCCGGGAGCAGTTCGATGTGGGAAATCTGTACGTGAACCGGCCGATCACCGGCGCCCTGGTGGGCCAGCAGCCGTTCGGCGGCCATCGCTTATCGGGGGTGGGCGCGAAAACCGGCGGCGAGGACTACCTGGTGCAGTTCATGATCGCCCGCGTCGTCAGCGAAAATACCCTCCGGCGCGGATTCGAGGCGGCTGAGTGAGTCCTTCGCCGGCTTGATCTCGTACTCCTCCAATTCCTCCGTGATCTCGGTGACTACGCCCCGGTCCTCCTTCGCGGCGGAGAGTTCCTGCCGTTCGGTGTACTTGACCAACCCTACGCCCTTCGCGAACCAGGCCGTCATGACGTCGGTGCCCAGGGCCGTGCGTTTGCTGCCGGAGAGATGGATTTTCATGGTCATGCGGGCCTCCACCTTGATCGATTCCGGGAACGTGCCGGCCGGCACGGCGACGGTTTCACGCCCCACCAAGCTGGTCCACCCGCGCACGTCGACTTTTTCGTCCGTGCCGTCCCGGTCCATGTCCGTGCCGAAGTCGAGCCCCGTGCGGTCGAATTGCTGAAACGACGACGGCACGGTCAGCGGAAACCGCACGATCTGGTAGGGAATAATCTGTTTCTCGAGCGGGGTGCCGGGATCGGATCCATAATACACGATGCCGACGACATCCCGCCGGTAGTAGCTGTCCGCCGGGCCGTGGTTCCCGGGATTCGTATCGTGAAAGACCGTGACCGTCACCCCCTTCAATGTCTTGGTCCCGGTGACAGTCGACACGTTGGTGAAAAATTTATGATCGATCGTCTGCAGCGGGCCTTCGGTGATTTGGCCCCGATAGGTCCACCGGTTGCCGATCGCATCCGGAAAGTAATCCGCGGACTGCGAAATGGTGATCGCTTCCTCAGCGCTCGCAGGAGCTCCGAGACCCAGGCAGAAGAGATACGCCACACTGCAGAACCATCGCATCGTCATAACCGCGTCTCCACAGTCGAGTTGTTTGACGGTACCATAGCCGTCCGGAAGGCAGCAAGCCAAACCATCGGAGCCGGACCTTGCCTTCGTACCCAGGCCGACCCATAATCCAGCGGCCATGCAGAACCTCCAGAGCCGATTGCATCGCCCTGCAGTCTTGGTGACCGGCGCATCGGGCGGCATTGGGTCCGCCATCTGCCGGGCCTTCGGCCGAGCCGGCTGGGAGGTCGGCCTCCATTATTGCCGGCACAAAGCTGCTGCTGAGGACATACTCCATCACATTGTCGCGGCCGGGGGAACCGGTGAACTTTATCAGGCCGACCTTCGCGATGCCCAGTCCGTCCAGCGCATGATGGAGGCATTCGGCCTGCGTTCAAGACTACCCTCCGCAGTCATTTGCAATGCCGGCGTGGGGGGCAGCAGCTTGCTGCTGCGCCAGCGCGAGGATGCGTGGGCAGAGGCGATCGCCATCAATCTGACTGGAACGTTCCATTGCTTTCGCGCCGCGGCGCCGGTCTTGATGCGGCACGGCGGCGGCTCCATCATCGTCATCGGGTCCTACGCCGGATTCCAGGGATCAACCGGCCAGGCAGCCTATGCTGCATCTAAAGCTGGCCTGATTGGATTGGTGAAGTCCGCGGCCAGAGAATGGGGCGCCGATAATATCCGGGTGAACATGCTGTTGCCCGGCTGGCAGAGGACGGCGTTGTCCGAAGACGCCATGCCGGAAGACGAGGCGTGGACCGACCATGCGCTGCGCCGCCCGCCGTCCATAGAGGAGGTTGCCGACACCGTGGTGCACCTCGCCCGGCTAAAAAGCACCTCAGGACAGGTATGGAATTGCGACAGCCGGAATCTCTGAGCGATACGAATCGATCACCGATAGTTGATCGTCGCTCGCCGATGGCTGAAACGAGTCCGCGTGCCACATGAAATCATTGGTTTTCGATGCCCTCAGCCCCCGGCCATCCGCCATCCGCGCGCTCTCATGACGAAAAGCGTCTTCATCACGGGCACGGACACGGGCGTAGGAAAGACCCTCGTGACAGCCGCGCTCGCCCTGCACTTACGGCGGCGTGGGATCGACATCGGCGTCATGAAGCCGGTGGAGACCGGGGTGACCTCCCCGGCCGCAGTCGGCAGCGATGCGCGACGACTGAAAGCGGCGGCGGCGGTCGACGACGAGATCGCGCTGATTCGCCCCTACGCCTTTCGCGCCCCGCTGGCGCCGCTGGCGGCAGCCAGGCTGCAGCGCCGGGCCGTTCGAGCGGCAACCATCATGGCGGCATTCAAACGGTTGTATGCGCGCCATCAGCTGGTGCTTGTCGAAGGCGTCGGCGGCGTGCAGGTGCCGCTCACTGCCTCGGAAGACGTCGTCGATCTCATGCAGCGGATGAGCCTGCCGGTGATTGTCGTGGGCCGCGCGGGGCTGGGCGGCATCAACCACGCACGACTGACGCTCGACGCGTTGCAGCGACGACACATTTCCGTGCTGGCGCTGGTGTTGAACCGCACCACCGCTTCGAAAGGTACGCCGGCGGATCGGCAGGTTCGATCCACGGCGGCCCTGTTACGGGAACAAGCCGGAGTGCCTGTTCTGGGCCCCCTGCCCTACTTCAATGGACTTCGTGATGGATGGATGCCCGCCGTCACGGCCGTCGCCCGAACTCCCGCCATTAAGCAATTGGCGAGGTTGCTTCTTTCATCCGGGCCAGCAAGTCCTGCACGGCACGGCTCACGTCGGAGGCACTGAGCACGGCGGAAATAACCGCGATGCCGTTGGCGCCTGCCCGCATGACGTCTCCGACCTGCTCTGATTGAATCCCGCCGATCGCGAAGACCGGTAGCGTTGTGAGACTGCGAATCTGTGTGAGTCCTTCGATCCCCACCATCGGATCGTGATCTTGCTTCGAAGCCGGCTTGAAGATGGGGCCGAATCCGATGTAGTCCGGCTTCAGCCGATCCGCTTCTTTCACTTGCTCTGCATTGTGCGTAGAGACACCGATAAGCCTGTTCGGTCCCATGATCCTGCGCGCATACGCATAGGGCAAATCCGTCTGGCCCAAGTGCACGCCGTCAGCCTCCACGGCGAGCGCCAGATCGCAGCGATCGTTCACAATGAACATGACGCCCAGCTCTGCCGCCAGCTTCCGCAGCGCCAAGGCCTCGGCATAGGCGTCTTTCATCGATGCCGCCTTGTTCCGATACTGAAAGAGGGATGCGCCGGCCCTCGCCGCAGCCTTGAGGACGTCGCGAAGCGGACGGTCCGGGCGCACGGAAGGATCAAGGATGACGTACAGGCCTGACAACGTGACCGGCATAGCCAGGCATTGTAGGCGCACGCTGAAACGCAATGCTAGGCGGATTATCCCGCCAGGAACCGTTCGAGGAAGGTGGTGGAGACGTGGCCTTTTTGGAAGTCGGGGTCGTCCAGGATGCGGCGGTGGAGCGGGATCGTGGTTTTAATGCCTTCGATGACGAATTCATCCAGCGCGCGCCGCATGCGCGCCATGGACTCCTGCCGATCGCGCCCATGTGTGATGAGCTTCGCGATCATGGAATCGTAATGCGGCACGACCATCATGCCCGATTCCATGGCCGAATCCACGCGGACGCCGAAGCCGCCAGGCGGACTGTACTTGACGATCTGCCCGGGCGACGGGGTGAACTTCTCCGGATCTTCGGCGTTGATCCGGCACTCCAAACTGTGGCCGTTCAGTACCACGTCCTGTTGCCGGAAAGATAAGGAATGGCCGGCGGCGAGGCGGATCTGTTCTTTAATGAGATCGATGCCCGTCACCATTTCGGTGATGGGATGCTCGACCTGAATGCGGGTGTTCACCTCCATGAAAAAGAAGTTGCGGTCCTTATCGAGCAGAAACTCGACCGTGCCGACGTTGCGGTAATGCACGGCCCTCACCGCTTCGACCGCGACCCGCCCGATGTCCCGCCGCAACTTGTCGTCCACCGCCGGCGACGGCGTTTCCTCCACCAGCTTCTGGTGCCGCCGTTGGATGGAACAGTCCCGTTCGCCGAGATGAATGACATGGCCGCGATGGTCGGCCAGGATCTGGACTTCGATATGGCGCGGCTCGAGGAAATAGCGCTCCAGGTACACGCCTTCGTTGCCGAAGGTCGATTTGGCTTCCGCCTGGGCGGCCTGAAACGCCCGCGCGAGATCGTCCGCCTTGTTGACCACCCGCATGCCGCGTCCGCCGCCTCCGGCGGTCGCCTTGATGATGACCGGGAAGCCGATCTTTTGCGCCGCCTGCATCGCCTCGTCTTCGCTCCGCAGTTCACCCGGACTGCCCGGCGTGACGGGCAGCCCGCGGCGGGCGACGATCTCCCGCGCCTTCGCCTTGTCGCCCATCATCGCGATGTTTTCGGACGTCGGGCCGATGAATTTGATGCCGATGGATTCGCACACTTCGGCGAAGTGGGCGTTCTCCGAAAGAAAGCCGTAGCCCGGGTGGATGGCGTCGGCGCCGGTGATCTCCGCCGCGCTGAGGACGTTCGGAATATTGCGATAGCTGAGCGCCGCGTCGGCCGGTCCGACGCAGACCTTTTCATCCGCGGCGCGGACGTGCACGGCGCCGGCGTCGGCTTCGGAATGAATGGCGACGGTCTTGATGCCCAGTTCCTTGCAGGCCCGGATCACCCGGAGGGCGATTTCTCCACGATTGGCGATGAGGACTTTCTTGAACACGTCCGGACTCCGGCTGCGGATGCGTGATCGGCTTACGGGGTGGCGTTGGGATCGATCAGGAACAACGCCTGGCCGTACTCGACCGGCTTGGTGCTTTCGGCCAGAATCTTCACGATGCGCCCGTCGGTTTCGGATTCGATCTCGTTCATCAGTTTCATCGCTTCGACGATGCAGAGCACCTGCCCCTTCTTCACGAAATCGCCTTCCTCCACATACGGGTCGGCGTCCGGCGAGGGCGAGCGATAGAACGTGCCCACGATGGGCGACGTGATGGTGACGAGCCCCGCGGTCTCTTCGCCGGACGGGCCGGTCGCCGCGGAGGCATGGGCCGCCGAGGCCGGTGTGACGACGTCTTGCGCGGAGGCGGCCACGGTCTTGCCGCCCAGTTCATGGCGGACGCGGATGCGCACGCCTTGGCGCTCCCACTCCAACTCCGTCAGCTGGTTCTTGCGCAGCAGGTCGATGAGTTCCTGAATCTGTTTCGTCTGCGGCCCGGCTCCCTCGGGGGATTGAGCCGTGGCAAAGGTCTGAGGCAGGATGATCGGACGCGCTTTTTTCCGCGATCGTGAGGGTCGACGCCGACTCACCGGACGCGCTCCACGTAGGCTCGGGTTCTCGTGTCGATCTTGATCACGGTGCCGACTTCCAGGTATAGCGGCACTTTGATCGTCGCGCCGGTTTCCACGACGGCCGGTTTCGTGCCGCCGGACGCCGTGTCGCCCCGCACGCCGGGATCCGCGTCCACGACCTTCAGTTCGATGAAGATCGGCAACTCGACCGCGATCGGCCGATGCTGGTAGATGAGGATCTTCACGACCATGTTTTCTTTCAGCAGGTCGGCATTCTCCCCGAGTTGGCTCTTGTTGAACGTGAGTTGCTCGTAGGTCTCGGTATCCATGAACGTGTATTCGTTGCCCGTCGCATAGAGGAATTGCATCTCGCGCTCCTCCAGCTCCGGCTCTTCGAACCGCTCGCCGGACCGGAAGGTCCGATCGAGAACGTTGCCGGTGAGATAGCTTTTCAGTTTCGTGCGCACAAAGGCGCCTCCTTTGCCCGGCTTCACATGCTGGAATTCCACGATGTAAAACGGTTCGCCTTCCACCATGAGGCGCACGCCGTTACGAAAATCCACAGTCGAAATCACCTGACACTCCCTTTCATGTACCACTCGCTGTCCATGCGCGTGAACGGTTAATGTTTGCGGGTTCGGACCGGCCGCTTCGGCTTGGCCCGCGAAGCGGTCCGTAAAGACGCTCGGGAAGACAGATGCTCGCACAATCCCCGTAGCGCAAGTTGATAGCCGACGGCCCCGAAGCCCGTAATCTGCCCCAGCGCCACGCCGGAGAGATAAGAATGCCGCCGAAATTCCTCGCGACGGTGGATGTTGGACACATGCACTTCCACCGTCGGCACCTCGACGGCTGCCACGGCGTCCCGGATCGCCACGCTGGTATGGGTATAGGCCGCCGGATTAATGATGATGCCGTGATAACCGCTCCGCGCTTCCTGAATCCACGTGACCAGTTCGCCTTCAAGGTTCGATTGTCGAATATCCAGCTCGACTCCGAGCTCTTTCCCGAGCTTGAACAGCGATGCATCGATGGCATCCAGTGTCGCGGTGCCGTAGATCGATGCTTCCCGGCTGCCCAAGAGGTTGAGGTTGGGCCCATGCAAGACCAGCACGCGGAGCATGTCAGTGACGAGCCGCCTCCAACCCGACCGTCAGATCGATGACACGACGCAAGGTGGGCATTCTAGCAGTCCTCTCCTGGGGGGTCAAACCAACGGCAGGGAACCGGTCACGCGGCGGATGCGTCGTTCCGTCGATCGCGCCGTCGGCGCTGAATCGAGGCGAGCCATTGCTCCAGCCGCGCGACCGTCTTGTCCGGCGGGACGGAAACGGGTGCGCCTGCGCCTGTCTTGTGGGCAATCGCCGTCACCTGCGCGACGCTCGTCGGTGGTGCCATCTCGATGGACGTCGGAGGACGCTCGGCTCCGGCGCCTGCTGCCGGCGCCGCGATCGTGACGGCAGACGGAGCCTGAGGCGGCGCATCGGAGGCGGCCACGTGCAAGACGGCCTGCAGCGAGCGCGCCTCTTCGTCGTGCGGGTTCACGGCCAGAATCACCCGGCACGAGCGCAAGGCCGCTTCTTTTGCGCCCTCCGCGACGTAGATCTTCGCCAAGGTGCGGTGCGCCCGGAGGTTCTCGGGACTGAGCTTCACGGCTTCTTCCAAGATGGCCTTGGCCTTGACGGGCTGATTGAGCTGCTCGTAGGTCCGGCCCAGTGCGACCATCGCGATGATGAAGTTGGGATAGGTCTTCAAGCCGTCTTCGAGCACGGCGGCCGCTTCCTGCCACATGCCGGCCTTGCCGTATTCTTCAGCCAGCGGGATGAAGGCTTTGGAGCCGGGCTCTTTGGTAAGCGCCAATGCCAAGCGGTCGATCTCGGCGGCATTGCTCTTCGAAGATCCGGAGGCCATCGCTTACTCCCAGGCCGTGGCGCGGTCGGCGGTCCGTGGTCTGGACAACAAGCGCCGGGCTTCCGAGAGGATCTCGTCAGCCAGCCGCCGTTTCGGCATCAGCCCGCACGTTTTCTGCCGGCCGTCCTTCATGAGCAGGATGGCCGCATTGTCGTCGCTCCCGAAGCCGGCGCCCGGCTGCGTGACATCGTTCGCGACGATCATATCGAGTCCTTTGCTCGCCAGCTTCGCCTGCGCGTGGGGCAAGACCTCGTGGGTTTCCGCAGCGAAGCCGATCAAGACCTGCGTCGTCCGCCGGGCCGAGAGCTGAGCCAGAATGTCGGGCGTCGGCTCCAAATCCAGCAGCAGATTGGCGCGGTCGCCCTTCTTGATCTTCTGAGCCGCCCGCGCGCGCGGCCGAAAATCCGCGACCGCGGCCGCCATGATGACGACGGTGGCCCATGGAAAATGGTGCGACAGCTCGCGCGCCATCTCATCGGCCGTCGTCACAGGAATCACAGCGACCCCCCGCGGAACGGGCAGCGCCGCCGGGCCCGTGACAAGCCGGACTTCGGCGCCGCGATCGCGGGCGGCTTCTGCCACCGCATATCCCATTTTCCCGGACGACCGGTTGGAAAGATACCGCACGGGATCAATGGCTTCGTGCGTGGGTCCCGCCGATACCAACACGCGCTGGCCGGCCCAATCCCACCGCGGCATGAGGGCTGCTCGAATTCCGGCGAGGATGGTGGCTTCCGCCGCCAAGCGCCCGGTCGCCACCTTCCCCGAAGCCAGCGGCCCGTCTTCCGGCTCCACGACGATGACGCCGCGCTCTTTCAGGATGCGCACATGGTCCCGCACCGTTTCGTGCTCCCACATGGCGCCGTCCATGGCCGGCGCCACGACCAGCGGGCAGCGCGTCGTCAGGAGCATGGTGGAGAGCACATCGTCCGCCAGACCCAGCGCCGCCTTGGCCAGAAAGTTGGCGGTCGCCGGTGCGACGACGATGGCATCGGCCTCCTGCGGCAGGGAGAGGTGTTTCATCTCCTGGTGGGCTTGAAACAAATCCGTCGTCACCGGCGCGCCGGACAAGACTTCAAACGTCAGCGGCGTCACGAACTGGGTCGCCGATTTCGTCATGACGACCGAGACTGCGGCGCCCTCCCCGGTCAGCGTCCTGAGCAAGCTCACCGCCTTGTAGGCGGCGATACTGCCCGTCACGCCCAACACCAGGCGCCGGCCCCGCAACGTCGTCGTCGGCCGCTCGGTCATCCGAGCTATTCCTCCGCCTGCGCCGGGGCCGGCTTGGCCGTATCGTCCACGTACACGCTCAGCTCTTTCTTGATTTCCCGCGCGTCTTCACCGGTCATCATGGCCAGCCGTTCCGTTTCGCCTTCCTTGCCGCGCTTCGCTTCCTTCATCGCGTCGCGCGCCGCCTTGCCCGTCAGATACTTGACCCGCCCGTGCAGCACCTCATCCAAGGCGATGGTGGTTTCCTTGGTGAACCGGGACGGGCCGGCCGGCTTCGCGCCCTGCGTCAGGTGTTTGGCCCGCTGCGCCGCCACGATCACCAGGCGGTGACGGGAGTCGAACTGTTCCGGGGTGTACTGCGGTAGCAAACTCAGCATGTCGACCATGATCTGTGCACTCCTCTTATTTAGTGGATGTCGGTTCGCGGTCGGCCGGTTTCGGCTCCTTGTCCAGAATGAAGTTTTGCTCGAGCCACTGCATGTCCAGCCGCTTCGTTTTCAACCGCTCGGCGATGAAGATGCTCTGCAGCTCGCGCAACGATTGCGCCAGGTCGTCGTTACGCACGATGTAGTAGTACTCGCGATAGCTCCACACTTCCTCCTTCACCTTCTGGAGGCGGCGGAGAATTTCCTCGGGCGAGTCGGAGGCCCGGTTTTGCAGTCGGGCGCGGAGCGTTTCCATCGAGGGCGGCAGAATGAAGATGTAGACGCCGTCTTCGAATTTCTTCTTGATCTGAAGCGCGCCCTGCACGTCGATTTCCAGCAGCACGTCGATGCCCTGCTCCATCTTATCCATGAGCGCTTTTCGCGGGGTCCCGTACCAATGGCCGTAGACATGCGCGTATTCCATGAACTCGTTGCGCTCGATCATGCCTTGGAACGTTTTTTCTTCAATGAAGTAATATTCACGCCCGTGTTCCTCTCCCGGCCTGGGCTTTCGCGTGGTATAGGAAACCGAGTGCCACAGGCCCGGCACGGACGCCGTGATTTGTTTGCAGAGCGTCGTCTTGCCGGTTCCCGACGGCGCGGAAATGATGAAGAGAATGCCGCGCCGCTCGGGCCCGTGATGGCCTTGGTCGGAAGCGGAGGACACGGTGCTGGTGCTTGCGGCGGTGCTCATTCGACGTTTTGTGTCTGCTCACGCACGCGTTCCAGTTCGGCTTTCATCTGCACGACACACCCGGCAATGGCCGCGTCGTTGGCTTTCGAGCCGACGGTATTGACTTCACGCCCCATCTCCTGGAGGAGGAAATCCAGTGTTTTTCCAACGGATTCCGTGCTGCGCAGCGTCTGTTCAAACTGTACCATATGGGCGTCCAGCCTGACTAATTCTTCCGTAATATCGCACCGATCGGCGTAGACCGCCAACTCTTGATGCAGGCGGGCCGTATCCGGCACCTCGCCGCCGATGAGCTTTTCCACGCGCGCCTTCATCCGGTCGAACGCCTCCGCCGCCACGGCGGGCGCCCGCTCAGCCACATTCGCCTTCAAGTCTCGAAGAACGCCGATTCGATGGACCAAGTCTTGCGCAAGCAGGTTCCCTTCTTTCTTCCGCATGCGCACCAGATCCTGGACCGCCTGCCGCCCAAGCTTCTCCACCAGTTTTGCGAGCTTTGGATCGTCCGTGGCCGGCTGATCCGACAGCCCGAAAATATCGCGAAACCCCGCGATGGCGCCGATGTCAATGGAGCCTCCAAGCTTGAGCGTCCGTTGGAGGGTACGGAGGGCCTGATGGTACTGTTTCGCCAACCCAGCGTCAAGCTGCAAGGAACGCGCGCCGCTGCGCGTGCCCTGCAGCAGGACGGTAAGCTCCACACGCCCACGCGCGCACTGGTCCTGGATCAGCTTTTTGAAGGTGTCTTCCAGATGGGTCATCGACTTGGGCAGACGGATCGCCACGTCCAGAAACCGATGATTGACCGACCGGGCTTCGACGCTTACTGTGCCGTCCTGCCAGGTTCCCTGCCGCCGGCCGAATCCCGTCATGCTGGTGATCATTTCGGCAATTTCCCTTTCCACACGCACTCGTCATAGATGGGACAGGCTCCACATCGCGGCCGTCTCGCCAGACAGACATACCGGCCATGGAGCAGCAGGCGCTGCGAGACTCCCGTCCACTGCTCTTCCGGGTAGATCGCCTGCAGATCGCGCTCGATGTGATCCGGATCTTCCGAGCGGGTCAGTCCCAAACGCTGCGCCACGCGCTTCACGTGCGTGTCCACCACGACGGCCGGCTTGCCGAACGCGGCGCCCAGCAGCACGTTGGCCGTCTTGCGCCCGACCCCCGGGATCGAGACCAGTTCCTCCATCGTGTCCGGGACCTTCCCGTGGAACCGTTCCGCCACGGCTTGGCCGCACCCGATCAAACTGCGCGCCTTGCTCTTGTAGAAACCGGTCGTCCGGATGAGCGCCTCCAATTCGGCCGGCTTGGCCTGGGCCATGGCTCGTGGCGAAGGATACCGTTCGAACAACGCCGGCGTGACCTGATTGACCCGCTGATCGGTACATTGGGCGGAAAGAACGGTCGCCACGAGCAGTTCCCACGGCGAGCGATGCGTCAGTTCCACCCGCGCCTCCGGCATGGTGCGGCGCAAGATCGCCACGATCCGGGCCGGTCGGGGGTCGGCACGTGGTTTGCGGCTGCGTGTGGCGTTCATCGAGGGATGCCGATTGTGCCGCGGTCAGGCGTGACTTGCAAGCACCGGCAGATCGTCGGACACCGAAGCGGCCGTTCGCTCTTTCTCGGCCGCCAGGAGCCTGATCTGGGCTTCCAAGCGCGCCAAGAGAGGGCGGAGCGTGTCGGGCTGGAGCGCGGAGATCCCGATGGCCTGATAGCGCCGGCACAGCAAGTCGCGTTGCGCCGGCGGCAGGCGATCGCACTTGTTGAAGAGCAGGAGCCGCGGAATGTGGGCCAGCTGCAATTCCTCGAGAATCGCGACCACCGCGGTAATTTGCACGTCGATGTCGGCGGCGCTCGCATCGACGACATGCAGGAGCAGATCGGCTTCGCGCAGCTCTTCCAGCGTCGTCCGAAATGCGCCGAGCAGCTCTTTGGGCAGGTCGCGAATGAACCCGACGGTGTCGGTCAGAATCACCTCGCGATCCTGCGGAAACCGCAGCCGCCGGCTGGTGGTGTCCAGCGTTTCGAACACCCGATCTTGGGCCGAGACCTCGCTCTTCGTCAAGACGTTCAGCAAGGTCGATTTGCCCGCATTGGTATAGCCGACCAGCGACACCACGGGCAGGCCCTGCCGGCCGCGTTTCGATCGGCGCTGGTCCTGATGCCGCGCGAACCGTGCCAACTCACGTTCCAGGTGGGTAATGCGATCGCGGATACGGCGCCGATCGGTTTCCAATTTCGTCTCTCCGGGACCCCGCGTGCCGATGCCGCCGCCCAATCGCGAGAGCTCCGTGCCCTTGCCCGACAGGCGCGGCAAGAGATACCGGAGCTGAGCCAGCTCCACCTGTACCTTCCCCTCCCGGCTATGGGCGCGGCGGGCGAAGATGTCGAGAATCAACTGCGTGCGATCGATCACTTTGATGTCGGTCACTTCCGAGATCGCCCGGGACTGAGCCGGAGTCAGCGTCTGATCAAAGATGACCATGTCAGCGCCCTTGTGGAGCGTCTGAATCAACACGTCCTTGAGCTTGCCGCTTCCGAGGAGATATCGCTGGTGGCCGTCCGGCGTCCGCTGCGCCATGCGGTCGATCACCGACACCTGGGCGGAGGAAGCCAACTCCGCCAGCTCTACCAGCCGCTCCTCCTGCTCGGCGCGGCCCTGCGGAGAAGCGCTGACCAGGATCGCCGATTCCTGGCCGCTGGTCACGGTATGGTGCGCCCGCGCCTGCTGCATCTCCGCTTCCAGGTCGCCGATGAACTCGTCGAACTGGACCGCGCACTGGTGGAACGGCACGGCTTTCAAGATTCGGCACAACTGCCCCGTGCCGTTCGGCGGGAGCAAATGCGCGAGATAGAGCTGGCCCGGCAGGCCTTCGGATGAGACGGACAGCACGCCGATCATATCCAGCCGCAGAAACGCCAAGTCGGTCAACGCCTCCTGGCTCAACGGCTGATCGTGCAGTTGCGTGCGGATCAGGCGCAGCCCCCGCAGCGACCGGGAGCCGGCCCGGAACTTGGCCATGGTTGCGGGCGACAGCGTGACCTCTGTGCCGAGCACGATTTCCTGAACCAGCCCTCGCCTGGTGAGCAGCAGTCCGACGGGGCGGCGGATCTCTACAGCGAGCTGGCACGCCGCCTTGGCCAACTCCGGGGACAGGATCCTCTCAGGTGGCACGCGCCGGCGATAGAGTCGCTCGAGCGCTGCCAACTGGCTGGGACGCAGACCGGCGATATGACCGTGTATCTCAGGAATGACGCACCTCGCGAGTGGAAAGTGCGTCGACGGCGGCCGCCATCACGCGACCCGGCGGAGCGAGCGTCGGTTCAACGTCCAGCGCCGGTGCCGTGCGGCCGCCGTTTCGAATGAGGAGTTGCCGGCCGGCTGCCGCGATCATGGCGGCGTTATCCGTGCAGTAGGCCAGTGGGGGAAGCGCGAGGCGGATACGCCCGCGCTCGGCGCGCTCTTGCAACAGCGACCGGAGGCGCGTATTGGCCGAGACTCCGCCGACCACCGCAAGAGCCGACAGGCCGGTCCTCGACAGCGCGGCACACGCCGTATCCGCAAGACTTCGCACGATGGCCTCCTGGTACCCGGCTGCAAAATCAGGCACCTGGTCCGGCCGGAATGACGCACCGAGATCTCGAAGCTTGTACAGCAGGGCGGTTTTCAACCCGCTGAAACTGAACTCGAGCTTCTTCGGTCCGGCTTGAAATCGGGGAAACACGATCTTGGCGGGATCGCCTTGTCTCGCCGCCCGGTCGATCGCCGGGCCGCCGGGATACGGCAGGCCGAGCATCTGCGCCCCTTTGTCGAAGGCCTCGCCGGCCGCATCGTCTCTGGTGCAGCCCAGCAGCGTACAGACGCCGGCTTCGTCGCGGCGGTACAGATGGCTGTGCCCGCCGGAGACGACCAACACGACACACGAAGAGGGAAAAGCCGGATCCGCGAGCCAGGCCGAGGCGATGTGCCCTTCCAAGTGATTGACCCCGACCAGGGGGATATCGAGCGCATAGCTCAGGGCGCGGGCATAGCTGACCCCGACCAACAAGGCGCCGGCCAACCCCGGTCCCTGCGTCACTGCAATCCCGTGCAGCTCCTTCCGTGAGAGGCCGGCCTGGTCCAACGCCTGCTTCGCAACCGCGTCGATGGCGGTCACATGGGCGCGCGCCGCCAGTTCCGGCACCACGCCCCCGTATTTCGCATGGACGGCTGTCTGGGATGCGATCACGTTGGAAAGGACGCGGCCTTCACCGTCGAGCACGGCAGCCGCCGTCTCATCGCAAGATGATTCGATGCCGAGGATCGGGCCCGGAGACCATGCTGTGGGGGAGATTGCGCGGGATCGACTCACGAGTTAGAAGACGATGCGACCCCTGCGGCATACAGCCGCAGGGGTCGGCAGTTGAGCACAATCTAAGGTGAAGCGCGGGTGGATCACGTGGCTGATCTTAGACTCCGGCCATGGCCTCCTGCTCGATAAAGGCCGGCGCGCCGTCGCGGAGCACCACCTTGACCTTCCGGCTCTCCTTGAAGCGGCCGCGGATGAGCTCGTCCGACAGCGGATCGCCGATTGCCCGCTGAATCGTGCGGCGCATCGGTCTCGCCCCATACAGCGGCTCGTAGCCTTCCTTGATCAGCCATTGCTTCACTTCCTCGCCCACCTCGATTTCGACTCCCTTCTCCAAGAGCCGCAGATTGAGCTCGCGGATCAGGATATCGAGGATGCTGTACAGATGCTCCTTCTCCAGCTGATGGAAGATCACGATGTCGTCGATCCGGTTCAGGAACTCCGGGCTAAACGACTTGCGCAGCTCGCCCAACACTTCTTCTTTCTTGCGGCGAGCCGCCTCTCCTTCCGTGCTCTGGAAGCCGAGCGACACGCCCTTCTGGATCATCTTCGTCCCGATGTTGGACGTCATGATGACGACGGTATTCTTGAAGTCGACCTTCCGGCCGAGGCTGTCCGTCAGCACCCCGTCGTCCAGGACTTGGAGCAGCACGTTGAACACATCCGGATGGGCCTTCTCGATTTCATCGAAGAGAACCACGGAGTATGGGCGGCGGCGCACTTTTTCGGTGAGCTGCCCGCCTTCCTCGTAGCCCACGTATCCCGGCGGGGCGCCGAACAGCCGCGAGCTGGTGAACTTCTCTTGATACTCCGACATGTCCACCCGAATGAGGGCGTCTTCGCTGTTGAACAGAAACTCCGCCAAGGTGCGGGCCAGCTCGGTCTTCCCGACGCCGGTGGGCCCCAGGAAAATGAACGACCCGATCGGCTTGCGGGTTTCCTTGAGGCCCGCCCGCGACCGCCGGATGGCGCGGCAGACCGCCGAGATCGCTTCGTTCTGGCCGATGACGCGCTTGTGGAGGAACTCTTCCATGCGCAGCAGCTTGTTCGATTCCTCTTCTTCCAATTTGAACAGCGGAATGCCCGTCATCTTCGACACGACGTAGGCGACATCTTCCTTGCCGATGACGGGTTTGTGCTTTTCCTGATTCTTCTTCCATTCGCGCTTGGATTCGTCGAGCAGCTTCCGGAGGCGTTCTTCTTCTTCGCGATGGCGCACCGCCTCCTCGAAATTCTGCATCGAAATCGCCAGCTCTTTTTCACGGGAGACTTTCTTGAGTTCCTGCTCCATCGCCTTCAGTTCAGACGGCAGCGCGTAGGTCTGAAGCTTGGCGCGCGAGCCGGTCTCGTCGATCAGATCGATGGCCTTGTCCGGCAGGAACCGATCGGTGATGTATCGGTCGGAAAGCTTGACGGCTTCCACGATCGCTTCTTCCGTGATTTCGACGCCGTGGTGCTCCTCGTACCGGTCCCGCAGCCCCTGGATGATCTGCACGGTTTCGTCGATCGTCGGCGGCTGCACATGGATCGGCTGGAAGCGCCGCTTCAGGGCGCCGTCTTTTTCGATGTGTTTGCGGTATTCGTCCAGTGTCGTGGCCCCGATGCACTGAATCTCCCCGCGTGACAGGGCCGGCTTCAGCATATTGGAGGCGTCGATGGAGCCCTCCGCGGCACCGGCTCCCACGAGGGTATGCAGCTCGTCGATGAAGATGATGATGTTGCCGGCCTGCACGATCTCCTTCATCACGACCTTCAAGCGCTCCTCAAACTGCCCGCGATACTTCGTACCGGCCACCAAGGAACCGAGATCAAGCGCGATCACGCGGCGCGATAGCAAATTATCCGGCACTTCGGACTGGACGATCCGCTGGGCGAGCCCCTCGACGATCGCCGTTTTGCCGACGCCGGATTCGCCGATGAGCACCGGGTTGTTCTTCGTGCGGCGGCTCAAGATCTGCAAGACGCGCTCGATTTCATCCGCGCGGCCGATGACCGGATCAAGCTGGCCTTCCTGCGCCAGTTGGGTCAAGTCGCGGCCGAACTCGTCGAGCGCGGGGGTGTTGCTCTTGCGATCGCGTTCACGCGGGGCGGACTTCCGAAGGAAGGTCACGGTCAGCTGCCGGGCGGTCAGGAGATTGGCGCCCAAACTGCGGAGAATCTTGCCACCGATCCCCTCCTCTTCCCGCAGCAGGCCGAGCAGGAGATGTTCGCTCCCGATGTGGTTGTGCCCGAGTAAGCGGGCTTCTTCGACTCCGTATTCGATGACTTTCTTCACCCGGGGGCTGAAGGGAATTTCCCCGAACGTCATGGTGGTGCCGCCGCCCGGGAGGTTTCGCTCGATTTCCAGCCGTATTTGCTCGGTGGACAGCCCCATCTTCTTGAGGATCATCAACGCGATGCCGTCGGACTCCCGGAGGATCGCCAACACGAGGTGCTCGGTTCCCAGATAGTCGTTCTGGTGCCGTTCGGCTTCCTCTCGCGCGAGGATGATGATCTTTCGACCCTTGTCCGTGAATCGTTCGAACATCCTGCCTCCTTCTGATGGATGCCAATAATGGATACGTTCGAGCAAAACCCGTGGAAAAACTTGGCCTAATTCTAACTAGAGCTCTTTCGAGTGTCAAGGTTGCAGGCAAAAGCGCCGCGCGCGTCGCGACGCAATTCGCCGGCTGATGGCTTCACCTTACGGAGGATCATGACCGCGCCCGCACGCGTTGACAGCTCAAGAATGGTCCCTATAGAATCCCGCACCTTTTAGCCCTCCGCGTGCGGCACGCGCCATGAGAAGCAAGAGCATCGGGATTCTCACCAAGCCGAAGTTCCCCGAAGTCAAAGCGACCTTGCAGGCGGTCGTGTCTTGGCTGCGAACCCGCAACATCGACGCGATTTTGGATACGACGTCGGCCGCGCTGCTCGGTGAAACGGGAGGGCTGCAAAAAACGCAACTCGCCGGCAAAGCGGACGTGTTGTTGGTACTCGGCGGCGACGGCACGATGCTCAATGCGGCCCGCCTCGCCAGCGAACGCGGCATTCCCATCCTCGGTGTGAATATGGGTGGCCTGGGATTTCTGACGGAAGTGCGCCTGGACCGGCTCTATCCGTCTCTCGATCGCGTCTTTGCCAATGACTTCGTGCTCGATGAACGGCTGATGCTCAAGACCCACGTGCATCGGCACGGCGAGACGGTCGCGCAAGGCGTGGTGCTGAACGACGTCGTGATCAGCAAGGGCACCCTGGCCCGCATGATCGAGCTGAAGATTTCGATCCAGGGCCAGTTCGTGACGAACCTGCGCGGCGACGGCCTGATCGTCAGCACGCCGACCGGATCGACGGCCTACTCCCTGTCCGCCGGTGGTCCCATCATCGATCCCGCGGTGCATTCGCTGATTCTCACGCCGATCTGCCCGCACACCTTGACGCACCGGCCGTTGATCGTGCCGGACAACGTGGAAGTGGAAGTCACCTTGACCAGCAGGGACGACGGCGCCATGGCGACGTTGGATGGCCAGGTCGGGATCGCCATGACGCAAGGCGACACGGCGGTGGTCCAAGCGTCGGAGCACCGCACCAGGCTCATCCGGTTTCCTGAGAGCCACTATTATGACGTCTTGAGGGAAAAGCTGAAGTGGGGGGACGGGTAAGGCGATCACCCGCCGCGCTCGATCAGAGCCAGCATCTCCTGATTGGTGGCAAACTTGAATTCTCCGATGCACTCGCCCCTGCCGGCCTGAGCCTTCTCCGCCGCTTCTAATATCCGCAGCCCCCGGACATCCACCGGCCGGCTCTTCCGCTCCTTCAGCAGACGATGCAGCTTGTCGAGCACGGCGTTGGCGTCGGTGCCGGGCGCCTTGCCGGCCAGGTAACGGCAGACCACTTCGGCGCACCAGTCGCCGTCCCGCTTCGCCACGCCCACCAGTCCCTCGCTGGCCTTCCGGGCCCACCCGGCCAAGAAGACGCCGTCCAACACCTTGCCGGACGCTTCGTCATAGGCCTGAAAGAGCGCGTCGTCGGGATCGTTGGACGTCTTGTTCGGATTGGTGACGAAGGCGCCGCCTTTGTAGGGCAAGCCCACGGTCTCGTCGACTTTGTCGCCGACGGCGAACACCACGCTGTCGCAGGGAAACTCGTAGTACTGTTTGAGTCCGACGGCCACCGTGTCTTCGCCTTTAGGTTCGAGTTTGTTCTCTTCCATTTCGAGCGCCCGCACCCGGTTGTTGGCATCCACCAAAATGCGCTTGGGCGAGGCGAGGAACCGGAACCCCATTTTGGTCTCACTGACCTTCGGCTCGCATTTCGTGAATTCGTCGGTCAGGCCCTTCAGCAGCTCGTCAGGATTCTGCCCCACGGCGGAGAGACGGTCTTTGATGCGCTCGAATTCCTTCTTGATGCCCTCCACGTCCATGTTGGCGCAGACGGCCCGGATTTCTTTGGGGTTGTACTTTCGCTCGGCTGGCCCCCGGCGGACGATGGCGGTGACTCGCTCCACCTTCTTATAGCGGATCAGCCAATGGGAGATATCGACCATCACGTCACCCGCCCCGATCACGGCGACGTGCTTGCCGACGTCGAAAGGCCGGTCGCCGAACCCCGGCAGCCGGTTGAAGTGATAGACGACATCCTTCGCGTGGAAGACGCCTTGGGCCGCATCGCCTTCGACGCCGATAGCCTTGGTCCCTTGCGCGCCGATGGCGAACACGACGGCGCCGGCGCCGAGACTCCGCACGTCCTCGACCGTGAGGTCTTTGCCCTGACCGATGGAGACATTGCCGAAATAATGGACGTTCGGTTGCTCCAGCAAGTCCCAATACTGCTTCTTCAATCCTCCGCGCAGTTTCAGCTTGCTCGGGAAAATCCCGTATTCCGCGAGCCCGCCGAACTTGATGTCGCGATTGAGGATGATCACTTCGTGCCCGGCCTTCGCCAGCGAGCCGGCCACTGCCATCCCGGCTGGACCAGCGCCAGCCACAATAATCACGTGCTTCGCCTGTGCAGCAGTCATATATCCGGTTCCTTTGGGGAGAATTCGATTCAAGCCGAGTGAAAAGGCAAAAGATTCGCGGACTTTAGCATAGCGCTTCCGACACTGTCAAAAATTTCGCCGCGCCGCTAGCCGCCCGCGCTGCCGACCGGGCCGCCCGGTTCGGTCATGCGCCAGGGATCGAGCAATTCGTTCAACCGTTTTTCCGGCAGGACATTCTGTTCCATCGCGACGGCTCTGACCGTCTTGCCGGACTTGTAGGCGTCCTTGGCCAGCTTCGCCGCCGCTTCATACCCGATCGCCGGCGCCAACGCGGTGCACATGGCCAGACTCTCCTCGATCAAACTCCGGCAGCGTTCTTCATTCGCCTTGATGCCCTCGATACATTTCACGGCGAAGTTCTGCGACGCGGTCGACAGCAGTTCGATGGATTGCAGGAGGTTATAGGCCATCACCGGTAACATGACGATCAGTTCAAAGTTCGCCGCTTGCCCGCCGACCGTTACCGTCAGGTCGTTCCCGATGACCTGCGCGCAGACCATGGTCACCGATTCCGCGATGACGGGATTGACCTTGCCCGGCATGATCGAGGAGCCCGGCTGCGTTTCGGGGAGTTGGATTTCCCCCAGGCCGCAGCGCGGCCCCGAGCCGAGCCACCGGATGTCGTTGGCGATCTTCATCAGGCTGACCGCCACCGTTCGCAGCGCGCCGCTCGCCTCGACGAGCCCGTCTTGCGCCGATTGCGCCTCGAAGTGATTCTTCGCCTCGCGGAAGACACACCCCGTCTCCTTCGAGATCATCGCCAGCACTTTGGCCGGAAAGGCCGGATGGCAATTCAAGCCGGTCCCCACCGCCGTGCCGCCCAGCGCCACTTCGGCCAGCGCCTCCTGCGCGCGCTTCACCCGCTGGATACCCAACTCGATCTGCCGGGCATACCCGCCGAATTCCTGTCCCAACCGAACCGGTGTCGCGTCCTGCAGATGCGTCCGGCCGATCTTCACGATACGGTCGAATTCGCGGGCCTTCCGGTCGAGCGCGCTGTGCAGCCGCGTCAACGCCGGAATGAGCTGCCTCGCGATCATCTCGGAGGCGGCGATATGAATGGCCGTGGGGATGACGTCGTTGCTGGACTGCCCGAGGTTGACGTGATCGTTCGGGTGCACCAACTTGCTGCCTCGGGCCCCGCCCAGCAATTCCGTGGCGCGGTTCGAAATGACTTCGTTGGTGTTCATGTTGGTGGAGGTGCCGGAACCGGTCTGGAAGATGTCGACCGGAAATTCCGCGTCGAGCTTGCCCTCCACGACTTCGGCCGCCGCCCGCCGGATGGCTTCCGCCAGCCGTTTGTCCAACAAACCGAGCGACTGGTTCACCGACGCGGCGGCGCGTTTGATCAGTCCCATGGCCCGGATCATGGCCCGGGGGAACCGCAGCGAGCTGATGGGGAAATTTTCGATCGCGCGGGCGGTTTGGACTCCGTAATAGGCGGCGGCCGGCACCGCCAATTCGCCCATTGTATCCCGTTCGATCCTCGTCGCCGCTGCGGTGGCTGGCGCACCGCGGCGACTGTTCCGGCTGGATGTCTTCTTCATGCCGATGTGCTCCGTCTCAGGTTCGTCCGAATGGCGGGCGCCATGATAAACGGTGGCCGGCTCGTTACTCAAGAGAAGAAACTGCCGGTTGGCGCTGCCTGGGAAGGAGCCGAGGCCCGGCGAGGGCAGGCGGACACGTCCGCTCAAAACGAGAAAGGCCCGCCGCTGGCGGGCCTTTCATCCTCTGTGCGGTCGCGCGAATTAGGCGACTTTGACTTCGATGGCTTTCGGTTTGACTTTTTCGCTCTTCGGCAGATGGATGTTCAACATCCCGTCTTTGTATTCGGCCTTCACGCCGCTTTCATTGACCGATTCAGGCAGCGTAAAGCTCCGAATGAAGCTGCCGTAGGAGCGCTCCACGCGATGATATTTCTTGCCCTTTTCTTCCTTCTCCTGCCGGCGCTCGCCCTGCAAGGTGAGCACCCCGTTTTCCACCGTGACCTTCACGTCCTCTTTCTTGACTTCCGGGAGCTCCGCCTTGATCAGGTACTCGCCCTCGCTCTCACTGATGTCGACCGTCGGAATCCAATCGGCGACCGTCAGATTCTCCTTCCCGTTGGTGCGCAAGGAAGGCCGGCTGAAGACGCGATTCAACCGTTCCGACATTTCCTCCAACTCACGAAACGGATCCCACCGTACGAGTGTCATGATTGACCTCCTTCGTTCTTCCTTTTTCAGGCTCTATGCTGGTAACCGGGCTGGCGCTGCGCCGACTCAACTTTTCGAGAGGGAGATAACTCGACGCAGGAGGGAGTCAAGGGCGTCACGGCCGTTGCGACAGCGGAATATAGGGGCGATTATGCTCCCCCGCATAAATCTGGTCCGGCCGGAACAGCTTGTTTTCGCGTAGCTGTTCCAACCAATGAGCCAGCCATCCGGAGACCCGGGCCATGGCGAACAGCGGGGTAAACAAGTCGGTGTCGATGCCCATTTGGTCGTAAATGATGCCGGAGTAGAAATCGACGTTCGGATAAATGCCCTTCGGCCCGAGCATCTCCGCCGCCGCCGACTCCACCGCGACGGCGACGTCATACAACGGCGAGTGGCCGCATTCCTTGAAAAGCCGTTGGCAGAGTCCCTGTAAAATCACCGCGCGGGGGTCTTTGACCTTGTAAACTCGGTGGCCGAACCCCATCAACTTCTGCTTCTGACCCAGGGCTCGCTCCACATGGGCCCGCGCTTTCTCCGGTGTGCCGATGCCCTTCAACATCGTCACGACTTCTTCGTTGGCCCCCCCGTGGAGCGGCCCTTTCAACGCCCCGATCGACGACGCCACCACCGTGTAGGGATCGGCGAGCGTCGAGGCGGTCACGAGCCCGGTGAACGTCGAGGCGTTCATCGTGTGCTCGGCGTGCAGGATGAGGCAATCGTCGAAAATCTCCGCCCAGAGCGGATGGGGCATCGTTTCGGTCAGCATGAAAAAGAAATTCTCGCTGAAGCCGAGGTCATCGCGAGGCGGGATGGGATCGTCGCCATGCCGCAGCCGCGCCCACGCCGCGACGATCGTGGGCAGCTTGGCGACCAGTCGGACGGCGGACCAGTAATTGTTTCCGACATCCTTCACATTCCGGCCGGGATAGAACATGCCGAGCGCCGCCACGGCGGCTTGCAGGGCGTCCATGGGGTGACCCTGCTCCGGCAAACATTTGAGGAGGTCGATGATGCGGAACTTGATCCGACGGTGATGCGTCACATCGATCGTCCACTGGCGCAACTCCTGCCGGCTGGGGAGCTGGCCGAAGAGCAGCAGCCACGCCGTCTCGAGGTAGGAGGACTGGGCGCACAATTCTTCGACGCGGATGCCGCGATATTCCAGAATCCCCCGCTGTCCATCGACGTCGCTGATGGACGACGTGGCGGCCGGCACACCGGCTAATCCAGGCATGAAGTCATGCGGCATACGTCTCTCGTCGGATGGGCATCGATGCCCTAGCCTACCATGAGCGGCGGATGTTTGAGCGTTCTTGAAATGAAAAAAGCTGCTTGGCATACTGACTCGGCCTCGGAGCCTTGCTGCATGATGGTACGTGTGATGCTCATACTGGGCCTGTTGGTGTTGGTCATCGCCGCCAGTGTCTTTTGGCGCACGGGTCCCCGCAGCGACATCGGCGCGCCTGCCTCAAGCCCTCCTTCGTCGGTCAAGCCGGTCGGCACGAGCACGCTCCGGCATGGCGACGTACCGGAACGTCGAGACCCGCCCCGAGGACCAGACCTGCCGATGGGGCCACGATGAAATTCTTCGCTGTTATCTGCGCACTGGCCTGGGGCGGCGTGGCGCTCCCGAGCCCGGGTTGGGCCGACGAAGAAGTGGTCGCCTTCGCGGTGGTCAGCGAGCCGCCCAAGGACAAGAGCCGCGTGGCGGCGAAAGTGGCGATCGACGGGGTCGTGAGCGATCTCAAACTGCTGGCGTCCGAGACGGTTCTCTCGAATCCGATCTGGAAAAAACTCGAAATTTGCCATGCAATGAAGTTGGAGGGCCAAAAGCTGGCCGACGGCTTTCGCATCTCGTCGGTGCGCGTCATTGACGGCGCCATGCTGCCGATGGTTCTGCAGGGGTTCGCCGGCGACTGCCTGCTCAAGAAAGCGCTGGAGGTGGCCCCGCTGGTGGATTAACTCCGGCATTCGGGGCAGAGGGTCGGCTCCTCGTTGGACTCCGCCTCCTCGAGCGTCAAGGGAAACAGGATGTCGCAGGCACGGCAGGTGCGGATCTCGAAGTACGCGATTCCCTGCTCGTCGATCTCGGTGGGCAGGAGCAGCTCGACCGGGTCATAGCCCAGGATCGCGCCGTCGCTGAACTTCACCAAGGCGATGCGGTCGTTGAAGACTTCAAAGGTGGCCTCCTGCTTCTTGCGTTCGAGCAGATGGCCCAGCACAAAAACCGGTTGTCCTTTGCGCTTGGTCCGAAGGTCTTTCAGCGTGTGCTGAGCGGAAGTCGCGCAGGAAAACTGGCCGGACGAACTGGTTCCTACCAGCGGCATACTGGAGGCCGATGTAACACAGTGTCAAAAAATCCGTCAAGATTCCCCCCGGAGAAGGAGACACGATGGCTGAGATTATCATTTACCAGAAACCAACCTGCACCACCTGCCGCCAAGCCGTCCAGTTGCTGAAAGAGAGCGGCAAGCCCTTCACGACGGTCAACTACTATGACCAGCCCTTCACGAAGGCGCAGTTGAAGCGTGTGCTGAAGAAGGCCGGCCTCAGCCCCCGGGATGTCCTGCGCACGAAGGAGGACATTTATAAGGAGCTGAATCTCGGCAAGAAGGCCGTCTCCGACGAGGAGCTGTTGGATTTGATGGTGAAGTACCCCGATTTGATCCAGCGACCTCTTGTGGAGAAAGGTGAGCGGGCGATGCTGGCGCGGCCGGCGGACTCGGTGAAGAAGCTGCTGTAAGTCCTCAATATTCGAATTCGCTGTAGGCCACGATACGGCCCGTTTCGCGGGGCGCCGTTTTGGCCGGTTCTGCGGCGACACTGCCCCGCCTCACGAGATTGCCCCCCTCACTCTTGGCCTCGTACAGGGCCCGATACGCGGCTTTGGTCACGAGACTCAGCGACCGTTGTCCCTCCTCTCCCTCCGCCATGCCAATCGAAGCCGTCACCAGTAAGGCATCCGCCCCTGCGCGCGGCCGCGCTCCGCTCGCCGTCTCCCACACCCGCGTGCCGCCCCGCAGCTCGAGGCGACATTGCTCGACCGCCTTGCGGACCGCGTCCATCACCACCAGGGTGTCGGTAGCCGTCCGGCGGGGAAACAGTAAGGTCAGGTCCTCTCCGCTCACCCGATACACCTGTCCCGGTCCGGCGGCCGTCTCGATCTTGGGGGCAAGGAGCCGTAGGATCTGCTCGCTGACCGGCCGGCCGTGTTGGTTGCCGTACTGCTTGAGCTGGTCGAGGCCGACGACGGCCAGCACATACCGGCCCTTCAATTGGGCCACCGCCTGATCATACGCCGCCTTGCCGAGCAGGCCGGTGAGTTCATCTCGATAGGCCCGGCGGTGAGACGCCTGCACCAAGGCAAAAAACAGGATCAGCCCCGCCGTGGAGAAAAAATTGGTGGGCGACCAGCCGTACCGCAGCCCTTGGAGCGCTGTGAAGGAGGCGATCACCGCCCACAGAGACCCGGCATCCAGCGGATTGCGGTCCATGACGAAACGGACACCCAGCAGCACGATCGCGCCAAAGAACGCCATCAGGGCCGGCTGAGTCAACGCCGTCCATGGCAGATCCACCGGTACCAGCGCACGTTGCAGCGAGCGGGCCAGGTCCGTCTGGTCCGGCATGGCCAACCACAAGACGGCGAAGGGCTGAACGAGGACCACCGCCAGGCGAAGGACTCCGCGCAGCGTGGAGATCGCTTCCTCTTTGACGAGGGACAGGCCCAGGAGATTCACGGGCACGAGAAACGACACGGCCGCGAACAGGATGCGACCCGTCGACGCCGGATCGGGATCATCCGGAGGAAAGAGGACCACGGCCCGGTCGGCCAGCCCCAGGATGAGCAGTGACAGCATCACCCGGCTGCTGGCCAGGTACCAGCCGAAGACCATGCCGAATGTGAGCACGATATAAGGCAATGCGCCGATGGGGGGCTGCAGCCACTGGGGCAATCCCCGCGGCCGTAAAAAGCCGATGGCCGCCAGAAACACCCACCCGCCCGGGAGGGCGAGTGCGGCGGCCGTCCTGAGAAGTGAAGCGATCATGGGTGCAGGCTCGGTGTTACCCAGAAGCGAGAACCGTACCAGGCCCGCTGGAACAATCAGATCAGAAGAAGAGGTAATCACAGACATTTGGCCCGCTTAGTAGAGCCACACCGCTACGACAGAGACCGACGACGAGGGAACAACCTCCTTCCTTGTCCTGTTTTGAACGGATGTACCCGTCGGATGGCGAGGAACAGCCGGCTGCGAGAGCGAAGACGGCGCTTAGCAGGATCGTGGGTCCCAGACCACCGTGCCGGACGCAGGATCGACCATGACGGTGACGCGGCCTTCCAGTACGTCCAGCAGCAACTGCCCCAACAATTCCCGGCGCCATCCCCGCAACAGCGGAAGGTCGAGATGAGCACGATCCTTCGCCTCGACGAGCGCTTGCAGGTCCGCTGTCGTCGCCAGCAGCGACGGCGCAATTTCCTGCTCGGTCGCCCGCGCTTTCATGACGGCCTGGAGCAGTTCCACCAGGCCGGCCGATTCCGGCTCCGGCTTGCGCTCTTTGGGCACCACCGGCCATGCGGCGGGCGGCAAGGCCAGGGCCGCCTGAATGGTGGCGAGTATGCTCTCGCCGTTGCGGTCAATTTCGGATCCATGCAGTCCGCGCACCGCCCGGAGCTCCTGCAATTGGCGCGGCGGATGCCGCGCCAATTGCAGGAGCACTTCATCGCGCAACACTCGCCCGCGCGGCACGTTGCGCCGCCTGGCTTCGGCTTCCCGCCAGGCCGCCAACTCGCGCAGCACGGCGGCCCCCTTGGGTTTCAACGTGTCCCAGCCGCGCACCCGCTGATACCGTTCTTGTGGCTCCTTGCGGATGTCCCCGACCGCGTCTTCGAGCCGGGAGAATTCTTCATGCGCCCAGTCCAGGCGCCCCAGCTTGGTCAGGCGGCTGTACAAGTGGTCGTGGATCGGCAAGAGGTACGTGACGTCCTCCAGCGCGTAGGCCAGTTGATCGGAGGATAAGGGCCGCGCGCTCCAGTTGGTAAAGGTATGGGCCTTCGCGAGTTTAGTGCCGTGCACCCGCTGGACGAGGTTCGCGTAAGCCACTTGGGCGCCGAACCCCGCCATCGCGGCGGCGATTTGCGTATCGAAAAACGGCTTGGGGATCTGTCCCGCATGCACGGCAAAGAGATCCAAGTCTTGCCGGCCCGCATGGACGACTTTTTGAACGGCCGGATCACACAAAATTTCCCAGAAGGCGTCCAGCGACCCTGCATCCTGCACCGCCGGGAAGTCGATGATCGCCGCGGTGCGCTCCGTCGCCACCTGGATCAGCTCGAGCTTCGGCACGAAACTGTCTTCGCCGACAAACTCCGTGTCCAACGCCAGCCGGGGGCTGTCCTTGAGCCGCGCGCAAAATCGCTCGAGTTCGCCGACCGTGGTGATGTACTGATTGGGGCGTAGGGTCACGACGCGCTCATTCGGCGGGGCTGTAGGGCCGACCCGGAGGGGCCATCGGTTCGGTATTGCTGAGGCTCAAATACTCTTTCAGAAATTGGTAGGCTTCCAGGATCCGGCGCAGTTCCGGTTCGGAACTGCGATCGCCTTGGTTGGCATCCGGATGCAGTTGCTTGGCCTTTTGCCGAAAGGCCGTGGTCACATCGGCGAGAGAGCTGCCAAATTCGACCCCGATGATGGCGTAGGCGTCCACGGCGTTGTTGACACCGTTGGGATTGTCCGAGAGAGGATGTCCCCCTCCCCCGGCAGCTTTCAACATATCCGCGAGATTGATTTTTCTTCGCCGGCGCCTTGGCCGCTCCCGGATTTCGCTGTCCAGGTCATCCCACCGGTCTTCCACGAACTCGAGCCGGGACTCCAGCCGCATCGCGCCCGAAAGGTCACGGATCTGCTCCAACTCCTCTTCGATCTGCATCAGGGACTTCACGATCTCATCCAGCCCCTGCTCGACCCGAAAGAAGCTGTCGACCCGCTCTTCCATCATCGTATCGACCGCGACGTCCATGCTGCTTTCCGTCTTCATGCGCAGGGATTCGATGCGTTTCCGCATCCCTTGACGGAATTTGATGTACCTGCCGGTGGAAAATGGCATGGACTCGCGCTCCCGCAGGGCCGCATTGTAGCACAGCGCCAATCACGGCCTGAAGACCAAACCGCCGCCCTCTTTGATGGAAAGGGACCCGGCCGGATCACTCCGATGGTTCTGCGGCCGATCCTTTGGGCCGCCTCCGCGCCACGCCGGTGTCGCGGGCGGCAGCCGCGACCGCGCGAGCGATGCGGGGCACGACTTCCTTATCGAACAGACTCGGGATGATGTAATCTTCGCTCAGGGCTCCGGCGGGGATGGCTTCCGCCAGGGCGCGTGCGGCCGCCAGCTTCATTGCCTCGTCGATTTCTTTGGCCTGGATATCGAGCGCTCCGCGAAAGATTCCAGGGAACGCCAACGCATTGTTGATTTGGTTGGGATAGTCGGACCGCCCCGTGGCAAAGATCCGGCAGTGCGAGAGACCCAGCTCAGGCGGCACTTCGGGATCGGGATTGGCCATCGCAAACACGATGCGGTCGGGCGCCATCAGCGCCAGATCATCGGCGTCCAGAATATTCCCCACCGAGAGGCCGATGAATACATCGGCGCCCCGCAAGGCGTCGCGCAGCGTCCCGGCCGGTCGATCCGGGGTCAGGCAGGCGCGCAGATCGGCGCGGCAGGCGCGCAGGGTCTCACCATCGCCGCTCAAGATGATGCCTGGCTTGTCGCATCCAACGAGGTGCGACACCCCGGCCGCCAAGAGCATCCGGCAGCAGGCGGTTCCCGCCGCGCCGAGCCCGTTCACGACGACGCGCACCCGATCCAACTGCTTGCCGGTCACCGTCAACGCATTGGTCAAAGCCGCCAGGATGACCACGGCGGTGCCGTGCTGATCGTCGTGCATCACGGGAATATCGAGCGAGTGTTTCAGCCGCCGCTCGATGTCGAAGCACCGTGGCGCCGCCACATCTTCCAGATTGATGGCGCCGAAGCCCGGCGCGATGCCCTGGACGATGCGCACGATCTCATCCGCATCCTGGGTGTTGAGACAAATGGGCCAGGCGTCGATGCCCGCCAACTCCTTGAACAGCATGACCTTCCCTTCCATGACCGGCAAGGCGGCTTCGGGTCCGAGATTACCGAGTCCGAGCACGGCGGAGCCGTCGGTCACGACCGCGACGCTGTTGCTCTTGCTCGTAAAGGCATAGACCTTGGTCTTGTCCTTGGCGATGGCTTGGGCGACACGGCCGACACCAGGCGTGTAGACCATCGAGAGGAGGTTGCGGGTGGTGATGGGAAACTTGCCCTGCACGGCGATCTTGCCCCCGAGATGGAGAAGAAAAATCCGATCGGACGCGGAGAGCACGGTGACGTCGGGAATCTCGTTCAGCCGCGCCAGGACCCGTTCGCCATGGGCTTCGTCCTGCACGTCGAACGTCACGTCGCGCACCATGCGGGTTCTCGTCGCGGAGACGATATCGACCGCCCCGAGATTGGCCCGCTCTTCGGCCACCGCCGCGACCTTGGCGAACATCCCCGGCTTGTTGGCGAGCTCCAGCCGCACGGTCAACCGATAATTGGAATAGGGCCCGATGTCCATCGTCATTGAGCGGCCATTGTAACCCATGACGGGCCACCTAGGGTGAAGAAGGCGTTGCAACCGGGGTTTTACGCGTGCCCGCCGTGTATTTCACCTGCCGCCGCACAAATCCCCGTTGACTTTGCCCGTAGTTTTCGCTACCCTCCGTCGCTACTTTGCCTGAACCCACGGGCAGATAATCCAACTTTAAAGGGGGGTGAATCAGTATGAAGCGCATGTTGATGGCAATCATGGCGGTCGCAGTCGCAGTGACCTTCAGCGCCCCGGCTTTTGCGGGCGAAGAGAAGAAGGACAAGAAGGACGAGAAGAAGGGCGGCCACGTCCTCGTGTACGGTGAGGAGAAGAAGGACAAGAAGGACGAGAAGAAGGGCGGCCACGCTGACACGTTCGGCGATAAGAAGGAAGAGAAGAAGGAAGAAAAGAAGGGTCACTGATCCTTTTTTGGCGAGGCTAGCAGGTTCAAGGGGCCTTCCGCCAAAAAGCGGAGGGCTCCTTAACCGGTCCTCCTACC
>CAZXRB010000020.1:0-48697 GCA_964642845.1 uncultured Nitrospira sp.
GCGTCCCGTACCGTACAGACTGTCTCCGGTGACCGGCACCGACCCCTGCTGATGTCCGCCGTCGGTGCGTCCGACCGCAATGACGTTATACCCGCTGCCACCCAGCAAGGGCGAGGTGCCGGGCCCATTCGTCAAGCCGACCACCTGAATAGATTCGTTCAAGGCCACTCGGCGGTCCGCGAGGCGAAGGATGGTGCCGTCGCTGACGCCGTCGGTGCCTCCGCCGACCCAGCTATGGTTGGCGATTCGGTCGGGACTGGCCGTCGCGCGGCCGTTTAAGGGGTTGTAGAGGCTGCTGATCCAGCTATTGGCGTCATAACTGTCGATCTGGGTGATGCCCGGGGCGATGGAATTGTAGTTTCCGTAGAACAGACTCCCGACTCCGGTGGCGTGGTTGGAATACGTGCCCGCAGGGTTGCCGCCGATGGGCGTGATGGTTTTGCCGGCGAATTCGGCGCCGGAGGTGCTGAGATACGAAGGGTCCGGCATGAAGATGGGCGCGGCGCCGCCGCTCACGTCATTGATCGGCGCCTCCACCTGCGCGACGTGTACGCCGGCGCCGGTCGGCGTCAAGGCGCCGAGCTGCTCCTGGAGAGCGCTATAGCCGATGTCGTCGAGGTACGTCGCCTCGGCTATCGGCGAGAGCGTGAGAGAAAGCGCGATGCATGCAGCCGCACCGGCGGCGGTGGTCGTGTGTCTCATAGAGTCTCCTTTGTCGCAAGCGAGATACAGCATCGCGACGATACGTAGCCTTCCCGTGTTACAAGCGGCTCAGCGTCATATACATCTTTGATGAAGAATTCCTTGGGCTTGCGCGCTCGGCATCCCGGCATGCCCCGGCGGGCGAGTGCGGCGCGGACTCCAAGGGGTCGGATTGCGCCGGCTCCTTTTTACAATTCAGTAACACAAACTTGAGGGTGGCTTATCTCCGGTGCTATCGCCCCCGTCGTATACTCCCGATCCTCCACGTGCTTGGAGAGAAGGCGCTGTCGGTTGTCCATGATGAATGTCGCAGAACATCGAGCCGACGCCGCACCGCCGGTGAAGACGGCCGCGCCCGCCGCGGCTCCTCTCCGGCTGATCGTCCGGAAAGCCGAGCCGGCAGACGTCACCGCTCTTCGGGAGCTTTTCGCGGTACGCAGCCGGGCCGACGAGGCATCGTCGATGGACGGCCGCGGACCCGAGCTGGACAAGCCCGGCCGCATGCTGTGGGCCGCCTTCGACGGCAACCGCGCCGTCGGAATGACCAGCGTGCAGGAGCGTCGACTACACGTCAGCCGCATGACGCTACGGATGGCCTATTGGACGGGGCTGTTCGTGGCTCCCGAATATCGAACCGCATTTGTCTATCCCCGGCTCCTCTCGGCCATGTTTTCGGGGATTCGTGAGAAGGGAATGTGCGCGTTGTATGCGGCCGTTCGCCGGCAGCCCATCGCCGACGCTCATGTCAAGATCGGCTTCACGCGCATCGGCGACATGCGCGTGCTGGCGAAACCGCTGCGCCCTGCGTCGCTGTTGGCCAAGTACAAGGGGCTGTTGGACGGCCGACACGCGTCCTGGCTGAGCCGGCTTTGCCGCGTGCCGGACGCCGCCGTCGGGTTCGGCATCGGCCTCCGCGGGCCGCGGCCCCGTCGGCCCTGGCGCGCCGACGAGATGGCATGGACTCCGGACGTTGCCGACGATCTTGCCGGCCTCCGCGCCGTAGCCTGCGCCGGAAGCGCCGCGCAGGTCCTGACGGGCGGTTCGCTGGCGGCCCGCTACGGCGCTCCGGATCGAGAGTATCGGGTGATCGGCGTGCGGCTGCATGACCGTCTGGTCGCCTCGGTGATCCTCCGGATCGTGAACCGCTTCGACGGCATTCGGGCGGCCGTCGTCATGGATCTCTTCTGCGAGCCGGAGCTTCCTCGTGCCGCCGGCCTGGCGCTGGCCGCCGCCGAGCGCCTGGCTCTCGATCGGCAATGCGACGTCGCGCTGGCTCTCGACGGCTTCTCGCTCGAGCAAAGCCGCATGGTTCGCGGCCGCGGCTACATCCCGTCGCCCGAAAAGTATGCCCTGCTGCTGTGGCGCGACCGCCGGGAAGAGGCCGATCCGTTACCCGCGGACCTGCGCTCCTGGCGGTTTACGTTCGGCGACCACGACACGTTTTAGGCGCCCCCGCGAGTGACGACGATGGACCGGTCCGACGATCATCCTCCCGACACAGCCGGCGTGGCGGTCCTGCTCACGGGCGATGTCGACTTCTCGACGCATCATCGGATGGAAGACAAGCGGCGGGCGTTCGCCCATCTGCTGGCGGCCGGACGGGAGCTCTCCGGCAGCTTCACGTTGTTTTTCGTCGCGCGGGAGGCGGAGCAGGTCCCGGAATATCCCGCCCTCTTGCGGCAAGCGGGGCATGAGATCGGCTGCCATGGGCTGACGCACGGAGAGGAAGAAGAATACGACTCGATGCGGCCTGAAATGCAGGAAACGTATTTGCGGCAGGCGACCGGCATCCTCCGTTCGTTGAGCGGAACCGACGTCGTGTCGTTCCGCGGTCCGCGGGTCAAGGTGTCCGGCCCCACGCTGAGCCTGCTCTCCCGCTTGGGCTATGTCGCCGACTCGACGGTCTGTTCACAACGGTTCGATCTCGTCAGCTCCAACCTGATTCACGGGGGCTGGCTTCGCGCTCCTCGAAGGCCGTATCACCCGAGCGCCACGGACGCCTACCGCCGCGGCGATTTGCCGATTCTCGAAGTGCCCGTTTCGGCCTTGGGCCTCCCGTTTATCTCCAGTGCGTTGTATGTGTTGGGCATTCGCTTCATGAAGATGGCCTTCCGCCTGTTGTACTGGGAGTCTCGGCGGACCGGAAAACCGATCGTCTATCTGTTCCACCCGTACGAGTTTGCGGACGAAATCCCTGGAGCGAAGGACTACCGCGCCAATCTCAAAGTCCACGGCATCCGCCTGCGCCGGCACTTGTACCGGGGCGACGCGGCGACCAAGCTCGAATGGACGCTGCGGTTGTGGCGATACATGGCCGGCTTCGAGGGCGTACGCTTTCTCAGCATGTCCCAGTATGTGAAGGCGCGCGGCTGTCCCCCGCAAGAGGCGTTGGAAGCCCGGCCAGAAGGGCGCCGCGAGAGGGGCGCCGAAGCGTTGACGAGGGGATGAGTATGAACTCGAAAGACGATCTCGCCGGGATCATTGTGCGCATCATCGGGGATACGCTCTCCGCCAAGGACCGCCCGTGCCCGGACCTCGGCCTCGACTCCCCGGTCGACGAACGGCTGGGGCTCGATTCTCTCGATTGGGCCGCCGTCGTGGTTCGGCTGGAAATGGAGACCGGCATCGACCCGTTCGCGCAGGGCCCGGCGGGCGAATTGAAGACGGTGTCGGACCTGGTCGATCTCTACGCGGCGGTCCGACGGCAACGGACGGAGGATTGATCGATGTTGGCCGCCCATCTCCGTTCGGTTCCCGCCGATCGCCTGGACGCGCCGGCGGTCGTGTGTGGGGACCGTGCGGTGACCTATGGGGACCTCGCGACACGCGTCGAGGTTCTCATGCAACGGTGGCGCCCCCTCGCCGGTTTTCGGGTGGGGATGGCGCTTGGGGACCCGGCCGACCACGTGGCGGTTGCGGCGGCGCTTGATGGGCTACGGTGTCGAAGCTTTCTTGCCGCCGGCAGAAGCGCCGCCGCCGTCAGAGCGCTCGCCGAACAACTCCAATGGCATGCCGTCGTCTGGAGTCTCATCGACGCCCCGGAAATCCTGCGTCCGCCGCCGTCAGGCGTGGAATGCCGGGGCGAAGGGATCGCGACGGTCTTGACGTCGGGCAGCACCGGGCGACCCAAGGCGGCCAGCCACACCTGGACCACGCTCGCCGGCCCCGTCCGAACGGACTCCCGCTATGCGGCGGCGCGTTGGCTGTGCGCCTATCCGCTCCATTTATATGCCGGGGTCCAGGTCATGCTGCAGGCCCTCATGAACTGGTCCGCCGTGGTGATCCCGCCGGTTCTCGATGCGGCGACCATCGCACGCACGATGCGGACCGCCCGGGTCACCCATGCGTCGGGGACCCCGACGTTCTGGAGGCAGCTGCTGTTGTTCGGTTCCCGTGAAGACTTGGGCGGCTGCCGTCTCGAGCAGATCACGATGGGTGGCGAGGCGGTCACCCAGCCTTTGCTCGATCGGCTGTCCGAGCGGTTCCCCGGCGCGCGGCTTGCGCATATCTATGCGTCGACCGAATTGGGCCGTCTGTTTGCCGTCACCGACAAACGGGAAGGCTTCCCCGCGGCCTTTCTCGATGCATCGCCGGAACCGGGAATCGAGCTGCGGATTGTCGAGGGCGAACTCACGGCGCGTTCCAGGCACGCGATGCTGGGGTATGACAACGGCGACGGCAACGCCTCCACGGCTCGTCCCGGCGAGTGGATCACCACCGGGGATCTCGTGGAACGGCAAGGCGATCGGGTGTTTTTCCGCGGGCGGAAGAGCGAGTTGATCAACGTCGGCGGCCGGAAGGTGTCTCCGCTGACCGTCGAGGCCGTCCTGCGGGAGGCGCGCGGCGTCAGCGATGTGCGCGTCTACGGGCGAGGCAGCTCGCTGGTCGGGCAACTCGTGGCGGCGGACATCGTGTTGGAGCAGGGATGCGACGAGCAGGATGTGCGGGCGGAGTTCCATCGTCTCACGCGGGACCGGCTCGCCCCACACGAAGTGCCGCGCGTGGTGCGGATCGTCGGGGCGATCCCGCAGAGCGGAGCGTTGAAGGTCGTACGGTCGGGGGTCGAATGAGCGGCGACGGGATTGTGCTGGTCAGCGGCGGCAGCCGCGGGCTCGGATTGGCGATCGTGACCTACCTGCTCGACCAGGGCCGCACCGTGGCCGCCTTCAGCCGCAAGTCGGGCGACGCCATGGAGCGGCTCAAGCGGGATTACGAGAAGCGCTTGACCTTCGTGGAGGGCGATATGGCCGATGCCGGCTCGCTGGAGCGGGTCGTCAAGCGCGTGGAGCAAGAATGCGGCCCCATCGAGTCGCTGATCAACAACGCCGGCATCGCCGCCGACGGGGTCCTGGCGACCATGCAGCCCGCGCAGATCGAGCGGATGATTGCCGTCAATCTCACAGGCCCTCTCCTGCTGACCCGATTGGTCGCCCGTCGGATGATCGTTCGCTCACGAGGCGGCATCGTCAATATCTCGTCCATCATCGGACTGCGGGGCTACGCCGGTCTGGCCGCGTATTCAGCCACCAAGGCGGGATTGGACGGGATGACGAGGGCGCTCGCCCGCGAACTGGGCCCGCGCGGCATCCGGGTGAACTCCATCGCGCCGGGATACCTCGACACCGAGATGACGCACGATCTCGGCGCGTCCCATCGCGACCAAATCGTCCGCCGGACTCCCCTGGGACGGCTGGGCAGGCCCGAGGATGTGGTGGGCGCGGTGCGGTTCCTCCTGTCGCCGGAGGCGGAGTTCATCACCGGGCAAGTGCTCGTGATCGACGGAGGCATCACGTGCTAGCGTTGTCACCGCCGTTCGAGAGAAGAGGCTGAGTCATGGAAGGGCTCTTTCCGATCGCGTTCAGTCTCGGCCTGGTTTCTCTTCTCGTGCTGGCGGTGTCTCCGGCAGCCGGCATGGTGGCGGTCTTCATCGTCAAGCCACTGATCGATGCGTCCTGGGAACACGACGTGCTGTTCGGTCTTCATCCAACCGAGATCTACTCCGCGCTGATTCCGCTTCTGCTTCTGTGTCATATGGCGCTGGCCAAAGAGGAGAGCGCCTTGGCGAGGATGCCGCTCAAGGGAATGTGGCTCAGTTATTCCGCCTATATCGTGGTCTTTTCGATGATCGTGGCGTACAGCGATGAGTTGAAGACCGGCGCGAACGTGTTCTTTCGGTACATCAACGGTCTCGTCGGGTTCTATGTTCTCCAGGCGTTTTTCCGCCGGGATGACCGGTTCAAATGGTTCTTGTGGGCCTTGATTCTGGGTGGACTGTTCCCGATGAGCCTGGGGTTGTATCAAGCCGTCACCGGGTTTCAATGGCGGCCCGAGCAGGCCGAAGGGCTCGCGAGAAACATCGGCATCTGGCACGACGGCGTGAACATGCGGACCTACGCGCAGCAAACGATCCTCGGCCTGCTGCTCTATTCGGCGCTCTACGTCAAGCCCGGCAATCTGCCGCTCAAAGCCACGGTGGCGGCCTACCTGGCGATCTCGACGCTCGTCATGGTGCGCGTGTATAGCAAGGCCGCGATACTCACGTTCGCGCTGTGGATCTTGTGTTGGACGGTGCTCCGAAGACGGTTCGTGATGCTCGCCCTCGCCGGCGTCACCGGCCTCCTGCTCACGACGTACTACGCCGGCGATCTTCTCGAGCATGTTGGCACCCTCTTTCGTAAGGAGGTCGGCTTTTTGACGGGGGAGGTCGACGGGAAAATGACGTTCCACGGGCGCTGGTTCGGCTGGATCGAAATGGTGAACAAATGGGAGCGCCTCCCGGCCGCCAATCAACTGTTCGGAAGCGGCGAGTTGGCGACCGGCGCGCACAATGACTTTCTCCAAATGCTGTTCCACGGCGGAGTCGTGGGGCTCTGCCTGTACCTTGCGCTGCTTGCGATGATCGGAATCCAAATCACGCGGCACCTGCTCGTCCGGGCCGACGTCATGGCCGTCGCGGCTTTGATGGTCTACCTCATGTGGCTGATCGACGCGATCGGCCTCGTGCCGAGCGCCTATCCCTCCGAGCAGTGGCTGATCTGGGGGATTGTGGGGCTCAGCTTCCGGCTGAGAGCCGACGAAGGCGATCTGCAACAGGCTACCGCCCCCGCGGTGTCCGCGGTCGACACGCCGGCCGCGGCGGGCATCGGGTTGCCCGGGCGGCGTTTTCCGCTGCTGTCGGATGCGGGACGTTCGTGAGGTCGCCATGCGCCGCCGGCTATCCGTGCTTCTGACGTTCGCGTTGCTGGTCGGCCTCTGGCCCTGCGGCCATTCGGCGGCGGCGGGGAAGACCTTTGCGGGAAAACGCATCATCTTCGAAGAAGGCGTGCTCCACTGGACCGGTAGGGAACAAACGGATCGGATCCTGGAGCGCATCGCGCGCGCCGGCTTCAACGCGTTCGGCCCCATCGTCTGGCACGGGCGCGGCACGACGTGGCCGTCGGCGTATGCGGAATGGGATAGTTGGCTCAAGGATCACCCGAAGCAGGATTTCGATCCACTGAAGTATTTGATCGAGCGCGCCCACGCGATGGGGATCGAGGTGCATCCATGGTTTAACCTTGCGCTGCGCGAGGGGGAGTTCTTGCCGCAGTTCGCTCCGCCCGGCACGCCCGAGCACGCGTTCGACGTCCACATGCCGGAGTTCCGCCGCTTGATGGCGAACCTGGTCGCCGAAGTCGCCGCCCGGTATGACGTCGACGGGATCAATCTGGACATCGTGAGAACCATGGGATTATGCACCAGCGAGTTCTGCCGAGCCGACTACGAAGCACGCTACGGCCGGAATCTTCTCCTGGACACCGCGCAGTTCAAGCTGACGTTCGGCCGGGTGCCGACGCTGGCCGAGTATCAGGAGTCCGATGTCACGGCCATGGTCGAGGAGATCTCGCGGCGCGTCCGCGCCGTCAAGCCGAATATCGTGATCAGCGCCGACGTGATTCCGCTCCAAGCCGGGACCGACCAGGGACAAAACAGCATCGACTGGGCGAACAAGGGACTGGTGGATGTGCTGTGCCGGATGGCCTATTACCGGGACATCGACGTCACGCTGACGGAGAGGATCCGGAGTCTGCTGAAGAGGCCGGATGCGCTGACGCTCGTCATCTCCAATGTCTCCACCAGCGATGAGATGCGGACGCCCGGCGACTTCTACTCGCGCGACGGCAAGTGGTTTGCGGAGACCATCGGCATGATCCAAAGCCGGTGGCCGCACACGGGCGTCGGGGTCTATATGTCTCGGTGGTTGTCGGACGACCAGATCGCGGCCGTCCGGGCCGGTCCGTTCAAACCGGCGGCGGAAGGACCCGGTCAACCACGAGGACTTTCAGTACGGTGAGCCGCGCTCATGGCGATTGACCTCCCCATCGGGGCGCCGCGGATCGAGGTCGGCGCGCGTCCTCTCGAGTCCGGGCCCGCGCTGTCGCGTGTCGCCGGCGGATCGGCGCTCTTTTCCGCCGGTACGGTTCTGGGACTGGGGCTCAACTATGCGTACGCCGTCGTGCTGGCGAGATGGCTGGGACCGGAGCCGTTCGGGCTGTATGCGTTGGGTCTCGGCTGCTTCAACCTCCTGTCCGTCGTCGCGCTCGGAGGCCTCGATACCGCACTGCTGCGATTCATTCCCGCCTTGAGCGCGCGGGGCGATGCGGACGCCGCCGGCCGGATGATCCGCGCCGCCCTCTTGTTGGCTCTCAGCCTCAGCGGCCTCTTTGCCGCCGGGCTCTTCTTGAGCGCTCCGTCTCTGGCGAGAGACGTCTTCCATCACGACGACGCCGGATACGTGTTGAGGTGGTTCGCCTTGTCCGTCCCTCTCTTCGTCACGTCGAGCGTCGCGCTGGCGGCGCTGCAAGCCTTTCGCGAGGTGCGGTGGCGCACGTCGGTCAAGTATCTGTGTGAACCGGTCGTCAAGTTTGCGGCGACCGCCGTGCTCTTCGCGGCCGGGTGGACGCTGCTTTCGCCGTTGGCGGCTCTTCCCGTCGCGTTGGCCCTGACGACGGTGTTGCTGTTGTGGCCCCTCCGGCCGTTTCTGATGCGACGGCGGGGGGCCGCGTCCTTCGCGGGCGCCTATCGGGATGTCGTGCGCTATTCCGCCCCGCTCTTCGGAGGCCTGGTGTTCGCCGGCATCGCCACCCGGTCGGATGTGCTGTTGCTCGGCTACTGGCTTCCCACCGACCAGGTCGGGATCTACAGCGCCGCCTTCCAAACCTCGGCTGTTCTGGCCGTCGTCCTCGGGACGTTCGAGTCGGTCGCAACTCCGTTTCTTTCGGAAAGCATTGCCGGGAACGACACCCAACAGGTCCGCGCCCTCGCCGCCGCCGTCGCCCGTTGGACCGTCATCGGCACGCTGCCGCTGTGCATGCTCATGGCCCTGTTTGCCGAGGACATCATGGCCCTCTTCGGCGACGGATTTAGGTCCGGGGGCGCCTGTCTCATCATCCTGGCGGCCGGGCAGTTTGTGAATTCCGCGATGGGGTGCACCAACGGTATGCTGCTCTGGGCGGGACGGTCGAAGCTCGTGATGTGGAACGGCGTGGCGGTGTCCGCGGTCCAGATCGTCCTCTATTGCCTGCTGATTCCCCGGTATGGAATCGCCGGAGCCGCCGTTGCGACAAGCGCCAGCCTGATCGTGACGGTGCTGGTCCGCGTCGTGCAAGTCCATCGTGTGCTTCGCGTATGGCCGTACCAGGCGGACCTCGTGAAACCGTTGGCGGCGGGCTTGGCCGCCGCGTTGCCCGTGGTGGCCGTGAAACTCCTGGGAGCGCCCCCGATCGGGTTTCTGGTCGGGGCGTTCGCCCTGTCCTATCTCGGCGTCCTCGCCATGTTGGGCTTCCACGAAAGTGATCGCGCCGTCGTCCTTCAGTTGACCCGGCGATTGATGCGTCGCGCGGGCGGATAATGCGGAACGTGGACGTGAATGATCGAGACATAGAGCGATGCCTCAACGGGGAGCAGCTCTTCGGCGACGACTTGCCGCCGGATGAGATCGAGCGCTGGTTCGACGGAGAGAAAGAGGGATTCTCCGCCTTATGGATCGGCAATGGGGCGGACTATCAGTATGAGTACCACGCGCTGAATCACGCCCATGGCTTCCGGTATCTGCCGCCCAGAAGCTTTGCGCACGCCCTGTCGATCGGCGGCGCGTACGGGCACGAATTGCTGCCCGTGCTGTCGTCGATCTCGCGGGTGACGATTCTTGAGCCGTCGGATCTCTATGAGTCCGGTGAATTACAGGGCGTGCCGATACGGTACGTCAAGCCAACTCCCCTGGGCGACATGCCCTTCGGCGACGCCACCTTCGATTTGGCCACCTGCTTCGGGTGCCTGCATCACATCCCGAACGTCACGCGGGTGATGAGGGAGCTCTACCGCTGCCTGATGCCCGGAGGCTTCGCGCTGATACGGGAGCCCATCGTCTCGATGGGAGATTGGAGGCGACCGCGCCCCGGCCTGACGAAGATGGAGCGGGGGATTCCCTTGCGGCTCTTTCGATCGATCCTGGCCGACGCCGGGTTTGCGATACAGCGGGAAAGCCTGTGCGTGTTTCCCCTGGTACCGAAACTGACCTTCCTGTTCGGGCGGTATGTCTGGAACTCGCGCCCAGCGGTCGCCCTCGACCGCGTGCTGGCCCGGGCGTTCGCGTGGAATGTGCGCTACCATCCGTCGCGGCTGTGGGAAAAATTGCTGCCCACGGCGGTGCAATATGTCCTGAAGAGGCCGTCATGACCGTCGTCCGTAAGATCAACGCGCCAATCGCCGAGGAGGATTTCGTGGCTGCGATGGAAGAGACCGCGATCGGAGGGAAGAGAGCATTGATGCCCGTTCGTGTTCCGAGGAGGGTCGTCGCGAGGGCCCTCTCGAACGCCGCGCTGGTTATGGCGTCGCTCATCGTGGCGCTCGGCCTGGCGGAGCTTCTCTTTCGGCTCTTCTTTCCCCAATCCATCATCCCGCGCTATGTGGAATCCAGCGCCCATGGCATCAGAAAGAACATCGGCGGCGTGCACGGCTACATGAGCACGTCCGAATATCGGCACGGCTTCAACACCAACGCCGACGGATTTCGCGGCGCCAAGGACTATGCGATCCCCAAGCCGGCCGGCACATTCCGCATCGTCGTGCTGGGAGATTCCGTCGCCTTGGGGCACGGCGTCGAGGACGATGAGACCTTTTCCGCCGTTTTGGAGCACGCCCTGTCCTCCACCCGCCGGACGGAAGTCGTCAATATGGGTGTCTCGGGTTTCGGCACCGCGGAAGAACTTGTGCAGCTCCAGACGGTCGGATGGCGCTACGATCCCGATCTCGTGGTGTTGTCTTATTTTCCCAACGACCCGTACAACAACGTGGTCTCCGGCCTCTTTGTAGCCAAGGAGGGCGTGCTGGTCCGCGCCGAGCGCGGCTTTGTGCCGGCTCTCTATATCAGAGACCGGCTCTATTCGATCCCGGGGTACTCTTTCCTGTGCCAGCATTCCCATGTCCTCAATTTCGTGCGCAACCACCTGTCCGGATTTTTCATCGAGCGGCTCGCTCGGCAGAACGGGATCAGTTCCCAGACCTCGTCCGCCCTCACGGCGGACGAATCGGAGCTGACCGCCTTGCTGCTCGCGCAAGTCATGAGAGAAACGGCGGATCACGACGTGCCCCTCGTCCTTCTCAATATTCCCCTGGTCTATCAGGGGGAGGTGATCGACAACCTTCCTCGCCATCGTCTTCCCCCGCTCGACCCGGCGCGCCATCATCTGGTGAACGTGGGGCGGGTCGTCTATCGGGATCATGCGCCGGAACAGTTGTCCTACGAGCGGGACTCGCACCCGAAAGCCTATGCCCACCGTTTGATCGGAGAGTGGCTGGCGCACTTCATCCAGACCAACATCTGGAAATCGGCGAAGCGGACGAGCGGGAGCAGGGAGGCGCTATGAACAGGCGAATGATCGGGGCCCTAACTCTCACCGCATCGGCGCCTTGAATACCCCACGGCGAGGTACCGGTCATCTGCGGGGACAAGTATGACCGTCCGTCAAGATGGATCCGGACCGCGATGCTGTAGGCGGTGCCTGCTATGGCCCTGTTAGGACGAGCAAGGGCATCCATGAAGCTCGCCGTCGTCACGAACATTCTCACGCCCTATCGCATCCCGTTGTTCGAGGCGCTGGAGAAGCGGACCGGAAGCCTGCACGTGCTTCTCATGGCCGAGCGGGAGGAGAATCGTCAGTGGACGCTGGGGGCCGGGGCCTTTCGGCATGAGGTGCTTCCGGGCCTCCACGTCAGACTGCCGGGAAGCGAAGTGTCCCTGCATCTGAACTACGGCGTGACCCGGGCTCTGCGGCGGGCCGATCCGGATGTGGTGTTGAGCGGAGGGTACGCCGCGGCGAACGTGGCGGCATGGGGCTATTGCCGGCTGCGGAAGCGGCCGTTCGTCGGATGGGGGGAATTGACCATGCGCGATGTCGGCACGACTTCGCCGCCCAGGCAGATCGTCCGCCGCCTCCTCACGCGCGGGTCAGCCGGTTCCATCGCCAGTTCGAGCGATGCCAGGGACGTCTTTGTCCATTATGGCGCGCCCCCATCCACGGTCTTGACCGCCGTCATGCCTATCGAGGTGGAACGCTACCATGCAGCCGCGACGTTGCGAGGCTCGCCGTGGGCCGAACGTGAGCGCGCGCGCTTCGGCGGCCCGATCTTGCTTGCCGTGGGGAGAATGGCGGCGGGCAAGGGCTATGCGGAACTCCTGGCCATCTACGACCTCGTGGTGAAGCAATGCCCGACGGCGGCTCTCCTGATCGCGGGCGACGGGCCCGAGCGGGCCATGCATGAAGCCCGCGCGCGCTCCCGGGGATGGCCCCATGTTCACTTTCTCGGGTACCGAGACCCGGACGCGATCGTCAGGCTCTTGGCCTTGGCCGATCTCTTCGTGTTTCCGACGCTGTTGGACCGGTTCGGCGCCGTCTTGAGCGAGGCCATGGCCGCGGAGCTTCCTGTGATCAGCTCGATCCATGCGTCCGCAACCGGGGATCTCGTCGAGGACGGGGTCACGGGATTTCGGATCGATCCTCTCGACGCCGCCGCGTCGGCGCAGACGATCCTCCACGTGCTCCGGATGTCCCCCGGTGAGCGCGCCGCCATGGGCCGGGCGGCCTATGCGCGTGTGCAACGACACGGCATCGACGCGACGGCGGAGAGCATGATGAGCTTCCTGGCGTCGTTGATCGGGGAAGGAGCGCGGGAGGGCCGCCGTCCGACATGAGAAACCGAAGCGAATCCCCCGGTCCGTCTGCGGACACCCGCCCTGCCGTCCTGATCGTTGGGCCGACGCCGCCGCCGCACCATGGAGTCAGTATCGCGACGGAGAGCATTCTGCATTCGAGCCTCGCAGACCGGTTTCGCCTGATCCACCTCGACACCTCCGATCGACGCGGGATTCAACACGTGGACCACCCCGACGTCCACGACGTCGTGTTGTTCATCAAACAATGGTTCCGCATGATCCGCCTCCTCCGGGCCGCGCCGCCGGCGTTGGTCTATCTGCCGTTGTCGCAATCGACGATCGGATTTGTCCGCGACACGCTCTTCATGATCCCGGCCTGGCTCTCGGGCGCGGAAGTGATGGTGCATTTGCACGGCGGCAACTTCAAAGCCTGGTACGGCGGGCGCGCGCGCCTCGTGCGGAGCGTGGTCAGGCGCGTGCTGCGGCGCGTGGCCTACGCCGTGGTGCTGGGGGAGTCGTTGCGCGGTCTGTTCGACGGCCTGATCGCGCCCTTCCGGGTCGCCGTGGTTCCGAACGGCATTCATTGGCCTCCCGTCAGAAGGACCGAACGGCGCCCGGACGCAGCCAGACGATACACCGTCCTGCATTTGAGCACGCTGAATCGCCTCAAGGGCGCGACGGTGTTGCTGGCGGCGGTGCCGCTGGTTCTCAAAGTGAGGCACGACGTCGACTTTGTCTTGGCCGGACCCTGGTCTCACGAAGCCGACCGGCTCGAGGCCGAGGCGTTGATGCTCCATCATGGGCTTGCCGACCATGTCGTGTTCACCGGACCGGTGACCACGCTCGAACACAAACGATCGATTTACTCATCGGCGGACCTGTTCGTGTTTCCGGGTGTGCAGCAGGAAGGCCAGCCCCTCGTGGTGCTGGAGGCGATGGCGTCCGGCTTGCCCGTCCTCTTTACCGACCGGGGGTGCCTGCGCGAGACGGTCATCGAAGGCGAATGCGGGCTTGAGGTGCGCATCAACGACCCCCATCATTTGGCCGACCGAATCTTGTGGTGTCTCGCGCATCCGATGGAGATGGAACGCATGGGGCATAATGCGCGGGAACGGTTCGAGCGCTTCTATACGAGCGAGCGATTCGTGCGGCGGCTCGGCGACTGGTTCACGTTGGCTTGCCGGGACTGGAAGGCTGCGGCGCGCCCTGCCCCGGCAGAGGCCGGCGGGGCGACCGGCCATCGACTGCTGTAGCCGGGAACGACAACGCGATGTGCGGCATCGTCGGCATATTCAGCACGGCCGGGGACGGGATGGAAGAGCGGGATTTGCTCGCCATGCGCGATCGCATGGTTCACCGAGGTCCGGACGATGCCGGGATCTTCATCCACCGGGGCGCCGGCCAGTTCGTGGGGCTGGGACACCGGCGATTGTCCATCATTGACCTTTCGCCCTCCGGGCGTCAGCCCATGTCGACGGCCGACGGGTCCCTCTGGATCGTCTTCAACGGGGAGATCTTCAACTACCGCGAGTTGCGACAGGAATTGGCGGGCCACGGATACCGGTTTCGTTCGCAAACCGACACCGAAGTCCTCCTGTACGCCGTCCGCGAATGGGGGCTCGACGGATGTTTGAAACGCGTCCGGGGTATGTATGCCTTCGCCCTCTACGACCGGAGCGACGGGTCGTTGACATTGGTCAGGGACCCCCTCGGCGTCAAGCCGCTCTATTACGCGTTGCAGCAGCCCGCGCGCATCCTGTTCGCGTCAGAAATCAAAGCCCTCCTCGCCGCTCCCGGGGCCAAACCGGCGGTCGATGACACGGCGCTGTATCACTACCTGACCTTTGCCAACGCTCCGGCGCCGTTGACGCTTTTCGAAGGAGTCCGGAAGCTCGAGGCCGGAACCTATCTGCGCGTGGATCGCCACGGGCGATCGACGCAGACGTGTTTCTGGGATCCGACCACGATTCCGCCCCGGACGGGCATGACGGAGCAAGAAGCCGTGACCGAACTGCGGCGCCTGCTACGGCAGTCCGTTGCCCGCCGGATGGTGTCCGATGTGCCGTTCGGGGTGTTTCTCAGCGGCGGCGTCGATTCGTCGTTGAACGTCGCGTTGATGGCCGAGCTGCTGGATAGACCGGTTGACACGTTCTCAATCGGAATCAAAGGCGACCCCTCGAATGAGTTTCAGTATGCCCGGCACGTGGCCGCACGATTCGGCGCCCATCACCACGAATTGGTCATCGATGAGTCCGACTTTCTCGATTTCCTTCCGAAGATGCCCTACATCCAGGATGAGCCGCTCGCCGATCCGGTGTGCGTGCCCCTCTATTACCTTTCGAAACTCGCGCGTGATGCCGGCACGCCGGTGATTCAGGTCGGCGAGGGGAGCGACGAGCTGTTTGCCGGATACCGGACCTATCATTGGTTCGCGGGGTGGGAACGGAACGTCTTCGAGCCGTACAAGAGGCTTCCCCTTGGGTTGAGACGGCTGATTCATTGCCTGGCGGCCGATCATGTCGCTCCGCCCCTGTCCGACGCCCTCAGACGAGCCTTCGAGGGCGAGCCCTTGTTTCTTGGGAACGCCATCGCGTTCTGGGACGGTGAAAAGGAACGTTTGCTGGAAGCGGGCAGGGGAAAGGCGGCGACTTCCGGCTCTCTCGCGGCAACACTGATGCGTCGGTGTCCGGCGGACGATCCGCTTCTTCGCATCATCCATCTCGAATTGAGCAACCGCCTGCCGGAATTGCTGCTGATGCGGGTGGACAAGATGAGCATGGCGCACTCGATCGAAACCCGCGTGCCGTTTCTCGATGAAGATGTCGTGGAATTCGCACTGACCATCCCGTCCGCGATGAAATCCAAGAACGGCGTGCACAAATACATCCTGAAAGAGGCCGCCCGCGGGATCATTCCCGATGACATCATCGACCGGAAGAAATGGGGATTCTGCGGATCCGCCACCAATATGATGACAGAGCGGTTGGTTGGGTTTGCACGGGATCGCGTCTCGGAGAGTCCCCTGATTCGAGAGCGATTTCATGGCCGCGCGGTGCAAGCGCTATTCGACCGTCACCGGCACCACAAGCGGTTCAACAGCTTCAAGATTTGGAATCTGCTCAATCTCGTGCTCTGGCATGAGTGTTGGTTCGAAGACTCACAATGATCCGCTGCGGCGATGCTTTTGTAACGATTTCGTCAGTACCTTGACGATCCGCTCTCCCGCTTTTCCGTTCCAGAACTTCGGCCGCTTGGACCGCACCGGTTCCCGCAGTTTCTTTTGCGCCGCGGACACGATCTTCGAAGTGGACGTCCCTGCCAGGATGTTGGTTCCCTGGGTGACGGTGATCGGCCGTTCCGTATTCTCCCGAAGAGTCACGCAAGGCACGCCGAGCACCGTGGTCTCTTCCTGAATGCCACCCGAGTCCGTCAGGACGATCCTCGCCTTCGACATCAACCGCAGAAAATCCAGGTAACCCAACGGCCCGATACAGTACAGGCCGGCCCTGGCGTCCGCCACCTTGTCCCCCGGCTCCAAGAGCCGGCAGTGGTCCGCCAACCCGAATTCGCCGATGCGGGCGAAGGTCCTGGGGTGAACGGGAAAGATCAAGGGCAGCTTGCGGCCGATCGTCAGCAAGGCCTCCAGGATACCTCGAAACACGACGGGGTCGTCGACGTTGCCGGGCCGGTGCAAGGTCACGATGCCGTATGGCGCGGGGATCTGCCCGGCGGGCGCTGTGGACCGCGCCTGCCTCATCCGGTCCTCCGTCTCCTGCGGCAATCCCAAGCGGTTCAAAACGAGGGACTGCTCCGCACGGGTCCGGTGGCGCAGCAGGGTGTCGACCATCGTGTTGCCGACCATGTGAATGCGATTTCGTGGAATGCCCTCTCGCCGGAGATTTCGCACGGCGTCTTCTTCGGTCACGAACAGGAGGTCCGCCAGCGCGTCGGTCAAGACACGATTGATTTCTTCGGGCATGGACCAATCCCGGCTCCTCAATCCCGCTTCGACATGGACGATGAGGGGCCGGCTCTTTTTTGAGGCGTCCTCTCCCACGGGGTACACCATCTTGGAGGCGACCAGGGCGCAGGCGATCGTCGAGTTCACGTCCCCGACCACGACGACCGCGTCCGGGCGTTCTTTTTCCAGCACCGGTTCGAACCGCTTCATGATCTCCGCCGTCTGGACGGCATGCGATCCGGACCCGACTTCCAGGTCCACCGCCGGCCTGGGCAACCCCAGCTCTCGAAAGAAAGTGTGGGACATGCGCTCGTCATAATGCTGCCCCGTATGGATCAGCAGGTAGTCGAGCCGGTTGCGCGCCGTCCGATTGTGCGCGTCGAGCGCCTCCACGATCGAGGCGACCTTCATGAAGTTGGGGCGGGCTCCCGCGACAAGCAGTAGTTTCATCGATTCAACGCCGCTTGAGGGCTGAAACGGGAAGGCAGTGTAGCACGGAGGCTTTGGCCGGCCTGTTACCGCACGATCAAGTTTTTCAGAACTTCCATTGGATTTTCCCCCGATACGTTTCCCAACAACTCCTCACCTGGCGGCGTGGTGCTAACCCCTTGTGAGCACGAGGTTTATAAGTGAAAGAGAGGGGCTCCGACCTTCTCTGCAGGCCCGGTGTATCGTTCGTCCGAATTGCTCTTTAACAATTAGTTAACTCAATCTTGAGGAGGGCGTACCCCCTCCACGAAGCCGGTGGAGTAGACTTCCGCATCCTCGCTCCGGGCTCGCATTGCAGCCTCTGAGCCTCTGTATGAAACAGGTCATCCAAAATTTGCGAACCGGCGTTCTGAAGGTCGAGTCAGTGCCCGCTCCGCTCGCGTCCGACGGGCAGGTGCTGGTCCTCAATCGCTTCTCGGTCATCAGCCCGGGCACCGAGCGATCCACCGTACAGGTCGCGCAGAAGAGTCTGCTCGGCAAGGCGTTGGAGCGGCCGGACATGGCGAGAAAGGTGCTGGCGGCCGTGCGCAAGGACGGCCTGCTGGCCACGATGCACCGGGTGTCCGATCGGCTCGATACGCCCGCCGCGCTGGGGTACAGCTGTGCCGGCCTCGTGCTGGATGCCGGCCGCGGCGTCTCCGGGTTCGTCTCCGGCGATCGTGTGGCCTGCGCCGGGCAACACTACGCCTCGCATGCCGAAATCGTGTCCGTGCCGAAGCACCTCTGCGTCAAAGTGCCGGACGGCGTGAGCCTCGACGACGCGGCGTTCGTCACGTTGGGGGCGATCGCCCTTCAGGGAGTCAGGCAGGCCGACCCGACACTCGGCGACCGCATGGCCGTCATCGGCTTGGGTCTGCTCGGCCAGTTGACGGTGCAACTGCTCAAAGCCTCCGGCTGTCTGGTGTTGGGGTCCGATCTCGATCCGTGGAGGCGGCAATTGGCCGGAGAGCTGGGGGCTGATCTCGTCACGCGCCCTGCGGACTTGAATGCCGCCGCGCACGCGTTCAGCGGCGGCCGCGGCGTGGACGGCGTCATTATCACAGCGAGCACGGTCTCCAACCTGCCCGTGGAATCGGCCGGCGAGATCGCGCGGCACAAAGGACGTGTCGTCGTCGTCGGCGCGGTCGGGATGACGCTCCCGCGGGAGCCGTACTACAAGAAGGAGCTCGACGTCCGGCTCTCCATGTCCTACGGGCCGGGACGCTACGATCCGTCGTACGAAGAGCAAGGACACGATTATCCGTTCGGCTACGTCCGATGGACCGAGCAACGGAACATGGAGGCCTTCCTGGATTTGCTGCGGCAACGAAGGGTGAACGTGGCGAGGCTCGTCACGGATCGATTCCCGATCGAACAGGCGGAGGCGGCGTATCGGAAATTGACCGACAGTCCGGCCGGCTCCCTGGGGCTGCTCCTATCGTATTCGGCGGACGGCGAGCCGCCGGTGTCCCGGGTCACGGCGCTCGCGTCCTCCCGGCCCGCCGGGGCCGTGCGGCTCGGGCTCATCGGCGCCGGGCAACACGTGCGGGACATGCTGTTGCCGCCGCTTTCGCGTCTGTCCGGCGTCACCATCGCCGCCGTCTGCAGCGGCTCGGGCGCCAAGGCCAAACAGCTCGGCGAGAAACTCGGCGCCGCCTCTTGCACCACCGACTATCGGTCGGTGCTGGACGATCCTGCCGTCAACGCGGTGTTGATCGGGACCAGGCACGACCGCCACGCCGAGATGGTGTGCGAGGCGCTGAGGGCCGGCAAGCACGTGTTCGTGGAGAAACCGCTCTGCCTCACCGCCGAGGAACTGGATCGCATCGCCGAGTGTTACGCGGCGGCCTCCGCGGAGGGCCTGCAGCTCTGCGTCGGATTCAACCGGCGGTTTTCGCCGCACGGCGCCAAGATCATCGAGTTCTTTCGCGAGCGGCGGAATCCGTTGGTCATGGTCTATCGCGTCAACGCCGGCGCGCTGCCGCCGGCGCATTGGGCGCAAGACCCGGCCGTCGGTGGCGGGCGTATCATCGGAGAAGCCTGTCATTTTGTCGATTTCATGCAGGCCGTCTGCGGCGCGCGTCCGGTGTCCGTGTACGCGGCGCGCATCGACAGCCACACCTCCGGGGTCGCGGATGATCAGAGCGTGCTGTCGATGCGGTTCAAGGACGGATCGATCGGAACGTTGGTCTACACGGCCGGCGGGGACGCCGGCCTCGCCAAAGAGCGGTTCGAGGCTTTCGGAGACGGCAAAGCCGTCACGCTGGATGATTTCGCGGCGACCGAGTGTTACGCCGGCGGGAAGGCGACGCGCTACAAGACCGGCGTCCGGGACAAGGGGTTCGAGGAGGAGATGCGCCGCTTTACCAAGGCGGTCGCGGGCGGGGGACCGCCGGTCATGGCGTTCGACGACATCTATGCCGTCACCCGTACCTGCCTGCTGGCGGTCGCGGCTCAAAAGACCGGCGCAGTCTACGAGGTCTGAACGCATGCGCGCCTCTTCGATCTCGGAGTCCAGCCTGTCCCATCGATCCTTCTCCTGGTACATGAAGCGCTTGCGCGTCATGCAGCCCGGCGAAGTCTGGGCACGGGTCGGCGCCCAGTGCGGCCTTGCCGCGCTCTCAGTCCGCCATCGTTTCGGCTGGGCGGTGCCACGGGGCGGCCGGTTCGACGCCCGCGGATACCGGTTCTGCAGAGCGGAAGCGCCGCTGCTTCCGCCGTGGTGGGCGCCGGATCTCGCGGTGGATCCGGACATGGCCGCACGGGTGCTCACGGGAGGTTTGCCGGAGCCGGGGTGGAACTGGACGTGGCGGCCTGAGGCCGAGGTGTGGCATCGCGCCCCGGATACCGGCCGGCTCTGGCCCAGCAGGTTCTGCGGATTCATCCCCTATCGTGACGGCAATCCCTATGGCGATGTGCGCCGGATATGGGAGCCCGCCCGGCTCCAGCAGTTGGTGGCGCTCGGTCTCCTCGCGGCGCAGCGCGGAGGCGCCGAACGCGAACAGGCCGTCGATCTGCTCGAGCGCCAGTTTCTCTCGTGGATGGAGGCGAATCCTCCGCTCACCGGGGTGCACTATGTCTCGGCAATGGAATGCGGGCTGCGTCTCATTGCCGTCTGCCATGCCGTCGATCTGGCGCGCCCCTGGCTCCGCCGTCCCGAGCGCCTGTGGCCGGCCGTCGTGCAGCTGGTTGAAGGACACGCCGCGTGGGTGCGACGGCGAGTGTCGCTGCATTCGTCGCTCGGCAATCACACGATCGCGGAAGCGGCCGCGCTGGTGTACGCGGGGCTGTTGTTTCCCGAGCTGCCGCAGGCGAACGATTGGCGTGCCGTCGGCCTCTCACTGCTGGAGTCGGAAGCCGCGCATCAAATTCTTCCGGACGGCGGAGGCGCCGAACAGGGCTGGGGATACCTGCGGTTCATCTCGGATCTCTACGGCCTCGTCCGTGCGTTGGCGATCCATGAAGGCTGCCCCCTGCCGGATGCCATCGAGCACGCCTGGGCCCGCAGCCGCCGATTCCTCGCTGTGGTGGCGGACTCATCCGGATACCTGCCCTCCATCGGGGACGGTGACAATGGATACGCCCTCTCCCCGGTCTTGGTGCTCCCGAATCAGCACCGACAGGAGGAGGGGCTTACGGAGTTTCCAGAATCCGGTTATGCCCTGGTGCGGACCGGCGAGCCTCGTGCGACGGTCCTGATTTTCGATCACGGTCCGTTGGGCATGGGGCCATGCTTCGGCCACGGCCATGCCGACGCGTTGTCCGTGACGCTGCGGTCGGGAACGGAGGACGTCCTGATCGACCCCGGCACATTCGCCTATGCGGGCCAGCCGGAGTGGCGCGCGTATTTTCGCGGCACCAGCGCGCACAACACGGTGGTCGTGGACGGCTTGGATCAGGCCGTCCAGGACACGCCGTTTCAATGGTCGTCGCCCTATCGAGCCAGCTTGGTAAGCCGGCAGCGAACGGCCGGGGGCGGCATGCTGTTGATCGCGGTCCATGACGGCTACGAACAGCGCGCCGGCGTGATTCACTGGCGGGGCGTGCTGTGCCTTCCCGGGTTGTGGGTCGTGGCGGATCTGCTGACGGGCGGGGGAGCGCATACGCTCGAACTCAATTGGCATCTCGGCTGCCGACCCGTCCCGGACGGCATCGGTTACGCTCTGTCCGGACAGGAGGGGCGCTTCCACGTCATTGTCGCGGGCGGCCCGGTCCGGATCGTGCGGGGCTCGCTCGACCCGTTGCTCGGTTGGCGGTCGCGTTCCTACGGATCCAAAGAAACCGCCGACACGCTACAGGCGGTCTATCACGGAACACTGCCGCATCGGTTCGTCACATGGATCGCCGCAGAGGAACAGGACGCCGCCCGCCGGCGGGAGGCCTTGTCATTGCTGCAAGGTGCGATGGATGAAGCCCGTTCGCATTGAGATCTTGGGCGTGCCGGTGGACTGCCTCACGATGGAGCAGACCGTCGGGCTCGCGTCCTCCATTCTGGCCGGCGACAAGCCGCACAGCGTGGTGGCGGTCAATCCGGAGAAGGTCATGCGCGCGCGCCGCGATGCGCGCCTGCTCGATCAATTGCGACGGGCAGACGTGCTCATCCCGGACGGCATCGGGGTGGTCTTTGCCGCGCGCCTGTTGCGCCTCGGCAGGCCGGAGCGCGTGCCCGGGTCGGAACTGATGCCCCGGCTGTGTGCGCTCGCGGCCCGCGAGGGGCGCCGCGTGTTCTTGTTCGGGGCGGCTCCGGAGGTCAGCGCGCGGGCCGCAGAGGTGTTGAGCCGGCGCTATCCCGGACTGGTCGTGGCGGGGAGACAACACGGGTTTCTGAACGAAGCGGACATGCCAGCGCTGATCGACCGCATCAATGCGCTGGAGGTGGATCTCTTGTTTGTCGCTCTCGGCAGCCCGAAGCAAGAAGACTGGATGGACCGGTATCTTTCAGCTCTGCGAGTCAAGCTGTGCCAGGGTGTCGGCGGCACGTTCGACGTCATTGCCGGCCGCGTGCGCCGGGCGCCGGCGGCGTGGCGCGCGCTCAATTTGGAGTGGCTGTACCGCCTGGCCACGAATCCCGGTCGGCTCCGCCGCCAGAGCGCCCTGCCGCTCTTCGCCTTTCACGTGGTCAAGCAACGGGTGCTGGGATGAACGGCGCGCCGACCGACGTGTTAGGCAAACCGGAGTCCGCGGTCGTCGCCGAATCCTCGCCGGCGTCCCGGGGGGTGGCACAAAGCCGGATGCTGGTGGCCGCGGCCTGCGCCGCGCTCCTGGGGGTCGTCTATTTCGACGCCCTGCGGCAAATGGTCGGAGTCTGGGCGGAGGACGAGAACTACGGCCACGGCTTCTTCGTCCCGGCGATCGCGCTCTTTCTCTTGTGGGGCAAACGAGCCGAGCTTCGCCTCCTCGACCGCCGGGGATCCTGGTGGGGCATCCCGGTCGTGCTGCTCGCCGCCGCGCTGTATGTGTTTGGAGAATTGGGCACCGTGTATACGGCGCTCCACCTGTCGTTCTGGCTCATGCTGATCGGCTTGGTGCTGGCGGCGTTCGGGCCGCGCGCGTTCGGGCCGGCGGGATTCCCGCTGCTGTATCTGCTGACCATGATCCCGCTGCCTCAATTCCTGTTCCAGGGCTTGTCGGGCCAACTGCAGTTGCTGTCCTCCGCGCTCGGAGTAGGCTGCCTGCAACTCGTCGGGGTCATCGCCTTCCGGGAAGGAAACGTGATCGACCTCGGGCCGATCCAACTGCAGGTCGTCGAAGCCTGCAGCGGCCTGCGCTATCTCTTTCCGTTGATGTCGCTCGCGCTCTTGTGCGCCTATCTGTTTCAAGCGGTCTTGTGGAAGCGGCTCGTCGTATTTCTGGCGAGCATGCCGATCGCCATTCTCTTGAACGGGTTCCGGATCGGCGTCGTCGGTCTGTTGGTCGAGGGGTTCGGGCCGGGCGCGGCGGAAGGCTTTCTCCATCTCTTCGAAGGGTGGGTGATTTTCCTTGCCAGCCTGGCCCTGATGCTGGTCCTGATGTGGGCGCTCTCGAGGCTGGGACCGGAGGCCGACCGCAGGAAGTGGTCCGATGTGTTATCCGTGCCGGCGTCGCATCCCGCCGACGGCGCGTCCGCGGGCCGGCCGCCGGTCGCCGCAGGGCTGCCGGCTCCGATGTTATGCAGCGTCGGACTGCTTGCGTTGGTTGCCGTGGGTTCCCCTCAGGTGCTGTCCCGCGAGGAAATGGTTCCCGACCGGCAGCCGCTCCTGGGCTTTCCGATGGAGGTGCAAGGGTGGCGGGGCGCCGCGTTTCCTTTGGAACGGGAATACATCGACGCGCTGCGGTTCGATGATTATCTGCTCGCGGACTACCGCCGGGCCGGCGGGGACCCCGTGAACTTCTATGTGGCCTATTACCAATCCCAGCGGAAAGGCCAGTCGGCCCATTCGCCTCGGACCTGCATTCCCGGAGGCGGGTGGGAAATCAGCTCGCTGCGCACAGTGAACCTGCCGCCGGGGGGAGGGGCATCCGGCGCGTTTCCCGTCAATCGCGTCGTGATTCAGAAGGGTGACGCCAAGCAAATCGTGTACTACTGGTTCAAGCAGCGGGATCGGGTGGTGGCGAACGAGTATCTGGTGAAGGCGTACCTGTTTTGGGATGCGGTGGCCAGACAACGGACGGACGGCGCATTGATCCGATTGGCGGCGGCGGTCCCGCCCGGAGAGGACGAAAGCCGGGCGGACGCCCTGCTGAGTGAGTTCGCCGATGCGGTGCGCCCGCTCGTCAGCCGGTATGTGCCCGACTGAGGCGGGCCCGGGATGAAGCAGAGCTGAAACCATGTCCGGTCCATTATTCTTCAGCTTCATCGCCTCGCTGGCCATCTGCATGGCCTTGATTCCGGCTTTGATGGCGACGGCCGGGCGGCTCCAGTTTTTGGATTTTCCGGGCAGCCGGAAGATCCATCCCGTCCCGGTCGCCAAGGTCGGAGGACTGGCGTTTGCGGCCGGCACTTTTGCCGCCATGCTCCTGTGGGCTCCCAAAGACCAGCTCATCACCGCGAGCCTCATCGGCGGGGCGGTCATTCTGCTGTTCGGGGCTTGGGACGATCGGGTCGGTCTGGGGCCTCGGACGAAATTTTTCGGCCAAGTGGCGGCGGCGCTGATCCTCGTCGGCTTCGGCGGCATTCACGTGACGACGGTTCCGTTTTTCGGCGACGACGCGCTCCCGCTGTGGGTCGCGGTGCCGTTGACGATCTTTCTGCTCGTGGGCGTCACCAACGCGCTCAACCTGGCCGACGGTTTGGACGGCCTGGCCGGCGGCTTGTCGCTGTTGAGTTTCGTCGGCATGGCGTACCTCGCCTATCAGGCCGGCGACTGGGTCGTGATGAGCATGATGGTGCCGGTGCTCGGCGGGCTGCTCGGCTTTCTCCGCTTCAATACCTATCCCGCCCGGATTTTCATGGGAGACGCCGGCAGCCAGTTCCTGGGGTTCTATCTCGGGGTGTGCGCCATCGTGCTGACCGATCCGATGCGGGGCCCGTACAGTCCCGCGCTTGCGAGCCTGATCTGGGGACTGCCGATTCTGGATACGGCCGGCGTCATGATCCAACGATGGGCGGAAGGGCGGTCCCTCTTCAGCGCGGACAAGAATCACATCCATCATAAGTTGCTCGGACTGGGCCTGTCGCACCGTGCAGCGGTGCTGGCCATCTATGGGCTGCATGCCGCGCTTGTCGGGCTCGCCTACGTCATGCGATGGCAAGCGGATGCTCTGATCCTCGGGGTCTATGGGCTGGTTGGCTGCGCCGTTCTCTCGCTCTTCCTGAGAAGACGCGGCCCGTTCGCCGCGCCGGCCGCCCTGGAGGCGGCCACGCTGGTTTCTCCGTCCGCCGGCCCTTTCGACGGCTGGCACACGAGGTGGCCCGTTCAAGCCCTCGCCGTCCTGGTTCCGGCCTTTCTCGGCACCGCGGCGCTGCTGCCGGACCGGGTGCCCTTGGATCTGGCCTATGTCGCCATGGGGTTGTTCCTCTTGGTGTTGCTCGTCATGGTGGCCGCGCCGTCGCTGCAGCCGATGGCCATCCGTGTCGGCCTCTATGTCGGCGGCACGTTCGTGCTGTATCTCATCGAGCAGCCGGCGGCCGATGCGCTCTCGTCATGGCGCACACCGCTCAACGTGTTTTTCCTCGGGGTGACGTTGTTGATCATGTTCGCGATCCGGTTCGGCGTGAAGCAACGATTTCAAACGACGCCGCTGGACTATCTGATGATCTGTCTCGCGTTCGCGATTCCCTTTCTGCCCGAGATGCGCATCGGAGATATCAACCTCAGCGTGCTGACCGCGAAGATGATCGTGATGTTTCTGGCTTTGGAACTGATGCTTCACGTGCTCCCGGACCGTATGACCCGGTTCGGAATGGTCTCGTTGTGGGTCTTGTTCATCCTCGGAATACGGGCCTGGTGGTGATCACCGGGCAAAGGAGAAGGGCCATGCGGCTTCAGATGCGACATCTCGTTCTTTCGGTCGGCGTGCTCCTCGCGCTTGGCGCCTGCGGAGGCCCCGAAGAGCGCAAGGCCAACTACCTGGCCAAAGCGCAAAGCTACATTCAGGACGGCAATCTTCCCAAGGCCCGGGTGGCGCTGCGGAACGTGCTGAAGATCGATCCGAAGGACGCGGAGGCGTACTACTTTTTCGCCGAAGTGGAGGAGAAGGAGAAAAACTGGAAGAACGCCTTCGCCAACTACCAGCGCGTCGTCGAGCTGGTGCCCGACCACGAACGGGCGCTCATCAAGCTCGCCAAGTTCTATCTCGAAGCGCGGCTCACCGACAAGGTGCTCGAGATGACGGAGAAGGTGCTGGCCAGGGCGCCCGGCCATGTCGAGGCGGAGACGCTGAGAGTCGCGGTGCAGGCGGTGCGAGGCGACCGGGAGGGAGCCCTGCTGGCGGCGGCGGCGCTCGGCGAGCGGCATCCCACGGACCCCGACGTGGCCACCCTTCTGGCGACGTTGTATCTTGCTCAAGGGCGTCCCCAGGATGTCGAACCGGTCATGCGGCGGGCCGTCGAGGCCAATCCTTCCAATCTCCAGCTCATGGACTCCTTCGCCTCCGCCTTGATGCGGTTGGAACAGTACGACCGCGCCGAAGAGGTATTGAAAAAGCTCGTCGAGGCGGAGCCGAAGGTTCTCGATCGGCGGATTCGCTTGGCGGGGTTCTACGATGAGCGGCGCCGGTACGACGAGGCGGAGGCGTTGTTGCGCGAGGTGATCCGGCTCGACGCGGACAACGAGCAGCGGTATCTCGGTCTGGCGAAGTTCCAGGTGGCCCGCCGCGGTGTCGGCGCAGGCGAGGCGGCTTTATTGGAGGGACGACGGGCGCTGCCACGGTCGTCGGCGATCCGCTTCGCGCTGGGCGACTTGTATGAATTTGACCGGCGGCCCGAGCAGGCGCGGGAAATCTACCAGGCAGTCCGTGAAGACTTTCGCGGCAAGCCGGCCGCGCTCGAAGCGGCGGTCAAGCTGGCGGCGCTCGATTGGTCGGCCGGCAAACAGGAGGAAGCCGAAAAGCAGCTGGCCGACGTGCTGAGGGAGAACCCCCGCTCGTCCGATGCGTTGCTCCTTCGGGGCAGGATCGCCCTGCAGCGCGGCAACGGAAAGGACGCGATCCAGGACTTTCGCACCGTGCTGAAGGATCAGCCCGAACTGGCGGAGGTTCATGCCCTGCTCGGCCGAGCCTACCTTGCGACCTCCGAGACGGTGCTTGCCAGAGAGAGCCTCGAAAAGGCCGTGTCGCTGAATCCGAGGATGACCGAGGCCCACATGGCGCTGGCGGCGCTGGATACCTCGTCCGGAAAGTTGAAGGATGCGCGCGCCCGCGTCGAAAGACTGCTCCACGCCGACCCGAACAATCTCCACACTCTCAGCGTGTTGCTGAGGCTCCAGGCTGCGGAGCAGGATTGGGCCGCGACGGAGCAGACTCTGTCCCGCGCCCGCATGGCCGGAGCCGACAGCGCGGCGGCCGATCTCGCGGAGGGCCGGCTCCACCAGGCGCGCAAGGAATGGGACCAGGCCAGGGCTGTCTTCGAGCGGGTGTTCACGCGCCATCCGGATGCGCCGGAACCGCTGATCGCGCTGGTGCAGTTGGAGCTGCAACGGGGCGACGCGACGGCGGCGGTGCAGCGCCTGGAGCGAGTGCTGGCGGGTAATCCGAACCATCTTTATGCCTTGGGTCTGCTCGGTGAGATCGCCCTGTTGAGGGGCGATCATGACACCGCGGAAAGGCGATTCCGCGAGGCGACGAAGCGCAAGCCTGATTGGGTGCAGCCGTGGCTGCATCTCAGCGCGCTGAAGCTGTCTCAGAAACGGCCCGAGGAGGCTCGCGGAGTATTGGAGGAGGGGCTGAAGGCCGTTCCGGCCAGCGAGGAGCTGCGCCTGCTGCTGGCCACGAGCTTGACCGAGGCGGGGCAGACCGACCGGGCGATCCAGGAGTACGAGGCGCTGTTGCGCCGCAATCCCCGTGCGTTGGTGGCGGCGAACAATCTGGCGTCCCTGCTGGCCGACTACAAAGGCGATCAGAAAAGTCTTGAGCGAGCGTTGGCGCTGGCCAGGGAGTTCGAAACCTCCGCTCCGAACCCGTTCTTCCTCGATACGTTGGGATGGGTGCACCACAAGCTGGGCAATTCCGGCCAGGCGCTGCACTTCATCCAGCAGGCGGCCGCGAAGGCGCCGGACCATCCGGTCGTCAATTATCACTTGGGACTCGCGTACTTCAAAGCGGGCCAGCGGGCGGAAGCCAAGACGCATCTTCAAAAAGCGGTCGCCTCCCCGAACGTCTTTCCGGGACTGGACGAAGCGAAAGCCGTGTTGGCGCAGTTGCAAGGATAGATCGCGACGATGAAGCCCCGCCGTTGGCGCATGATGCACGTGTGTGGATTCTGGTTGTCGATCGCCTGGTTCATCCAGGGTTGTGTGGCGACGGCGGGGGTGCTGCCCGGCGGCGGCCCGCCGGTCGCCGCAGCCGATGAGTCCTATCGTTTAGGGCCCGAAGACATGGTGAAGATCGCCGTCTGGAAAGACGAGCATCTGACGCAAGAGGTGGTCGTGAGACCTGACGGCATGATTTCCTTTCCGCTGGTCGGCGACGTCCCGGCCGCCGGCAGGACCGTCGAGGATGTACGGCTCGACATCATCAAGCGGCTCAACAAGTTCGTGCCCAATCCGCACGTGTCCGTGCTGGCCACGAAGATCATGAGCTATAAAATCTACGTCATCGGGCGGGTGAACAAGCCCGGAGAGTTCCTCGTCGGGCACTATACCGACGTGCTGCAGGCCTTGAGCTTAGCCGGCGGCTTGACGCCGTTCGCGGCGGAGAACGACATCCGCATCATGCGGCGCGACCGGGGCGAACAGCGGGTCTTCCCGTTTCGATACGGAGACGTGCGCAAGGGAAAAGATCTCAGCCAGAATATCATTCTGGAGCGCGGCGACGTGGTGGTGGTTCCCTGAGACGGTAGCGTTTCGGCTCCCGTGCGAACCGTACTCAAGGACCTATGGGATACAAGCGGATCTTGGTGGTGGGAATGACGGTCGGAAGCCTGTGCGTCATGGAAAGTCGGGCGGCCTCCGGGGCCGAATGGTCGGCCGAGCCGACCGTCAGCGTGCGGGGAGAGTACAACAGCAATCTGTTGCTCACCGGTGTCTCGCCTGCCGAGGTCGTAGGCCATTGGATCTCACCCGGGGTTCGGTTCGCAGGCTCCACGGAAACGTTGGAGGTGAGCGGCCGAGCGGCCGCGGATTTTGTGTCGTATTACGGAGACCGGAACACCTCGTTCACGAACTTGTTTTTTCCGCTTTCGGTACGGCACGGGGGGGAACGCGACGCGGTGGGGATCGAGGGGGGGCTCACCCGAGACAACACGTTGATGGGGGAGTTGCAACAGACCGGCATCGCCTTGGCGTTTACTCAGCGCAATCTCTGGACCGCCGCTCCTTCATGGACACGGACTGTGACGGAACGCACGTCGATGGTTGCTGGATACCAATTCGCGCACGCCACCTATGAAAACGGCTTGCGGTTCGGCTTGGTGGATTACCAAACCCATAGCGGCAATGCCGGTGTGTCCCACCTCCTGACAGATCGAACACAGGTCTCCCTCATGGCGATAGGGACGTGGTTTCAGGCGCCACGGGCCGACCTGGAGACGCAGATCTATGGCGCCCAGGCGTCGATCACCCACGACTTCACGGATACCCTGCGCGGCAAGGTGGAGGCGGGGCCCAGATTCGTGACGAACGCCGTCGAGTCCGGCGGGACGACGCTTCGGGACAGCACCCTCGTCTGGGTCGCCAACGCGTCCGTCCGCAAGCAGCTGGAGCGGACGTCGTTCACGCTCGACGCCAGCCGGGAATTGAATCCGAGCGGGTTCGGCTTGCTGATTCGAACGGATCGAATCGGACTGTTGATCGAACATCAAGTGACGGAGAACCTCCGGGCATCCCTGTACGGGCAGGTGCTCGTGGCCTCCTCGGTGGCGACGACCGGCCTGAACATTGCTTTTCCGGACAACCGCTATGTTTCGGCTCAGCCGAAACTCATGTGGCGCATCAACGACTGGTGGTCGGCGGACCTCTGGTACACCTACGGCCGGCGGGACGTCGAGTCTCTCGGCGACACCGGGGTTTCACACAGCGCGACCTTCGTCGTGACGTACACGCCGGCCAAATGGTCGGTCGGCCGGTAGGAGGAGCGTAGGAGACATGGAACACGAGGTCTCGAAACTGTATCGCCTTCTGCATGTGAGCCGGCGGCGGAAGGGCGCCATGGCTGTCGTTGCGTCGGCGATCTTCCTTGCCGGAGCGGCGGTCGCGATGCTGTGGCCGCCGGTCTATCGCTCCACGGCCACCATTCTGATCGAGGAGCAGGAAATTCCGCCCGATCTCGTGCGGTCGGCGATCACAAGCTATGCCGATCAGCGGATCGAAACGATCAAGCAACAGGTCATGACGCGGTCCACTCTTTGGAGAATCGTGGAGCAGTACGGGCTTTACTCACGTCTTCGGGAGAGCAGCCCGACCGAAGAGGTGCTGCAACGGTTCAGCAAGGACATCCGGGTCGATGTGATCAACGTGAAGGTGATCGACAAGCGGACCCAAACTCCGACCCAGGCGACGATCGCGTTCACCCTGGCGTATGACGGAGAAAGCCCGGAAATCGCCCAGAAAGTGGCGAACGAATTGACGAGCCTCTTTCTCGGAGAGAACCTGAAAACGCGGGAGCGCCACGCGCAGGAAACGACGGCCTTCCTCAAGAAGGAGTCGGAGCAGCTCGCCGAGCGCATCGGCCAGTTGGAGCTCCAACTGGCCGCCATCAAGCAGAAGGCGGACGGCGCTTTGCCGGAGCTCACGTCGCTGAATATGACCATGCTGAACCAGGCCGAGCGCGAGCTGCTTGACGCCGACCGGGATATTCGGACTCTGGAAGAACGACGAACCTACCTGGAGGGGGAGCTCGCCACGCTGAAGCCCCACACCCCGATCATTGCGGCCAGCGGCGAGCGCATTCTGGATTCAGGCGAACGATTGAAAGCCCTGCGCGCCCAGCATGCCAGCGCCATCGGCTACTTGTCTCCGGAGCATCCGGACGTGCTGAAGATGCAGCAGGAAATCGCGGCGCTGGAGCGGGAAACCGGCCAACAGGCCTCGCCGGAGGACGTGCAGAAGAAATTGATGGGCGAGCAGGCCCGCCTGGCGACCCTGGTGGATCGCTACGGGGACGAACATCCGGACGTCGTCCGGTCGCGCCAGGTCATCGCGTCGCTTGAACAGGAGCTGGAGCGCGTGGCGAAAGCGGGAGCCCGGACGGCGACCGTGAAACCTGAAAATCCGGCCTACATCAACATCCGGGCGCAGCTGTCATCGACCACCGCCTCCTTGCAGGCGCTGAAGAAGTCACGGGAGGGAATCAAGCGCAGGGTCGACGAATATTCGCGTCGGTTGGAGCGCACGGTCGAGATCGAACCCACTTATCTCGATCTCAGCAGGAATCGGGAGGAGTCGGTCCGGAAGCACCAGGAAATCATGTCCCGCCTGCTCGAAGCGGAGGTGTCCAAGGAGCTTGAAATCCAGCGAAAAGGCGAACGGTTTTCCTTGATCGACCCCCCGGATCTTCCGGAACGGCCCGAGAGGCCGAATCGCCCCGTCATCCTGTTTTTCGGCGTGATCCTCGCCGTCGCGGGAGGGATCGGGAGCGGCGCGGCGCTCGAGCAACTCGATCGTTCGATCCGAGGGGCGGAGCATCTGGCCCGTCTCGCGGGACTCCCTCCCCTGGCGGTCATTCCGTACGTACCCAATCAGGACGACCTGCGGCGCTTGATGCGCCGGCGAATCCACATGGCGGTGGCGGGAGCCGGCGCGGTGATCGTCTTGATCCTTTGGATTGCGATCATGGGCTATCCGTTGGATGTGGCGTGGTTTGCCGCGCTGCGCAAACTCGGTTTGGCGTGAAGAAGGACACCGATCGGCCACGATGATGGACAAACTGCACAGCGCCATGGAGCGGTTGCGGCAGCAGGAGCCGTCTCCCCACGCGCCCCCTCGGTATTCTGCGGTGCATGCCGCTCCGCCGCCGGTGGTCTATTCACGCACTCGGTCCGTGGTGGTCGATCAGGAAGCGCTGCGGCGGAACCGTATCCTGACGGCCCACGAGTCCCCGCTCGCGGACGCCTACAAGATTCTGCGCACGCAGGTGCTGCACCGGCTGCGGGAAAACGGGTGGAACGTGCTCGGCATCACCAGTCCGCGGGACGGAGAAGGGAAGACACTCACGGCCGTCAACCTGGCCATCGCGTTGGCGGCCGAGCCGACGCTGACCGTCCTGTTGGTGGACGCCGATTTGCGCGCGCCCCGCCTTCATCTCGCGCTCGGCGTCGAAGCGAAAGCAGGCTTGACCGAGTTTCTGCTCGACGGCCGGCCGGTGGAGGAGTTGTTGGTCTATCCGAACCTCGGCCGGTTGATCGTCCTGCCGGCCGGGCGCGGAACCGAGCGATCCGCCGACGTGTTGACGTCCCCCCGGATGTCGGCCTTGGCGAAAGAGCTGAAATATCGCTACGCGTCACGAGTGGTCGTGTTCGATCTCCCGCCGGTGCTGGGACGAGCCGACGTGCTCGCGTTCGCCCCCCAGCTCGACGCGCTGCTCCTCGTGGTGGAGGAGGGCAAGACGTCGGAGCCGGAGCTCCAACAGGCCGTGCAAGTCTTGAAGGGAAGCGCGCCGATTCTCGGCACCGTGTTGAACAAACACGGACGGGACGAGCTCAATCTGTCGAAACTCAGGCGCCTCGGCGCACTGGAAACCAAGCCGGCACCATAGGAATCCCCATGTACGAATCGTTTTATCGGTTCCGCTCAAAGCCGTTCTCGCTCTTGCCGGATCCCGAGTTTCTGTTCCCGAGTACCCGTCACAAGGCCGGCTTGAGCGTCCTGGAGTACGGATTGATGAATCGCGTGACCTTCACCGTGCTGACCGGAGAGCCGGGGACCGGCAAGACGACGCTCTTGAACAAGGTGCTTGAGCAGAGCGCGGGGCGTTGTCTCGTGGGCATGATTACGACGACCCACCCGAATGCCGACACACTGCTTCCCTGGGTGGCCGACGCGTTCGGACTGAACGGAGCCGGACAGGACGCCGTGGGATATTTCCGGATGTTCACGGCGTTTCTCGGACAATGCTTCGCCGCGGGTCGTCAAGTCCTCCTCGTCGTCGACGAAGCCCAGAACCTCAACCTCCGGATGCTGGAAGAATTGAGGCTGCTGTCCAACTTGAATGACGGCCGGCAGAGCGGCATTCAGATCATGCTCGCCGGCCAGCCCAATCTCCGCGCCTTGCTGACGAGACCGGATATGACACAGCTGGCACAGCGCGTGGCGGTGGACTACGCGCTGGAGCCGCTCAATGAACAGGACACGACCGCCTACGTGCGGCATCGGCTCCGCGTGGCGGGCGGGGATCCCTCGTTGTTCACCGACTACGCCTGCTCGCTCCTCCACCGACTCAGCGGCGGCACCCCGCGGGTGATCAATCAATTGTGCGATCTCTCCCTCGCCTATGGATTCGGCGAAGGGACCGAACGGATCACCGCCTCGCTGGTGTTGCAAGTCGCATCCGATCGCGCCATAGGCGGAATCCTACCTTCGGTCGTGGGTTCCCAGACCATCCAGCTTGATCCCGTCAAGGTGGCGCAGGAATCCGCGCGGGGAGAACGACTACCCGCCGCACCCGGCGAAGCTCCACTGCCGCCGCCTTCCCCGGACATTCCGACACAGAGCGACGGAAGCTCGCTCTATCGGCAGGGCCTTGATCTCAAACAAGCGGGACGCTTTCGCGACGCACTGAAGAAATTCGAGGCGGCGGGACGAGACCCCGACTATCGGTTTAGAGCCTCGGCCCAGCGCGGACTCTGCTTGCGGGCAATCGGTCGTCTGGAGGATGCCGCAGCTTCATTTCACCATGCCCTCGCCGTCAACGGCGCCAAGGGGATCGACGTGCTGAACGTGCGCTATGTTCTGGCACTCACGCTGGACCGGATGGGACAGTCTGAAGCGGCTCTGGAACAGTACCGGCAGATCCACCAAGCGAACCCTGCGTTTCGGGACATCGCCAGCCGCCTCGAAGCTGTGGATGATTCTCCAAGGTTCCCGTTCTCATGGCTCCATTCCCTGAAACAAAACTGGCAACAGTTCAGAGGCTCATCTCACGCCAAAGACCTCGTGATGAAATGAACCGGCTTCGACGAGTTAACCCATCCTGGACCGCATCGTAACTTGCCTGTAATCAATCATCCCTATCCTCCGCTGGCCCAACGGCTGGTGCCGTGAGGCGAGTTGGGGGAGGCATGCGCGATCAGAGGGTTCCGTGCACGAAAGCGGTCATACGGGCCGGCATCATGGCCGGCTTGGTCCTGTGTTCCTGGGGGCACGACGGGTGGGCGGGACGGCTGGAAGACATGCTGCTCGAAAACAAACAGATCACGATCGATCAGTGGGTCCGCCTGAAGGCCGAAGAGGAAAAACGGCAGGCCAAGGAATTCGAAGAGAGCCGCGGGGTGGGGGATGTCCCGGTGCGGGAGCGGTGGTATGAAAAAATCAGCCTCCGCGGCTACACTCAGTTCCGCTACAACCACACGGTGAATCGCGACGAGCTGCTCAGCAACCAAGGGGATCGCTCCATCGGGAAAAACAACGAGTTCTTTCTGCGGCGGGGCCGCGTCATTATCAGCGGCCAGCCCCACGAGCGGGTGTTTTTCTACATCCAGCCGGAGTTCGGAAGCCTGGTCAACGGGACCGAGCAGGTGGCCGCGCTCCGCGATTTCTATGCCGACTTGTTTCTGACGGAAAACAAGGAATGGCGTATTCGCGCGGGGCTGTCGAAGGTGCCCTACGGGTTCGAGAACATGCAGTCGAGCCAAAACCGCCTGGGACTGGACCGCAACGACGCGCTCAACAGCGCCGTGCCCAACGAGCGGGATCTGGGCCTCTTCCTCTACTATGCGCCCACCTCGGTGCGCGAGCGGTTTCGGCGCCTGGTCGAAAGCGGCCTCAAAGGCTCGGGCGACTACGGCATGCTTGGCATCGGCGTCTATAATGGACAAGGACCCAACGCGAGGGACCGCAACAAAAACAAGCACGTGGTCTTCCATTCGACCTATCCGTTCGAGCTGCCGTTCGTGAATCACCAGATCGTGGAAATCGGAATGGATGCCTATACCGGCCAGTATGGCGTATCGGCATCTCCCATTGTTCCAGTCAATCCCTCCTTTTTCCCCGCAGGTTCATCCTCCGCCGGCCAGGCGATTCCGGTCGCTCCCATCTTGCGCAACGGCGGCAACTATATCGACGAGCGGGTGGCATGGCATTTCGTGCTGTACCCGCAGCCGTTCGGGGTCCAGGCCGAATACACGATCGGCCGCGGCCCGGAACTGAACAAAGATCGAACCGAGGTCGTCACGGGCAGCATCAGCGGCGGCTATGTGCAAGTGTTCTACAACTATCAATGCGACACCTATTGTCTGAATGTCTTCCCCTTTGTGCGGTATCAGGAGTATTTCGGTGGTCGGAAAAGCGAAGACAACACGCCGCGGAATTCCGTGCGTGAACTGGAAATCGGCTTGGAATATCAGTTCAACAAGGCCCTCGAATTGACGGTCATGGGGACATTCACCTCACGGACATCCGCGAACAGCCAATTCGATCCGGTGGCCTGTACCAGCTTCGGCAATTCCCCTGGAGTGAACAATATCGGTTGTCTGCAGACTCCCTACCAGCGCAATTCAGGCAATCTGATCCGTTTTCAACTGCAGTGGAATTTCTAACGGGACGGTCGGGGTTCTCTCTCAGCGGCGGGGACGGATGCGTTCCAAGGTTCGAGGGGGCGGGGTTCCAACATCCGGTAGAGAATCACCACCTCCCGCCGGTCCCAATGGAACAATCGCCCGATGCCATTCGGTGCCGGGTGGCGCGCGGCGGTGGCTGGGCTGAACGACAATTTCCCCTGTTGAGGCGCCAACGACCGCATCGGTGTCAAGCGGTCGTCTTCCTGATCCGCCGCGCCCACATCGGCCATGTAGTGCGTGTCTGATCGCAAATTGCTCAGCAGGACGTGCAATTCGTCTCCCGCCACGAACAGCCCTCCCGACGTGACCTCCCGCCTGCCTCCGTACCGCACAGATTGATAGAAGGTGACGACTTCCTCGGGAGTTGCCTTCGCCAAACCCAAGGCGAGTAGCGGCGCGAACCGCGCGATCTCTTCATCGGTCAGCGCCTGGCGGCGGCGCGGCTTGGAAAGGTCGTCATAAAGAGGAAGCCGGGTGATCGGGTCTTCGATCACGATGCCGGCGAGCGCCCCCGCCATGATGCCGGCCGGAATCTGCGCGGGATGGCTGTGTTCGCGGCCCGGTCCAACGGTCGGATCGGTTTCCAATCGGACGAAGGCCTGAGGGGTTTCATACAGGGTGAGCGTCGTGATGGGTGGAGCGGCACAGCCGGCGGATGCCAGACCGGCCATACACATCCTGACGATGACCGCGTCGATTCTCATCGAGGGACCGAGTCTTCCGCCTTGCCCGCGCGCGCATCACCTCAGTTCGGTCGAGTGTTGGGCATCGTCACGTGGGCGGCATTGATGGCGGACAGTGCAGTCCATTTGGCGAGCGCCCGGCTGATCTCCGCATGTGGCAACGGAAAGTACCCGTGGTCGACCACGATGTGCTGTCCCTGAGAGCTGAGCGCAAACCGTATCAGTTCGATAGTCAGGGGCGCGGGAGGAGTTTTCGGATTCTTGTTCACGTACAAGTAGAGATGCCGACGCAGCGGGTAGGAGCCGTCCACCGCCGTCTGAAAGCTCGGCTCAACGTAACGGCCGCCCTTTACCGCGGCGATCGGGACGGGTCGGACGCCGCTGGTTTTGTAGCCGATGGCGCTGAAGCCGATTCCGAGCGGATCCTTCTCAAGATCGAGAACCACCGCGGCGGATCCGGCGCCTTTGATCAGACCCGGCCGAAAGGTTCCGCCTTTGCAGACTTCCTCTCTGAAGAACCGGCTGGTTCCGGAAGAGCCGTTGCGGCCGTAGATCCGGATGGGCTGCGCGAACCAGTCGTCCGTCAGTCCCACGAGCCCCCATTCATCGGCCACGTACGTGAGACCACGGCGCCGTTCATTACAGAACATGGCGTCCAGCTCTTCGAGAGACAGACCGGAGATGGGATTGTCCTTGTGCACGAAGACCGCCAGGGCATCGATCGCCACCGGGACTTCCGCCGGTTCATATCCGTACTCCTTCACAAACTCCGCAATCTCGGCCGCCGTCATCCGGCGCGACATCGCCGCCATTTGCGCGCGATGTTCCAAGAGAGCGGGGAGACCGGTCTCCGATCCTCTGGCCTCGATGTCGAATTTGATCTTCGCGTGGCGCCGTTGCAGTTCCTCGGTCCAGGCCTTCACGATCGGCTCCATCGAGTCGGATCCGCTGATCGCCAGCATGCCGCTCAACTGGCTGCTTGGCTGGTAGGCGGCGATCTGGGGATCCACCTCAGGCTTCAGCTGTGCGCCGGCCGGCGCTGCCAGCAGGATTCCGCCTGCCAACCCGACGACACCTGCCAGCACCTGGTAACGAGATAAGTCCATGACACTCCTTGCAAAAGGATTCAACGGTGGCGGCAGCGTAAGCCATCCCGATTACTGGACCGTAACCATTGGATTAATGTCACGTTAACTATGGAGCTCTTCCAGCCCTCTCCCCGCTCCGAGGAAGGTATATCAAGTTAACGGACAATTAACATCAGGCTAACGACCCTGTGCTGGTGAATCCCCTAGGATCGCACTGCCATGACGATGATTCCCTCCTCCACAATGACCGCCCACGAGCCGATCCTCATTGTCATGAAGACGGAACCCCTGGCGCAGTCGCTCAAGAAAGCGCTGGAATCGAGCGGCCTCAAGAGCACGATCGTGAAAACGGAGGCGGCGGCGTTTGAAGAGGTGAAGGCCTCCACCCCGTCGCTGATCATCATGGATCGGGAGCATGCCAGGGTGAGCCATCTGCGGCAATTTCGGACGCTGCTCAGCGTGCCGATCATCGCCGTCGATGGGGGCCCCAACGCCTGCTCCGACGAGGAATGTCTCGCGGAGTACGACCGGGGCATCGATCTCGTGGTCTGCAGCCAAAGCGCGCGTGAACTCGTGGCCCGTGTGCGCGCCATCCTCCGCCGTCGCGAGCCGCCCGCGCACACGATGGTCCATGTCGTCGGCAGCCTGCGCATGGATCTGGACCGGCACGAGGTGACGGTGGCCGGGCGTCTGGTGGATCTCACGCCGAAAGAATTCCAGATTCTCCGCCAATTCATGGAATCGCCCGGGCGGGTGTTCTCGCGGCAAGAGATGCTCAACCGCGTGTGGGGCGAAGGCTACGCGCTCGAAGAGCACGCGCTCGATGTCCACATCCATTCGCTTCGCCATAAGATTGAAACAGACCCCACCAGTCCCCGCGCCATCGTGACCGTCCGCGGCATCGGTTATAAACTGCGGACACCCTAGCCGCCTCGGATTTCCCGAACAGCGAGAGAAAGACTGCCCGCTCTCCGCATCACCGGCGGGGCGGCTGACCGCTTCGTAGAAAAGACCGATGGAAGGGGCCTCCGTCTCGGGATTACAGGTCGTCGACCGAGACGGGACGAAGGAGGTCCCGTACCAGCTTCGCCGCCACGCTGACGGATGTGCCGGCTTCCACGGTAATCAGATCACGTTTCATCAATGGTCCCACGATGATTATCCCAGTCCTCCTCGTTTGCCCTCAATGATTGTGGAAAGCATAGTCACGGCATGTTGCTTCTGCGTCAGAGCGCGGTTACTGCTCGGTAAATTTGTCATCCTGACATCGGTGGTCCGCCGCCGCGACGGAGACGTTGATGGGAGTATCGAGGTCGCGCCGTCGAGTATCCCGCTGAGGATCATTTGCAGTTTGCGCTCGCCCTGCCATTGGTGCCGCAAAATCGCCAAGGGTAGAGCCGCACATAACACCCGACTCATGTGGGGACCGCTTCCCGCTCCTTTTCCGCGCCCGCTCGCCGGAATCGGTCTGTTGCTCGGCCTCCTGATCCTCATCCTGTCAAACCGGACAGCCGGTCACTGGGTCTTAGCGTACAAGAGCGGCGTAACTCTTCTGATGGATTATTAAGATTCCATCAATTTTCCATCAGCTAGGGTTCTTCCTAGTGCCCGGTTCATCGCGATCCTCTATAGGTTGCATCCTCGGCAATTCACCAGGAGGGGATCATGGCATTGCTCGAGGACATCACAAAAGGCCCCATCTCGACGGTTCTGATCGGCATCGGCGTGGCGATGGTTGCTCCGAGCGTGATTCCGGCGGTCGCATCCGGTTTGCGCCCCCTGGCCAAAGCGGTTGTGAGAGGCGGGCTCACGCTCTACGATGCGGCGAGAGAGGGCCTCGCCGAAGCGGGCGAGCAGTTGAACGATCTGGTGGCTGAAACCAGAGCCGAGATGGCCCACAGCCCCAAGCACGGGGTGAACGGGGGCGACGAAGAGTACGTGGCAGCGTCAGGGCGGTCTCGTCGCCGGCGCGCGCGCCCCACCGAATAAGTTCGATCATTTTGAGAATCACGTGATGGCGACACAGGGGCACGCGACCGTGCAAGCGAGGGGTGTGCGGTTAGTTCACGCGTCGGCCGGACGGATTCGGTTGAAAGTGGACGACATCAGAGGCAATCCTGACCGGGCCAGGGATATCGAAGCCCGGCTTCGTGCCCTGACCGGCGTCCATACCGCCGATGCAAACCCGCTCACCGGCAGTCTTCTGCTTACCTATGACGAGTCGGCTCTGCAATCTATGGAACTGCCCTTCTCCGTCGCGCAGGTATTGGGCATTTCCTTGAACGACTTGGACCCGAGCGAACTACGCCGCCTCATGTCCCATCACGGTAACGGCGTGAAGCAGACGGAGGAATCGCTTGCCGGGGAATTCGAGTCGGCTATGAGGGACGTGAATGCCGCGGTCCGGCAAGCGGTCGGCGTTGATTTGGGGATAGTTCTTCCGCTCCTGCTGGCCGCCCTCGGCGTCCGGAGTCTCATGGTATCCGAGAAAACAGTGTTTCCGTCCTGGCATGACTATTTCTGGTTCGCGTTCAGCACCTACTTCATGCTCAACCGCCCGCCTTCCGCTCGTTGACCCGATGGTGAAGGAAGAGACGTCGATCACGCCGCGCTCCATCGCCGTCCCCTCTACCAGCATCGTTCATGGTTCGCCGGGCCGGGTGCGGTTGCGGGTGCCGTGGATCAAGGACAAGCCGGACTTGGCGCAGGCAGCCTCGGCCTGGTTGGCGAGCCTTGAGGGAATCCGGCAGTGTCAGGCCAATGCCGACTGCGCCAGCATCACGCTCTCTTACGAGCCGCGCGCATGGACGCCCGAGCGGTTGTGCCGCCGAATCAACGCCCTGAGCCGGCGGGACATCGAGCGGCTGCCGGTTCCCAAACACACGTCCATGAACGGGGACTCGTCGTGGTTCGAACTGTCGCTGTCGTCGGCGGGCGTCGCCCTGGGATTGCTGTGCGAGCCGTTGGCCCCCCTTCTCCTGCCGCTGCTGTTAGCCGGTAGCGCGCTGCCGATGCTGAAGCGCGCCTATGCCGCGGTCGCCCAAGAGGGCCGATTGACCGTCGATGTGCTCGATGCCTCGGCGACCGCCCTGTTGGGGGTCCAAGGCCAATTCAGCATGGCGACCTTCATGGTGTGGCTCATCAATCTCGGCGATTACATTCGAGACGCGACAGTGAGTCAGGCCAAGGCGGCCGTGGAATCGGTGCTGGCTTATCGAGAGTCCTCCGCGTGGGTGGTCAAGGGGCGCCGCAAGATCCGGGTTCCGGTGTCGAAGATCGCCGTCGGTGATACGGTGATCGTGTATCCGGGCGAGCGGATTCCGGTGGATGGCGTCGTGCTGTCGGGAAAGGCTGCGGTCGATCAGCGGACCCTGACCGGAGAATCGCTGCCGGTGGAGAAGGAACCGGGCACCGGCGTGTACGCCGCGACCGTCGTCCAGGATGGCAAATTGTACGTGCGAACCGCGAAGGTGGGCGACCAGACGGAGGCGGCCAAGATCGTAAGGCTCGTGGAAGCGGCCCCGGCCCATGAAACGGCAATCCAAAACTATGCCGAGCGTTGGGCCAATGATCTGGTGCCGTACAGTTTCATGGGCGCCGGGGTTCGGGGTCTGCTCGCCGGCGGTGCCAGCGGAGCCGCATCGGTCCTCGTCATCGACTACGGCACGGGCATTCGTATCGCGGCCCCCACCGCCGTGCTGGCGACGATGACCAAAGCCGTGCGCCAAGGTATTTTGTTCAAGGGCGGTCGCGCGCTCGAGCAACTTGCGGGAGTGGATGCGGTGGTCTTCGACAAAACAGGGACGTTGACGACGGGCCGACCAGAAGTCATAGATGTGCGGGCGTACGGCGCTTCCGGGCGAGACAAGGTGCTGGCGTTGGCGGCGGCTGCCGAGCAACGGTTGAGTCATCCGGTGGCGCAAGCCATTGTCCGAGCCGCGACCGCCGCCAAGCTGCCCATTCCTTCACGCCAATCTTCCCAGTATGCGATCGGGCTCGGCGTCACGTCTCGGGTGAACGGCTACATGGTTCATGTCGGCTGCGCACGGTACATGGATAAACTGGGAATCGACGTTCCCGCCGCTGCCGAGCGCGACTTGGCCGCGTTCGGGAAAGAGGCCGTTTCTCCGGTCTGCGTGGCGGTGGACCAGGCACTCATCGGCCTCATCGGCTACGCCGATCAGCTGCGGCCGGAAGCGGCCGGGGTGGTGCAAGCGCTGAGGGACAGCGGGATCAAGGAGATCGTCATGCTCACCGGGGATCATCGGGACGTCGCCTGCCACGTGGCCAAGCAGGTGGGGATTGCCCGTTACGCCGCCGAGGTGTTGCCCGAGCGGAAACTGGAGGAAGTGAAGGAGCTCCAGCGGCGAGGCTACCGGGTCGCCTTCATCGGAGACGGCATCAACGATTCGCCGGCGCTCGCACATGCGGATATCGGGATCGCCGTCAAGGGAGGAGCGGATGTGGCCCAGGAGACCGCGCAGGTGGTGCTGTTACACGACGATTTGCGCCATATCCCCACGGCGATCGGATTGGCGAGAGACGCGGTGGACTTGATTCAGGAGAACTGGAACATCATTGCGGTGCCGAATACCGTGGCGCTGGCGCTCGCCTGCGCGGGGATTCTCGGCCCCGGCGCGGCCACGTTACTGAGCAACGGCTCGGCCATCGTGGCGACGGGCAATGCGCTGCGTCCTCTGTGGAGCAACGGAGCCGGCTCTCAGAGCAGAGCCAAGAGCGCGCGCTCCATCAAGGCTTCGGTGACGGAACGGGCAATGGCATGAGAAACGGTCGTCACCACGTGGTCGCTGATGTGGAAGGATGCGGCCCGTTCCGGGATCGGCTGGCGAAGAAATCCGGCTTCCCGCAAGGCGAACAGAATTTCCGCGTGGGTGATGATATGGGAATGGAACAGCACCAGCACGTTGCCGGTCGTGGGATTTGCCGTGACGCGAATGACTCCTTGCAGTGAGTCCAACACTTGCTGGACACGCAAGGCGTTCTGCTCGGAGCGCTTGACTTCCGGCACTTTGACGCGCAAGCGGCCGTCCAGCACATGCAGGTAAGGACGAGCGTCCTTCATGGTCACTCCTTCTAGGGTTGAACAAATACACCCATTGAATTCTATAGCACGAGTCTACGAAAGCCGCGTTACGGCCACGCTATCGCGAGGTAAAATTCGCGTTAATTGCGCGCGTTCGCTCCGAGACCGGGGGTTTTCCTTGTAGGGAAGCGCGACGGCTTGTGCTAGGTCGCAGGTACTCGGAAAGGAGCGAGCCATGCGGCTTGGAACCACGAAGACGATTCACCCGGGCGCCGTGCTGCTGGAGGTGTATATGAAGCCGGCGTGGCCGCCTTTGACGGTGGCCGTGCTCTCGCGCATGATGCATGTGCCGCGCCGGCACCTCAGGGAACTGCTGCGCGGACACCGCGGCATCTCGGCTTCGGCGGCGGCTCGGCTGGGAGTCGTGTGCCGGACGACCCCCGAATACTGGATGAGCCTGCAGCGGACGTACGATGAGCAGGCGCGCCGGCAGCGAATCGAGCCGCGACAACGGCTGCGGAAGGCCGCGGCCTGAATATCCGGATCATGAGCACGGACCCGGCCGGTCACAAGTTAACTGAAAGTTAACCCCCGTCTAATCGTCCCGTCCCTCAATCCGCCTTACAGCACCTGGCGTCTCTCACAAGCAGGTCGCGAGTGTGCCAAGGGATCGGGAATTCATTCTCATTCTGACCAGCCGCAGCGAAGCTGTTGATGAATTGCGAAGAGCCTTGGAACGGGCCGGCTATCGTCTACAGGTCGCGGAGAGTCTTGGCGAGGTTGTCAAGGCAGAAGGCGGCGCGGGGCCGGCAGTCGTGCTCTTGGATCGCCCGCATTGTGGTCTGGACGCGGTGCGCTCCCATTGGCCCTCCGATCCGCTGTTCGTGTCGGTGTGGCCGATGAGCGGCGGCTGCACGGAGGATCAATACGTCGACGACTTGGAGGCGGGGGCCGACGACGTCATATCCGGCCAAACACCGCGGCAAATCGTGGCGCGAGTGAGGGCGCTGCTCCGGCGGCGGCAGAATCAACGCCAACCCCAAGCCGTGCTGACCGCGGGGCCCTTGCGCATGGATCTGGACCGGCATGAAGTCACCGTTCATGGAAGGGTCGTTACCCTGACATCCAAGGAGTTTGCCATCCTGCGGTGCTTCCTCGCCGCCCCCGGCCGGGTCTTTTCGCGCGAGGACATGTTGAATCGCGTGTGGGGGGAGGGCTATGCGCTGGAAGCGCACGCCCTTGACGTCCACATTCATGCCCTGCGCCACAAACTCGAGCAGAATCCGAGCCGGCCCGCGCTCATCGTGACGGTCCGCGGCGTGGGGTACAAGTTGAGGGCCGGCTAGAAACCGACGAGGGAGGTGCGGCATCATGATGGCGGAGCTGCGCAGCGCGCTGGTGTTGCTGATCGCGGTTCTCTTCTTCCTCTTGATCGTCGGCGTGCTGGCCATTGGGTCGATCATGAGGCCGGCCCGATGGAGCGAGCGGGCGAGAATCGCCCTGTGACTCCTCAGCCCTGTTCCTCCGCCGCCTGGGACGCGGCCGCGGAGGGAACAAGGGGTTCTCCTCATCCGCTTGACGCGACTTAACACTCAGTTAACCGAGTCGTCGTGTGTTCGTAACACACGCGCAGTACTAATACATTTCCACGATCTTCCTGGCTGCCATCATGACTTCCATCGCGACACTCTGGAAGCCCGCCGCCGTCCTCCTGGCGGCGCTCTACGTCGCCTGGGTGGTCGCCGCTTCGACCGCAGGGGAGCGAACGCCGGTGATCGTGATCGATGGGTCCAGCACGGTGTTCCCGATCACGGAGGCAGCGGCGGAAGACTTTCAATTGGCCCGGCAGGGGCGCATCCGGGTGACGGTGGGTATTTCCGGCACCGGCGGCGGATTCAAGAAATTCTGCCGCGGCGAAACGGATATTCAGGATGCGTCCCGGCCGATCACGCCGGCCGAGCGTGACATGTGCCGCCGGCACGGCGTCGCCTATCATGAGCTGCCCATTGCCTACGACGCGATGACGATCGTGGTGAGTCCGGAGAATACGTGGGTGGATTCGCTGACGCTGGAGGAGCTCAAGCGGATATGGGAGCCGTCCGCGCAGCGCGTGGTGACGCGCTGGAATCAGATCCGGCCGGGATGGCCGGACGCGCCGTTCAAGCTCTTCGGCGCTGGCTCCGACTCCGGCACCTTCGATTACTTCACCGAGGTCGTCGTCGGGCGGGCGAAAGCGAGCCGCGGCGACTACACGGCCAGCGAGGACGACAATACGCTCGTGCAGGGCATCACGCGAGACCGGTTCGCCTTGGGCTACATTCCGTACGGCTACTACGAAAACAATCGGCACCGGCTCAGAGCCGTCCCGATCGACGCGGGACGCGGACCCCGTGTGCCCTCCCGCGAGACGGTGGAGAGCGGCGCCTACGCCCCGCTCGCACGCCCCTTGTTCCTCTATGTCAACGAGCGCTCGGCGGCGCGTCCCGAAATGAAGCAATTCGTGGAAGCGTATCTCGCTGCGGCCGGCCGATTGGCTGGCGAAGTGGGCTTTGTCCCGCTGGCCCCGGAGGTCTATCGCCTGGCGACCGAGCGGTTCCGCGCGGGGCGCGTGGGGACCGTCTTCGCCGCCAAACCGGCTGCCGGCACCCCGTTGATTGACATCGTCCGGTTCGAGCCGGTGCTGTAGGAAACCTATGAGCACAGTGCAGCATATCGAGACGCGGGCGTCCGCCTCGGTGAGACGCCGGCCCGGCGAACGCGTCATCGAAGCGGCGCTGCTCGTCGCCGCGCTGTCCTCCATCGGGATCACGCTGGGGATCGTCGGCGTGCTGCTGTATGAATCGGCCGTCTTTTTCCGCAGCGTCCCGGTGCGCGAGTTCCTGACGGACACCCAGTGGACGCCGCTGTTCGCCGACGCGCATTACGGCATTCTCCCGCTGTTGGCCGGCACGTTCACGACGACGGCGGTCGCGCTGGCGGCGGCGTTGCCGCTCGGCACGATGACGGCGCTCTACCTGAGCGAGTATGCCTCCGCAGGGGTTCGGGAGACGGTGAAGCCGTTCCTGGAGTTGCTCACGTCCGTGCCGACCGTCATCTTCGGCTATTTCGCCCTGCTGATCGTCACGCCGCTGTTGCAGCGCCTCTGGCCCGACCTGCCGGGTTTCAACATGTTGAGCGCGGGGTTGGTGATCGGCGTGATGATCATTCCCTATATCACCTCGGTCGCCGAAGATGCGCTGCATGCCGTGCCCGCCCACATCCGCGAAGGCTCGTTCGCGTTGGGGGCCACCAGGATGCAGACGGCGCTCGGCGTGGTCGTGCCCTCCGCGGTGTCGGGCCTCGCGGCGGCCTATGTGCTGGGCATCTCTCGCGCTATCGGGGAAACCATGGTGGTGGCCATCGCCGCGGGGATGCAACCGACGCTCACCTGGAATCCGCTCGAGCCGGCCGCCACCGTGACGGCCTATATCGTGCAAGTGAGTCTGGGCGATCTGCCGCACGGGAGTATCGGCTACCAGACCATCTTCGCGGCCGGCCTCACGCTGTTTCTCCTGACGTTCGTCTTCAACATCGGGGGGTACCTGCTGCGGACGCGGTATCACCGGAAGTATTGAGGGGACGGGTGCGACACGATCTTGCCCGGCGCATCGCACGCAATCAGCTGATGGACCGGCTGTTTCGATGGGCCGGTCTCGGCGCCATGGCCGGTGCCCTCATCATACTCCTGTTCCTGCTCGGGGCGCTGGTGTGGGAAGGAGGACGGCGGCTCGATTGGCAGTTTCTCTCCTCCTATCCCTCGCGGGTTCCCAGCCAAGCGGGGATCTTGCCGGCCTGCGTCGGCACGGTGCTCGTCATGCTGGTGACCGCCGTGACCGCCGTGCCGCTCGGGATCGCGGCGGCCGTCTATCTCGAAGAGTATGCGCCGAAGAACCGGCTGACGGCGCTCATTGAAATCAATATTGCCAATCTGGCCGGCGTGCCGTCCATCGTGTACGGCCTGATGGCGCTGGGACTCTTCGTCTATCAGTTGCAGCTGGGCCACAGCATCCTGACCGCCGGGCTGACTCTGGCCCTGCTGTGCCTCCCCGTCGTGATCATCGCCGCGCGGGAAGCGATCCGCACTGTGCCGGGTGCCATGCGCGAAGCGGCCTACGCGCTCGGCGCGACCCAATGGCAGACGATCCGCGACCATGTGCTGCCGTACTCCATGGGCGGCATCTTGACCGGCGTCATCATCGCGCTGTCCCGGGCCATCGGCGAGACGGCGCCGTTGATCACGATCGGCGCCCTCTCGTTCATCGCATTCCTGCCGGCGCCGCCGGTGACCGCCGATCCGCCGTTCTTGTCGGTGCGGTGGCTGTTCGATCCGTTCACGGTGCTGCCGATGCAAATCTTCAATTGGGTGTCCCGGCCGCAACCGGCGTTTCATCTCAACGCGGCGGCCGCCGGTCTCATCCTGATGGCCGTGACCCTCGCGATGAACGGCCTGGCCTTCTATGTCCGGTTCCGGTCGCGCCGTCGGATTCACTGGTGAGTGGTGTATGATAGGCTCTCCTTCGAGTCCCGCGATCAAAGCCGACGTCCAGGATCTGAGTTTCTGGTTCGGACAGACGCAGGTGCTGAAGTCACTGACGGTCGCGATCGCCGAGCGGCGCGTGACCGCGCTGATCGGGCCCAGCGGGTGCGGGAAGACCACGTTTTTGCGTTGCTTGAACCGGATGCACGACTTGCAATCGAACGCGCGCTACGCGGGCCATGTCACGATGTATCCGGACAAGCTGGACGTGCTGGCTCCGAGCGTCGATCCGATTGCGATCCGGATGCGGATCGGCATGGTCTTCCAAAAACCGAATCCTTTTCCCAAGTCCGTGGTCGAGAACGTGGCCTATGGGCTCAAGATCAGGGGCGTCACGGATCGTGCCGTTCTGGAAGAACGCATCGCCCAGGCGTTGCAGGACGCCGCGTTGTGGGACGAGGTGAAAGACCGGCTCCACGGCCCCGCGGCCGCCTTGTCGGGCGGCCAGCAGCAGCGGCTCTGCATCGCCCGCGCCTTGGCGACAAGTCCCGAGATGATGCTGTTCGATGAGCCGACGTCGGCTCTGGATCCCATCGCCACGGCGAAGATCGAGGAGTTGATGACCAGCCTGAAACAGAAAGTCACGATCGTCATCGTGACGCACAACATGCAGCAGGCCGCGCGCGTGTCGGATTACACGGCGTTCATGTTCCTGGGCGCGCTGGTGGAATTCGACCGGACAAGCACGATCTTTACCAACCCGTCCCAGAAACTGACCGAAGAGTATGTCACTGGCCGCTTCGGGTAACGGAGGAGGCAGGATGGAACGGCACCTCGACGCGGAACTCAAAGACCTCCGGGAGAAGATCCTGCTCATGGGCGGCTCGGTCGAGTCGCAGGTGCAGGATGCGCTTCAGGCGCTGACCGAGCGCAACTCCGATCTCGCGATCCGCGTGGTCGAGAACGACCTCAGCGTCAACAAGCTCGACGTCGAGATCGATGAGACCTGCCTTCGGCTGCTGGCGCTGCACCAGCCGACGGCGGGCGATCTGCGCTTCATCACGACGGCAATGAAGATCTCCACCGAATTGGAACGCATGAGCGATCTGGCGGAAAACATCGCGGAACGCGCCATCGAGCTGAACAAGGAACCGCAGCTGAAACCCTACATCGACATCCCCCGGATGGCCAACTGGACCATCCGCATGGTGAAGGAGGCGCTCGACGCCTTCGTGGAGCGAGACGCCGCCTTGGCGCGCAAGGTGTGCCGGGACGACGATTTCGTGGACGATCTCACCGAGCAGTTGTTCCGGGAACTCGTGTCCTTCATGCTGGAAGATCCCCGCACGATCACGCGGGCGATCCGGCTCACGTTCATCGGCAAGTATTTTGAACGGATCGCCGATCATGCGACGAACGTGGCGGAACTGGTCGTCTACATGGTCGAAGGGAAAATCATCCGCCACATGAGCCCCGAAGGTTCCGAGGACGACCGCGCCACGACGTCGCCTTAGCCCGGCGGGCTCGCCCCTCGGAACGTACTTGTGGGGACAGGCTCCGTCGTCTCCGACGGAGCCTGTCCCGGTTCGGAACGGGCTGTCCCGGTTCGGAACGGGGACAGACACCACGCGCGGACGCGGAGAAGGGTGTCAGTCCCCGGGCTCCGCGCGCCGGTCTCGCGACGCGGCTCAGCGAT
>CAZXRB010000021.1:0-46843 GCA_964642845.1 uncultured Nitrospira sp.
CACTCACCGTACGTCAGCGAGCCGGGAGACAGGGTGGATTCAATGCAGACTTCCAATTCCTCCCCTTCCGGCAATTCGGACAGCTGCTTGTGGGAGAGACAGAACCCCCAATTTTCCCGGTAGTACGATGTCCGGTAGGGAATCCATGAGGGATGATCGGGAAGCGAGTAAAGATGGGGCTTCAACTCGGCAAGTGTCATTTTCTTGTGGACCGGTAGGCTGTAGTTGACCACATGGAGATTACATTGCCGGAAATCCACGAGTCGCTCGCCGCGGCGATCTTTGATGAAGGCGTCGGTGATGTTCCATTCCAAGGGAACGGACCAGTCGAAAACTTGCGTGCCGCTCGGCACCTCGTGAATTTCCAGCGGAATCTGCTTCTTCACATGCGCCAGCGTCTCGCGCACGCCGTTTCCCGTGATACTGCGGCAGATCGGGAACAGCGTTGCTATGAAGTCCTGTAGGATCCGGCCCACCTCGGCCGGCGATTCTCCTACCCGGCCGCCGCACCCGGTATTCTGGATATCCATCCCGGTCCCCGTTGCCGCCTAATAGACCGTTACGTCGGGCAGCGGGACGACAAAGCGCCCCCCCCATTCTCGTATGAACGCCATCTGCTCCATGATTTCGTCTTTGAGATTCCACGCGAGAATGAGCAGATAATCCGGCTTGGTATCCCTTGCCGCGTCGGGCGAGAGAATCGGGATATGGCTGCCCGGAAGATACTGTCCCTGCTTGTGCGGGCTGCGATCCATCGTATAGTCGATGAAGTCCGTTCGAACACCGCAATAGTTCAGCAGCGTATTGCCCTTGGCGGGAGCTCCATAGGCCGCAATCGCCTTGTTCGAGTCCTTCGCCTCAATCAAAAATCTGAGCAGATTACGCTTCACCCGCGTCACTCGCTCCGAGAAAGAAAGATACGGCTCCAATCGGTCGAGCTTCAGTTCCGTCTCCCTCTCTCTCATCGCCGTCACGCGCGGACTGACGACACGCGCGCCGTGCTCGACGTGCCGTCCGTAGATGCGCAGGGAACCGCCATGCGTCTGGACTTCTTCGACGTCGAACAGCACCAATCCATGTTTCGCAAACACCTGTTCGACGGTGAGAAAGGAAAAATAGGAGAAGTGTTCATGGTAGATCGTATCGAACAGCCCGTCTTCCATGAGCCGCACCAGATGGGGGAACTCCATCGTCACGACCCCTTCGGGCTTCAACACAATCTTGATGCCAGCCACAAAATCGTTCAAATTCGGGACATGGGCCAGCACGTTATTGCCGATCAGCAGATCGGCCTGCCGGCCCTCCTGTGCCATGTCACGCGCGGTACGCGTGCCAAAAAATTTGACGAGACTCGGAATACCGCGTTTCATCGCGGCTTCAGCCACATTGGCGGCGGGTTCGACGCCAAGAACCGGGATTCCCTTCTCGACGAAATACTGCAGGAGATACCCGTCATTGCTTGCGATTTCCACCACCTGACTCTTGCTATTCAATCGAAATCGGTCGACCGCCATCTCCACGTAGGCCTTGGCATGCCGCAGAAAACCGTCTGAAAAGGAAGAGAAGTACGCGTAGTCGCCGAATATGGCTTCCGGGCTCTCGAATTCCTGCAACTGCACCAGGAAGCATCCCTCGCACACGAGCGCATGGAGGGGATAGAACCGTTCGACCTGATTCAGCTGCGCCGGCTTGAGATAGCTGTTCGCGAGGGGAGACATGCCCAGATCGGCGAACGTATGCTGTAACGGCCGGCCGCAAAAACGGCATGCTCCGATGTTCATGAGGGTCTCCTTCTCTCTATTCGGCCGCTACACCAGCGGCTTCCGGCGTATAGCCGATCCCCTTCCACTTCACCCCCGCCTTCGCAAGCGCAACCGGATCAAAGAGGCCCCGTCCATCGATCACCAGCGGCCTGTTCATGTACGAGGAAAAATCAGCCGGTTGGATTTCTCGGTATTCGGGCCAGCTGGTAATCAGGCAACAGGCATCGGCCCCTTTCACGGCGCTTTGCCAATCGACAGCGAAGGTGGCGTGCCGGAGGACCGGATCGTGTTTCGCCCCGGGCATGGCGATGGGATCATGCACCACGACGTGCGCACCACGTTCCATCAAGGCTTCGACGACCGGGATCGCGGGCGAATGTCGGAGATCATCCGTTCCCGGTTTGAACGCCAGACCGAGGATGGCGATCGTACGACCCCCCAGTGCCATCTCCTGTTCCAGAAGCGACACGATTCTCATCGGCTGCAGGCGATTGACGTTCAGCACGGCATCCAAGATTGCGGTGGGTGTTCCGAGCTTGTGCCCAAAGCCCTGAAGCGCGGCCACGTCTTTCGGGAAACAACTCCCGCCGAATCCCAATCCATGCCACAGATATTCCACCACCCCGGGGGGATGCTCGCGGTCGGCCTTCACAGGCGAGAATCGTCGGTCCAGGTGCACGCCCCGCCAGACTTCACGCGCGTCGATCCCCGGGATCGCCGAGCACAGATTGCCGATCTCGTTGGAGAAGGAAATGAGCGTGGCCAGGAGAGAGTTGGCGACATACTTGATCATCTCCGCCGTCTTGGGAGACGTGACCACTTTGGGACAATCATACGGCTCATAGATGCGCAGCATAAGCGCAGCCGCTTGCTCGTCGGAGGCTCCGATCACGATACGGTCCGGACAGTGAAAATCTTCCAGTGCCCGCCCCTCCCGCAGGAACTCAGGATTCATGCAGAGCCCCCAGCCGTTCTTAAGAGGCTTTCCGCTTGTTTGCTCGATCGTCCTGCGAACAATCCCTTCCGTGGTCCCTGGAAGAACCGTGCTCTTGACGGCCACCACATGGTACGCGTTCTTATCCGCGAGCACTTTGCCGACCGACTGCGCGGCGGAGATGATCTGGGACAGGTCCGCTTCAGACCCCACCGTCGGCGTTCCCACGCAAATGAGCGTCACGTCGGAATCACGGACCGAAGAGGCGAGGTTGGTCGTAGCCATCAAGGATCCGTTGCCGACGACCTTCTCCAAGAGCCGGTCCAAATCCTTTTCGTGGATGGGCGGCACGCCCTGATTGATCTTGTCCACCACGTCCGGTCTGATATCCACGCAGGTCACGCGGTGCCCTACGTCAGCCAGACACGTACCCGACACCAGCCCGACGTACCCGGTTCCTATGACGGATATCCTCATGAGCAACCCTCGCGTATTACTTCACGACTTCTTCCAGTGGAAGAAATGTCTTGTACCATCCGATCAAACGGCTGATTCCGGTTCGGAGATCCACTTTCGGCTCGTACCCCAGCAGAGCTTTCGCCTTGGACAAGTCGGGACAGCGTCGCTGCGGGTTGTCCGTCAGATAGTCTTTGTCGTGGCTTTGCCTGCAGACGACGCTCCGGCTGCCGCCGGCGACCTGTGAGACCATCGTCGCGAGCTCATACATCGATACCTCAGGAGCCTGTGATCCGATATTGAACGCTTCTCCTTCGTGCTTCGACAGCAAGACGAGCAGGTAGCCGGTGAGGGCATCAGATGAATAACAAAAGGTCCTGGTGGCTTTGCCGTCCGAATAGAGCACGATGTCCCGATCAGCCAACGCATCGGCACAGAAATCGGGCAAGACCCGCCGATCCGCCAGGCGCAGCCCCGGCCCGTAGTTGTTGAACGGGCGAATGATCTTCACCGGCACACGATACTTTTGCGCATAGATGTAACAGAGCGTTTCTCCCAATCGCTTCGATTCGTCATAGCAGGCGCGCGGTCCCGTGCAGGCGACATTCCCGCGATAGGTCTCCTTCGTCGGAATTTCGTGCGCCGGCGGATCTCCGTAGATTTCACTGGAACTGAAAAAGACCATGCTCTTCACCGACGCCAGGCGCGCGAGGTTGAGCATGTTCCTGAGGCCGGTGACATTGGCATCCAAGGTCTCCAGCGGAAACTGCCGATAGAAGGTGGGGCTGGCGACGGACGCTCCATGAATCACGTAATCAAATGTCGTATCGTTGAAAGGCCAGGGCTGCGTGATATCGCTCGCACGCAATTCAATATGGCGATCGGCTTGAGCCAGTTCCACAATCCATCTGGACTTGCCGCGAAGGTAATTGTCCACGGCGACGACGTGGATGGGAGGTTGCACGGCGGTTCGCGTCTGATTCAGGTAACTGAAGAAATGAAGGAAATTGAATCCCAGAAACCCCGCGGCTCCGGTGACCAGCACGCGCGATCCATAGAGTGCGTCCGCCTGCGGCCCCAGGTCCTGTTCGACCCGTTGCCAATCACCTGACAACCATGCTTGGGCTTCGCTATGCAACGTGCTCACAGGGCACCCTCCTTCTCGCTATTTCCAGATCTTCCACGGGGCCTTTCCGGATGCCCACAGCTCTTCCAAATAGTTCTTCTCCCGCAGCGTATCCATGCAGGACCAAAATCCCGGGTGGTGATACGCCATGATCTGTCCTTCCGACGCGAGTCTCTCCGAAGGCTCCCGCTCCCAGGCAGTCTCATCACCGTCGATATAGTCAATGGCCCTCTTGTTCAGCACGAAAAACCCTCCGTTGATGACTCCTTCCCCATGCTGAGGCTTTTCCGAAAAGGCCGTCACCTTGTGACCATCGAAGGTCATTCGGCCGAACCTGGCGGGAATCTGCGCCGCCGTCACGGTGGCCAGTTTCCCGTGCGAGGCATGAAACTTAATCGTCGCCTGGATATCGATGTCTGCGACACCGTCGCCGTAGGTAAAGCAGAACGGCTCGTGATCCGGCAGCCAGGCGGCCAGACGTTTGAGCCGCCCTCCGGTCTGCGTGTGAAGGCCGGTATCCACGAGATGAATCCTCCAGTTGGGTTGTTTCCCGTCATGGATGGTCGTTTTTCCGTTGCTCAGGTCGATGGACAGATCGTTATTGAGCGCATAGAAGTTCAGGAAGTACTCCTTGATCACTTCACCCTTGTAGCCCAGCGCAATGATGAACTCCCTGATGCCATGCGCGGAATAGATGTTCAGAATGTGCCACAAAATCGGCTTCCCGCCGATTTCCACCATCGGCTTGGGTTTCAGGACCGTTTCTTCCGACAAGCGTGTGCCCAATCCGCCCGCGAGGATGACAGCCTTCATGCCTGTTGCTCCTTTGCAACGGTGACGACGCACCGACTTTCCTGCGGCACAAACGTAGTCGACCACTTGAGCATCGGGCGGAGCACGCCTTCCAAGGCGCCCGTCCATTCTCCTCGCGCCGAATCCCCCTCCACCGTGTCGATGACCTGAAACGACACGGCATTGGACTCGATGAATTGCACGACCGCGCCATTCAGGAGACACAGCGCGACATCGACGAAGACTCTTCCTTCGGCGAACAGATTGCCCGGCACCCAAGCCGTCGTCACGTACCGTCCGGACGGTCGAGGGCGCCGCAGCCATTCGGCGTCCGATTCGGGCACGCAAAATAAGCACACGTTTTCCTCGTTCATGAATCGGAAAAACGGCTGCAGGACATGGCCTCCGGCCTTCACCTCGAATTCCATTTCCACTCGAATAGGCTCGCGGATGTCCATGGCGTCGCTGATGGTCCCGTCTTTCCGTCTCGCCCGTACGGCCCGCAAGCGCACCACCTCGCCTTGAGGCGCCGTGGTCGAATCATGCCACTCCCGCACCGCCGACGAACCGACGTCGGAGCTCATATAGGAGCTGATGACTTGATGCGATGGCCCGTCCATTCGGAGCTTGCCGTTCTCGAGCAGGATCACCCGCTTACACAACCGCGCCACGGCCGGCATGCTGTGCGAGACAAAGAGGATCGTTCTGCCGTGCTGCCCAACATCTTCCATCTTGCTGAGACACTTCCGTTGGAACCGGCTGTCGCCCACGGCGAGCACCTCGTCCATAATGAGGATCTCCGGCTCAAGGTGCGCCGCCACCGCGAACGCCAACCGCACGAACATCCCGCTGGAATAGTGCTTGACCTGCGTGTCGATGAAACGCTCGATTTCCGCAAAGGCCACAATTTCGTCGAACTTCCTGGCGATCTCGGCTTTCTTCATGCCCAGAAAGGCCCCGCTGAGAAACACGTTATCCCGGCCGGTCAGTTCCGGATGAAAGCCCGTGCCGACTTCCAACAAGCTCCCCACCCGGCCATGCAAGATCGCGCGGCCGCTTGTCGGCCAGGTAATCCGAGACAGGATCTTCAGTAAGGTACTTTTGCCGGCGCCGTTGCGACCGATGATGCCGACGACCTCGCCGCTCTTCACTTCGAACGAGACGTCTTCCAAGGCCCAGAACGTGCCAGATCCCGCCGCCGCTTTCCGCCGCAGCCACTCGAACGCCAAAAAACTGCGAAGGCCGGCCTGGAGGCGATCGCCAAACGTGGCATACTGCGGCATCCAGCCACCCAAGCGATACTGCTTGGAAAGATGCTCGACGCTGATGGAGAGTTCCGCCATGGCGATCTATATCCTCGTCCGTGCGCCTACACGACGTCGCTGAACGTGGCTTCCATCCTTTTGAAGAATACGATGCCGCCGAGGAACGCCAGCAGCGTGACGCCTCCGCTGACGATCAGAACCGTAGGGTCCGGCATGGCTCTCCCCAGCAACGCCCAACGGAATCCCTCGATCACCCCGACCATCGGATTCATACTGTAAAGGGCTTGCCACTGGGGAGGCACGAGGCTGAGGGGATACACGACTGGAGACGCATACATCCATAATTGCGTGAGAAGGGGAATGGTCCCCGCGACGTCGCGATATTTGGCGTTCAGCGCGGACAGCCACAGGCTGACGGACAGGGAAGCGAGCACGGTCATCGCAACAAAGAGCGGAATGGTCAGGACTCCCCACGTGGGCATGATGCCATACCAAAGGATAATTCCCAGCAAAAGGACAAATGCGACTATGAAATCCATCAGCCCCGCCAAGGTGGCCGCGATGGGAATGATGAGCCTGGGGAAATACACCTTCTTGATGAGATTGGATTCCGCCACCACGGCGTTGCCGCTCCGTTCGAGGCTTTTCGCGAGCAGGGTCCACGGCAGGAGCGCGGCATACGCAAAAGCGGGATACGGCACGCCATCTGACGGCATGTTGGCCCAGTAGCTGAACACCACGGTAAAGATGATCATCGTCGCCAACGGTTGGACAATGGCCCAACTGATCCCCAACGCCGTTTGGGCATACCGCGCCTTGATATCGCGCCAGGCAAAGAAATAGAGCAACTCCCGGTGCTCCCATAATTCGGCCAATCCCATGTCGAACAGCTTTCTTCGTGGCTCGACAACGATGTCAGCGGTCATGAGCGTCACCTCGATGCAGAGCCGGCGATTGACCAGCTCGGGAAGACCACGGACCTTTGCGCTTCATCAGCCGGGCACGACCTGGCACAGCGGCGGACGAACCGCATTCGACGGCGCCAGCGCAGGCACCCTCTCTCGGAGAGGGCCGAACTCAAAGTCGTTCAAGAGCGCTTTTAATCTTTCTTCGGTCTCGGTGAGATTCAAATAATGGCGGAATCGCGACAACAGCGGTCCCTGCATGCGCGGCTGCGATGGATCCAATTCCCACGGATGCAGGTACACCACCAGGGGCTGTCCGTCCGCCTCGACCATTCGGAGCATGACCCTCAACAGCGCATAGGGGAACACCCTGAAGTAGCCGCCACCGGCTACGGGAACCCTCACTCCGAGGATGCTGACCGTCGAAGGAGGCAACTCCCACAAGGCTCCTGACGCCGTATCGATTTGATGACAGACGGGATTGGCGCCGGGGATACCGTAGCGATCATGGATGACCGGGAACACGCTCGAATCGTAGAGATAGCCTTCCTCCACGAGAATAGGAAGTGCCCATCGCGTTTCGGCGGTGATCGAGAAAGACGGCGCTCGATATCCGTACACCGGCACCCCGGCCGCATCTTCAATAATCTGCTTGGCTCTGCGGACATCTTCGCGAAAGAGGCCCGGTGTTTGCGCGGTAATCAATTCGTGCCCGTAGCCATGGGAGGCCACTTCATGGCCTTCGGCGACGAGCTTGCGCACCAGCTGGGGATTGCGTTCGGCGACCCAGCCGAGCACAAAGAAGGTCGCCTTGTACCGCTTCCCGTCCAAAATTCTCAAAATGGTGTCCGTATTCCGTTCGACGCGGCTTTCAAAGCCGTCCCAATGCCGGCGTCGCATGGGTGATTCAAAGGCCGAGACCTGGAAATGTTCCTCAATGTCGAACGAGAGGCAATGTCGAGACGGCTTCTTGTCCGGCGTTCCTGTCATCGCGCCCCCTCTCCGAGCAGCACCACGCGGATGGTTTCGATGAGAATGCGGAAATCCAAGGCCAGCGTCATATTCTTCACGTAGTAGAGGTCGTATTGCAGTTTGGTGTGCGCATCCTCCGCCGAGGCGCCGTACCGAAACCGGGTCTGCGCCCAGCCCGTCATGCCGGGCCTCACGGTATGCCGAATGTCGTAATAGGGGATCTGCGCGCGCAGCTCCTGGACAAAGACGGGCCGCTCCGGCCGTGGGCCGACTAAGCTCATATCGCCCTTCAGGACATTGATGAACTGCGGCAGCTCATCGAGTCTGGTCTTCCGCAGCCACTTGCCCACCCGTGACACGCGCGGATCGTCGGCCTGTGCCCAGCGAGGGCCGCTTTTTTCCGCATCGTTACTCATCGAGCGGAATTTCCAGATCATATACGGTTGGCCCCGAAGCCCCACTCTCATCTGGCAATAGAACGCCGGCCCTGGTGAATCCAACTTCACCAGCAGGCCGATGAGCAGGAAAATCGGAGAGAGGAGCACGAGACTGACGCCGGACACACCCAAGTCAACGATCCGTTTCGCCAGCATCGTGAGGGCGCGCCTCTTGAAGCCGGTCGAAAAGATCAGCGCGCTGGGCCGCAACGAATCAATCGAAAGACGCCCCGCCTCTTCCTCGTACAAGTGGTTTCCGTCCACCACGTCCTTGCCCATCGCCTTAAAGTCCAGCAACGTCTGCACCGGCAAGGCCGCACGCCGGTCTTCCAGGCAGACCGCGATCGTGTGAACATGGTGGCGCTCCACGATTTCAAACAGCTGACTGATGGGGCCCAAAAACCACTCAGCCCCGAGCCCCCCACCGTTGGATGAAGGTTCGCGATCGACGTATCCAACGACATGCACGCGACTGGTTCGCTTGGCCGCAAGAACGGTGAAGAGTTGAGCGGCTAGTTTCCCGTTGCCGAGGATCAGAAGCCGTCTCGTCAACCCCTGGAGAAGCGTCGATCCGGTTGACGAGGGCTGGACGGGTGCTTCGACGCCGACCATTCTCATGTCACCGCTTGGGATTTGTTGGGGCTGCATAATATCCGCTCAACATATAAAAAGGTGCTTCGTTGGCTTGAATGCCGGTCAGAATGATGCCCGCCTGACTGGTGGATTTCAGATTTTTCAGGGCCTTCTGAACGACGTCGGTCGGGGTGTCCGTCGAGCGGACAACCATCGCCAGGATGTCGGCCATACCGGCAAAGACGTTCATATCCGCCAAGGGCAAGATGGGCGGCGCATCCAGAATGATGTATTCATAGCGCTCTTTCAGCACCTCGAGCATCGAGGTGAGCCGTTTGAGCTTGAACAACTCGACCGGCCGGGCAGGCACGGATCCCGCCGGAAGAATCCACAGCGGTGATTCGTCCAACTGATGGAGGCACGACTCGAACGACGTGCTTTCTTGTTGGAGGATCTGCACCAATCCGGGATCGGCGCTGAGGCCGGCATACGTATGGATCTTCGGTTGCTTCAAGTCGCAATCGATGACCAGCGTGCTTTTGCCCAAGTCGTGCGCGATCGCATAGCCGACGTTGAGCGCCGTTGACGTCTTCCCCTCGCCTTTCAACGAGCTGGTCACCACGATCACCGTGCTCTTCCTGCCGCTGCTCATCAGCGCGAGCCGGGTGGCGGCCACTCGATATTGTTCTGCGACCGCCGACATCGGCCTCCACTTCATCACCAGATGAAGATCCGGCGTCCCTGCCGTTCGATTGAGCAGAAACACGTCTTTCCTCGGTTTCGTGGGGTCGCCGGTCGTTTTCCCCCAACGGGGCAGCAGAGCCCGGCCGTGCGCCCCCGCCTTGGCAGTCTTCTGTTCGAAGCTCAACTCGCCAAACGATGTTCCAAAGGCGGTTTGAAACGACGGAATTTCCGCCAGCACCGGTATCCCGAGCAGCCGTTCGACCTCTTCGCCGTGGCGGAAACCCGACCGCATGTTCTCGACCAGCAACGCGCTGCTGAAGCCGAGCCCACACCCGACCAGAAGGCTCACCGCCATAATTTTCATCACGTCCGGGCTCTCCGGGAACGTCGGCAAATGCGCCTGGTCGATGATGCGGAACTGCTCTCCTTTTTGACGCTTTTCCAAGTTTTCAGCCATGCGGGCGTTCAGCCGTCGCTCCAGGAGGGCCTGGTAGTTTCTCTGCATGTTTTCGTAGTCCCGCATCAAACTGGCCAGCTGCTGCTCGCGCATCGGCGTGCGTTCCACGCGCGCCTCGTATTGCCGGATTTCCCTGGCGATACGCTCCTGCCGCTCTTTCATCGAAGCCAGTTCCGTCTTCATATCACTGCGCTGCCGCAGCAAATCCCGGTGGTAGGGATCGACGTGCTTTTTTTCCACTTGTTTCCCAGATTCATCTCGAGTGGTTTTGGGATCGTCATCTTCGACGGGCTGCGCTTTGAGCTTTGCAATCTCCTGCTTCAAATGAACAATATCCGGATAGGTGTCCTTGTACGAAGCCGAGAGGTTGGCCAGGGTGCGTTCCAACTCCTTGATACGGGCCGTGCGTGCGTCGGCCGGCCGCAGGGCAGCCACCGATTGGCTTCCAGAGCCACCGTTTGAAGTAGTGAACAGCTCTCCGGACTCGTACTCCTTGATCGTCTTATCCGTCTGTGCGATCCGATCATTCAGGCGGGTAATCGTCTCTTGGGTCGCCGTCATGTCGGCCTGCAAGCGGTCCAAGGCTCGGAGATTCGCTTCAATTTGGCCGGGCAGCTCGCCCATGTGGCTCAACTTGAATTCGCTGATCGCTTTTTCCTTCACTTCCAATTCCTTCTGGGCGGCGATGAGCTCGTTTGCCAAGAATTCGCTCGCTTCCCCGACCAGTTGCTCCCGGGTCTTGAGATTCTGCTCGATGAACAGTTCGGCCAATCGAGCGGTGACCCGTTGTGCCGTCACAGGGTTTTGATGGGCAAAGGACAGCATGAAGGCGTGTTCCCGCGTCGTCGTGATCGTGACCCGACGGCGGATCGCGTCCAGCACGGAGCCGAGATCCTGATCAGGACCTTGGAGATTGAATTCTTCGATCACGCGGCCGAGGATCGAACGACTCAACACCAATTGTTGGATCGTCGCCAGCCGGTCTTGCGGCGCATTGGTCACAACGCCTTTCACGTAGTCTTCCGGCACTCGCTGATTCTCGACGACGATCAGCGTATTGGATCTGTAGCTCTTGGGAAGAACGAGACAGAGAGTCCCGCCGATGGCCAAGGCAGCCAGCACGATCCCGATGATCATCCATTTTCTGCGCCGGATGACGCGAAGGTAATCGTTGACCGACATCACGGTATTGAGCATTTAGTACCAAACCTTCGTTAGAGTGAGCATTCCGACAAAACGCTCCAGCTCTGTTTGCCCGCCGGCCACCGCGCCGCTGATCGCCAACCCTTGCCCCTCGAATTTATGGTAATCAGCCGTCAGTGAACCAAACAGCGTCGGCGTCACGAAAAAACTCACCGCTCCGTTTCCTCCATAACCCGTAAAGCTCAGGTTTTGAGCGCCTGCCTGCTTCGACAACGAGTCGTTTCTTGCGTAATCGGCCGAGCATGCCACGGCCCACGAGAGACCGAGCCTGCGGAAGAGCGACGCACTGATGACGTGGCTGAGGAGAGGAACTCCTCCGGCGACATACCCAGGGAAGACCCCCGCAGAATAATTTAAAGCGAACATCTTACTAGCCCCCCCCAGCATGCCCATCGCGCCACCGCCGGGAATCGACGCGCCGCCCGGGCCGCTAAATCCACCGACTCCACCGATGCCTCCCACCGCAAGACCCCCGACCCCCGGTCCACCGACGCCCGCACTGCCGGCCAACGTCTCGCTGAACACCAACGAGGCCCCGGCCGAGTATGCCAGCGTCACTCCGCCGCCTTGATTAGAGGAAGCGGTTCCAACAGGAGATACCGCCTGCCCTTCTTCGACGGCTGATACGCCGCCGAAGATATTGGACCGCCATTCCTGGCTCCACAGTCGCGACCAGCCGACCGTCCCGCCATGCGTCTGGAAGCTAGTGGGAAATCCGGGAAGCTGGCCGCCAATGAACTCGCTCCTTTGATAGACATAGCTCATGAAGACGCTATCGCGAGCTGTGAGCTGAACTTGCGGTCCTGCGCTGACGGCCTGGGCGTTTGTGTTGACCACGCCACTGTTGGTGGCATTCACCGACGGTTGTCCGAAGCGGATCACCGAATAGGAATAGGAAACTCTGAAGGAGGTGAGCTGACTAAACGCGTAGGAGAGGGACGCACTCGACGAGTTCGAGAACGTATCGACCCTCACGACTTGGATGCCCCTGAGGAAAATGCTCGGATCGGCATCGGCGCTCGGAGAGGCGAATGACGGCGCTTGCGGTGTGTATAACGTACTGTTTGAAATGGTGAGCGACAGGCGAGGATTGTATCGCTGAACGAGACGGCTCAGATTGAGGTTCAAGTTGGCGCCGCCGCCGAAATAATTCAGGCCGGAATTATGGAGGTACTGCTCGCCCACTCCCGTCAGCTGAAGAGTTCCTTGCGCCAAGCTTCCCTGATGCAGGATGTTCAATTGCGGCGTCACCGTGCTCACCCAATCATCCTGTCTAAGGCCCGGGATCTTCGGGCTGCTGAAAATGTTGCTGTCATAGCGGCCGGACAGTGATAGCGCCGGAACAAATAGTGTGTCGGCCATGACACTGGGAATGCCGCCCAACATTGCCGCCGCCAGCGCTCCAGCCCCATACGAAAAGCACCGCGCAAACACGTTACGGCACAACAATGATGTCACCTGACTTCAGGACAAAATTGCCGACCGGGCCGGTGCCGTTTGTCAGATCGGAATACCCGGCCGGTATTCGCAGCTCCCGTTTTTCCGCTCCTCCGTCTTCGATATTGCGCACCACGACCATTTTGTTGCGGGAGGCAAACGGCGTGAAGCCACCGGCCAATGAAACCCCCTGGAGCACCGTCGCATACGATTTCAGCGGATACTTCCCTGGTTTCGAGACTTCCCCCATCACGTAAATGAAGTAGCTGTTGACCTCTTTGACTTGGACGGACACCGTGGGGCTCGACATGAATTCCGTCAGTCGCTCGGTAATGCGCTTCGCCAGCACATCGGACGAGAGGCCGGCGGCTTTGATGTCGCCGATCAAGGGCATGGAGATCATGCCGTCTGGCCGAATGACGACTTCCCGCGACAGATCTTGATTTTTCCAGACCGTCACGACCAACACGTCCTCCGGTCCGAGCAGAAACGACGTGGGCGGAGAATAGTCAACCGGATACTTGATATTTTCCGCACACCCGAGCGTGAAGGCGGAGAGCAGCACGCCGACAAGACACCACCCCGTCACTTTGCGCAGATTCATTGTTCCCTTGATTCCATGTCGAACCACAATCGAATCTCCCAGATGTTTAGTCGTCACCCGTCGATGCTTCGACCAGCCTGGCTCACACGTGAATTACCGCGTCGGCAGGACCACCATGGTTTCGGAAGGCACCACGATTTGGTCGCCGGGCTTCAGTTCGATATTCTGCTTGGTGCCGTCCCGAAGGACGATGTCGTCGTAGCTGGCTTTGATCTTGGTGAGCGCCTCCCCGTCTTTCCCTAAACGGAAGATCACGATTTTGTTCCTGGCTGCCACGGGCGTGAATCCCTGCGCCAGCGTGATGGCCTGTAGCAGCGTCGTCTTGCTCTTGAGAGGATACTTACCCGGCTTTGCCACCTCGCCGAGGACGAAAATGGAGTAACTGTTCACTTCCCGGACGACAATCGACACGGTGGGATTTTCCATATAGGACTTCAGGCGGTCCGCGATGTCTTGCGTCAGCTGGCCGGCGCTCCGACCGACCGCAGAAACGTCGCCGACCAGGGGCAGTGATAGTTTGCCGTCCGGTCGAACCTGCACGGTCTTTGAAAGATCTTGGTTTTTCCAGACTGTGATCTCCAGCACGTCTTCCGGCCCGATGATGTAATCGGGAGTGACAATGAGGGACGATTTGTCCGCACCAGGGTCTTGTAAGGAAGAAGAAGGATTCTGCGGCGAGGCGCCCTCGGCGTGCGCCGTGGAAAGCCCGTACCCGGCTACGATCGCATGGAGTGCGGCGAAGACTAACAATCGCGAATACATCATGGTCATGCTCCCCGTAGCGGCATAATTATGTGGATATTCCTTTCAGGAGGCCCTTGGCACCTTGACTAGAACATGAATTTTAGGCCTACGAAGTAAGGCCCTTGGCCATTGGCTTTCCCGAATGGGACCCTTCTGGTCCAACGCACTTCCGCCAGTGTCGGCGTTTCAGCCAAGGTAATAGGTGTGGGCACGTAGACTTTCAGCACTTGCTCGACATTTGGCGCCTGATCCATCAACACCAGCATTCCTCCGCTGCTGATGTTGAGCGACAACGCTTTCCCTCCTCTTGCTAAAATGGTCGGACCATCGACGGGGCTCGTCATCTCATATGGAATAGGTCGTAACAGTGCTATCCGCTCACTGTGACTCTCCTGACAGTCAGCCATCGGCCAGTCCCACTCCATCTGTGCCACGTCAGTCCCTCCTCGGTAAGAATGCATTGCTCTTGTCTCCTTTTGATACGTGTCGGCTGAGACCGCCGCCGTCGTCGTGATTGCTTCACAGGCCATGTCATCGAATAAGGGCTACAAAATCTTCGTCCTGCGGCGAATATAGAGGTCATGCGATAGCCTCACAATACCGATGACGTAGGCGGATTTCTCGAAGGTAGGTGTTGACTCCCCCAAAAGGGTTAGGTAGTATTTCCACTTTCGTCAGACCTTAGCAGAATCACATTCATTGTCGAGAAGAAGCGGCATTCCTCGTCGCCTTACACCATGACAGACACCATCCATACGAGTGATCAATCCGACGGCTTGGCCGATCAACGGGCGGGATCCGGCATTGTGGTCTTGTCCGCGTCCATGCAGCTGCTGCACATGAATAGACAGGCATCCGAATTGGCGAAAAAAATCAACGCCGCCGAACAGGGAGGCAATTCTGCCAGAGCGGCGCACGGGGTGCTCCCCACCGCGCTCACGGAGCTCTGCGGCGAAATCATCAAGGCTCTGCAAGTCCGGACGGAAGCCAAAGATTGGGAACAGTTCGAGGTCAAGCGAGTGACGGGAGATCCCAATCAACCCGTGCTGTTACGAGGATTTGGCCTACCAGATCGAGGCGGGATCCAGCATGCCCGACTGGTCGTGACCATGGAGGAATTGGGGCGGAAACAGAATTTGAATACGGAACATGCGCGGGAGCGGTTTCAGCTCACCAATCGCGAACAGGCGGTCGTGGAACACCTCGCGAAAGGATGGACCAATAAGGAGATCGCCAATGCGCTCCAGATTACCGAGCAGACAGTGAAAGAACATATTAAACACATCATGCGAAAAACCAATGCCACCACCCGCACTGGCATCCTGGTTCAGATCTTTAACTCCTAAGTTGTCGCCACAGCTGTGTCAAAGACCCAACAGTGCGTCGTCTAGCCCACACATCATCCGGATACTGATTTTAAATAACAACGACTTACGGACCATGCCCTTCGGTCTATCGATTGCAACGGAGAAGAGCCGTGATGTCGACTCTTGGAAGACAAACCAGGAAGCCTGTGACGGAGGGGGTCCTCTGGGGCTTGACGATCGTCTTGGCCCTGGTTACGGGCTGTCAAACCACGCCGGCGAAGCAGGCAGGAATCGACAATACCGGGTTCATGTCTCTATGGAACACCTACTCGCGGTGCAGGGTATCCTCAGATGTCAGCGAAGCGACCCGCGATGCCCATTTACTGGCGCATGCCGCTCAGCCACGATATTCCCACGACGGATTCGTGCTGCCCTTACCCGCTAAGCTTCAGCAACTCGTTACAAATCCCCAAAGCCGCTTTGCGGTGGATGTCCGGGCCATGGCCTCGGCCTGCTCGCTCCACGCCGGTCAATTGGCGCTCGATCAAGGCCATCCGGACTTGGCGCGGCATCTGCTTACCACCGTCATCGCCCTGCATGAGGGCGACGAATCATCGTACTACCGAGTCCAAGCCAACGGTTTGCTGCTGGAGCTTGAGCGCGGAGTCGATGTCTCTTTGATTCCCCGTTAGGTCCCACTCCGCGTCCCCTTCCGGATCGATTCGTAGAACTCCACATAGCGCTCAGCGGCGTGGGTCCACGAGACATCCGTGTTCATTCCCGCGCTCATCAGCGAGGCCCAGGTCTCTTTTTTCTGATGCACGTGGAGTGCGAGCAGGATGGTGGTGAGCAGAGCATCCCCGGAGGCCTCGATCACATGAAACCCGGTCGCCTGCTTGGACCGCACCGTCGACGGCTTGAATGGCACCACGGTATCCGCGAGCCCTCCGGTTCGCCTCACGATGGGGATCGTCCCATAGCGGAGGCTGTACAGCTGGGTCAGCCCGCAGGGCTCATATCGAGACGGCATCACCACCATGTCCGCCCCGGCTTCGATACGATGCGCAAGCCCTTCATCGAATCCGAGCAACAACCCCAACCGGTCCCGGTATCGAGATTTCGCTGTGTTCAGTCGCCGTTCCAGCTCTTTGTCGCCAGTCCCCAAGACCACAACTTGGAGATCGAGGGTCATGAGCTCGGGGAGAATATCGAGCAAGAGATCGAAACCCTTTTGCGGCGTCAGTCGTCCGATCGCGCCGAGGAGCGGAACTTCCGCCTGCGGCAATCCCAGCTCCTGCTGTAACGCGCGCTTGCATAGGCGCTTGCCGGAGACATCGGAGACCGAATAGTGATCACTGAGATACCGGTCCGTAGCAGGATTCCAAGCGGCAACATCGATGCCGTTCGCGATACCGGCCACGCCGCCCTGCCGAGTTGCCAACACCCCTTCCAATCCACATCCAAACGCGGGAGTCAGGATTTCCTTCGCATAGGTGGGGCTCACCGTAGACACCGCGTCGGAAAAGAGAATCCCTCCCTTGAGCAGATTCACCGATCCATAGAATTCGAGACCGGTGGGCGAGAACAACGCCGCAGGAAGGCCTGTCTTGGGAAACTGATTCCCAGGGAATACACCTTGGTATCCGATGTTGTGGATCGTCAACAGCGTCCTGAGGTCTTTCCATGCTCCATCGTCATACCCGGCAGTCTTGAGGTAGACGGCGCAAAGAGCCGTTTGCCAATCATGCAAGTGAAGAAGATCGGCCCGTTCGCCCGCCTGGTCCAGAAATCGGACGGCTTCCAGCACGGCCTTGCTGAAGAGAGCGAATCGGTCGAGATTATCGGGAAAATCACCCTCCGCGGTTTGATAGAGACCGGGCCGGTCGAAGAATGGATCGTGCCGCACAAGCAGCACACGCACAGACCCTACCGACGCGCCGGACCGCGCCACCTCCTCGAGCGTCACTTCAACCGGCCGGCCGTCGGCCCGAACGCCGAGCGGCGTGACCAGCCGCCGCGGAGCCTTGATGAGCTGGGTGTAGCACGGCAGGATGACAGTCACTTGGTGCCCGAGCTTGACCAACTCTTGCGGCAAGGCGCCGACTACATCAGCTAAGCCGCCGGTCTTGGCATAGGGCACCGCTTCCGAGGCGGCCATCACAATATTCACGGGAACGCTCCTGCAGAAGAGGGACCGCTATGGGGTGGGAGGGCTATCGAGACGAGTCTTGAAGCGGTCTTCGTATGCCCATGCCTTGACGAGCTTCTGCATGTCATCCGGCTTCAATTCTTCCCGATAGACCAACACGTCGTCGAGGAACACCAGCAACCACCCCCGATCTGGATAAGCAAAAAACACTCCGTTCCCGGCGTAGACGCCGGCATCCCAGCCCTTCGGCGGCTCGCCGGAGGCCACGCGGGCGCGGGGAATCATCGTGCGGTCCGGCATGACGAAGAAGTGGGTAAACTCGCTGTGGTGATGCGGCGGCTTGCCCCAGGCATTGACGACGGCCCGCGTCGTCACTCGCTCCAGTTGAAGATCGTTCGCCTGTACCAACCGTTCTTGTTCTTTCAGTGGCGGAAGCCCACTGCAGCCGACCAGGAGGGCAACCGCCAACGGCGCGAGGCAACAAGCCTGCACGACGAGGCTGCGCCACACCTGTATCACAGGAGCCGCCTGGATTTGGGTTCGGCCGGTTTGACCGGTTGGCAGGTGTCGCATTGACAGAGCTTGCGGAGAAGCGAATAGGCGTAGATCCCGGTGTCATGGCCGTCGCTCCATGTGAACTGCAACGCATAGCGACCGACCGGTTGGATATCCTTCACCATAATCAACAACGGCACATCGTCCGGCTTGAGCCGTCGCGCGCCGGACCACTCATCCACGCAGGCCGCGCAGGGGCAGTGCTGGCGAAGATACCGGACAGGATAGACTCCCTTGTGCCCGTCGCTCCATTGGATGCCCAACACGCCTTTGTCGAGCCATTCCATATCGCGGGGTTCAAGCACCTCCGCAGTCACGCTGCTCTCCTCCTTCCGTACTTGCTGCTACCCGTACGCCGGGAGAGAAAAGAAATCCGTCGACGGGAGTCGCTTTCCAGCCACGACCGTGACATAACCTTCGACGGCCTCTTCGATCTCGTGCCGGACTTGCCCGCTCGCTTTGAGCCGCGTGACGAGCGCGGGGGCCAAGCGGATCGCCTGCTGAAGCATCGACAGACTGCCCGGCGACAAGACCACGCAGCGCGCCCGTTGGCGCGCCGCGCAGAGTTGGCAGACCAGCCCGCCGGCGACCGGCGAAAAGTGCGGCTCCCCGAGCAACTGAGCCTTTCCGCAGGCGGCGCAATGATCCGTCTGCGGACGGAATCCGATCAAGCCCAACAGACGGATCTGAAATAACAACGCGGTGAAGGCCGGATCGCGGCTTGAGGGCAACGACGCGAGCCCTTGCTCGAGCGTCTCGAAGAGCCTGGCATCCGGATCTCCCTCCGGCGTCACGGCGGCGACGACGTTCACCATGCGGGCTGCGGACGCCATCAACGCGAGATTCTCCCGCAACGCCTGAAACGAGGTGACGACGTCCACTTGCGATACCCGGAACAGTGAATCGCCCGGCTTCTCGAATAAATTGAGATGGGAGAGCGTGAAGGGTTCCAGCGCGGCGCCGAACCGGCTCTTCAATCGCCGCGCCCCGCGCGCCACGCCGCGGATCTTCCCCAGCTGCTTCGCGTAGAAGGTGACGATGCGGTCGGCGTCCCCCCACTTGCGGCTGTTCAGCACGATCGCGGTCGTCTTTACCAGCGGCATGACACCTGTCGCTCTCCTGTGACCGATGCTCTGAGGCGGGGCGCGATCCGATCGGCAGTCACCGCAAATATTCCAGAAATACCGTGGCCAGCGTGAGATAGATGGTGATGCCGGTGATGTCGTTGGCCGTCGTGACGAAAGGGCCTGCGGCCACCGCCGGATCCACGCCCATCCGCTTAAGGATGATCGGCATGATCGTCGCCATGCTCGTTGAGACGAAGAAGGCGATGATCAGTGACGCTCCGACGACCATCCCGAGAAAGCCCTGGTGCCAGACCCATCCGACCGCCGTCAAGATGATGCCGCAGGCCACGCCCATCAAAAGCCCGATCTTAGCCTCCCGGAAGAACACGTTCCACACGTCCGTCAACTCCACGACGCCGGTCGCCAATCCACGAATGATCAACGTCGAGGACTGGAGACCCACGTTGCCGCCCATGGCGGCGATCACAGGCAAAAAACTGACGATCGCGACGACTTCCTGAATGGTAAACCGGAAATACCACAGAATGGCGCCGGACAGCAGGCTGCCCACCAGATTGGTGAACAACCAGGGCAGCCGCACTTTAGCCGCGCCGAGACTGGAGGATTTCGAGACACTGTCCTCCTCGATGGCGCCGGCCATCTTGAGCATGTCCTCGGTCGCTTCCTCGCGGATGACGTCCACGACGTCGTCGACCGTGATGATGCCGACCAGCTTCCCGTCCTTTTCGACCACCGGAATCGCGAGCAGGTTGTAACTGGCCACCTGGCGCGCCACTTCTTCCTGGTCCATATCGACGGAGACACTGATGACGTCGCGGGTCATGATGTTCTTGAGCGTCGTCGAAGGCGGCACGGTCAGCAGCTGGCGGAGCGACAGCACGCCGACGAGGCGGTCTTCCTTATCCGTCACATAAATGTAGAAGACCATCTCGGCGTCGGTCGCCTGCTGCAGGCGGCGGATCGCTTCCTGCGCCGTGGCATCTTCCGGCAGAGAGAAAAACTCCGTCGTCATGATGCCGCCGGCCGTATCCTTGGGATACTTCAGGATGTCGGCAACTTCCGTAGAATCTTCCGTCTTCATGAGCGCCAGGATTTCTTTTCCGCGCTCCTCCGGAAGGAAGCCCAAAATGTAGGCGACGTCGTCCGGGCCGAGGTCCTTCAACAGCCAGGCCACGTCGGAATGCAGCAGGTCGGCCAGTACTTGCTGGATGCTGTCGCCGTCGAGCTCGCTGAGCACCTGCCCGCGTTTCGCTTCACCGCGGACCAGCTCGAACACTTCCCGCTTTTCCTTGGGCGACGACAGATGCGTGATGACTTTGGCGATGTCCGCCGGGTGCATGCGCCCCAGCATTTTTGAGAGATTCGTGATCGCGCCCCGGCGCAACAGGCGTTGCACCGACTGCAGCACGATGTCGGACTTCGTCTGCCCGCGCTCCGTTTGATCGCGCAGCGTCTCGCGCAGCACATCCTTTTCCGAGACGCGCGGCCGCGTATCGGGCGGTTTCCCTTCCACCGGTCGTTCAGTCGGCTGCATGGACTCGTCTCAGGCTAGGGGCAAGTGGCACGCGGCGACGGGCTGGATGATCATGCCTCTAGCCTCTGGCCTCTCGCCCCTTACCTGCCTCGATCAATACCCCAACGACACCAGCGCCTGCTCGTCTTCGCGCCAGGCTGCCTTCACCTTCACCCAGACTTCCAGGAACACTTTCATATTGAACAGGCGTTCCATGTCCAGACGCGCCTGCGTGCTGATCTGCTTCAGCCGCTCGCCTTGTTTACCGATCACGATGCCCTTCTGCGTCTCACGCTCCACGAGGATGGAAGCCTTGATCCTGGCCAGCCGCCCTTCTTCGACGAACTCATCGATCTCCACGGCAACGGAATAAGGCACTTCCTGTTCCGTGGCGGCGAGAATCTTTTCGCGGATGATTTCCGCCGCCAGCGTCCGCATCGTCTGATCGGTCACCGTCTCTTCGTCATAGGCCGCTTCGCCCTCTGGCAGATGCGCCACGGTGAGTTGCACGAGGCGGTCGATGTTGTCGCCGGTGTGGGCTGACACCGGTACGACTTCGGCCCATGGAAACAGCTTGGCGTAGCCTTCGAGCACCGGCAAGAGCTTCAGCTTGTTGACCAGGTCTATTTTGTTGACGACCAGCATCACCGGCCTGGGCCGCTTGGCCACAGCTTCCTTCACATACGACACGGCGGACAAATCACCGGGACCCGGCAGCGCCGTGGCCTCCATCAACACGTACAGCAGATCCGCTTCGTCCAGCGTTTCCACCGTCGTCTTGACCATCCGGCGATTCAGCAAATGCTGCGGCTTGTGCAGGCCCGGCGTATCCAGAAACGCGATCTGCGCGCCGGGTACATGCGCGACGCCTAAGATCCTGGTTCGGGTGGTCTGCGGCTTGTCCGAGACAATCGCGATTTTCTCACCCAACAGGCGATTCAGGAGCGTGGATTTCCCCACGTTGGATCGTCCTATGATCGCCACCGTTCCGAACTTCATCGTTTGTCCTGATGCTCTTGGTCCTTGGGATCGGGCGCGAGCTGATACACCGTTTCCCCTTTTCGCACATAGCCCAAGCGTTCGCGGGCCAATCGCTCGATCATGGCCGGATCGTGCTGCAGCCGCGCGATCTCCTTCCGCAGCGACGCGTTCTCCATGCGCAGCGCCGAGAGATCACCTTCCAGTTGGCTCGCATGACTCCGCATCGTGAGATAGCGCGGCAGTCCCATCTCACCGAAGAAGAGCGCGACCACCAACCAGACACAGGCGCCGACGCCCACGATCTGGGCCGTCTTCACCATCCGCCGCTGCCAGTCCAGCCACTGCCGCCCGCGATTCTGCTTGATGATCATTGTCTCGTGTGCACGCTAGGATCGTCCCGGCACCGCATCGCGGCCGCGATAGATCGCCGCCGAGCCCAACACTTCCTCGATCCGCAGCAACTGGTTGTATTTCGCCACGCGGTCGGTGCGGGAGAGGGAACCGGTCTTGATCAATCCGCTGTTCGTCGCCACCGCCACGTCGGCAATCGTCGTATCTTCGGTTTCCCCCGAGCGGTGTGAGATGATCGCCGTATAGCCGGACCGCTTCGCCAGCTCGATCGCGTCCAACGTTTCCGTCAGCGTCCCGATTTGGTTCAGTTTAATCAAGATGGAGTTGCCGATCCCCTCTTGAATCCCCTTGGAGAAAATCTCCACGTTGGTCACGAAGATGTCGTCGCCGACCAACTGGACCCGCTTGCCCAGCTTCTCCGTGAGCATCTTCCAGCCTTTCCAATCCAACTCGCTCAGGCCGTCTTCGATCGAGAGAATGGGATAGCGGTCCAGCAGCTTGGCGTAGTAGCTGATCATCTCTTCGGACGAGCGCTCTGGATTCTTCTCGGCTTCCAGGACATAGCGGCCCTTCTCATAGAGCTCGCTCGCGGCGCAATCCAAGGCCAGCGCAATGTCCTTGCCAGGCCTGCATCCCGCCTCTTCGATCGCCTCCATGATGAGGCTGAGCGCCTCCTCGTTGGACTGCAGATCCGGCGCGAACCCGCCTTCATCGCCCACCGCCGTATTGAGCCCTTTCTTCTTGAGCAGCGCCTTGAGCGAATGGAAGACTTCCGTCGCCATCCGCAACGCTTCGCTGAAGCGGGGGGCGCCGACCGGCATGATCATGAACTCCTGCAAGTCGAGGCGATTGTCGGCGTGGGCGCCGCCGTTGATGATGTTCATCAGCGGCACGGGCAGCACGCGCGCGTTCGTCCCGCCCAGATACCGGTAGAGCGGCTGACCGGTTTCCACCGCGGCCGCCTTGGCCACCGCGAGCGACACGCCGAGGATGGCGTTCGCTCCCAGCTTTCCTTTGGTTTTCGTGCCGTCGAGCGCGATCATGGCGTGATCGATCCCGGCCTGATCCAACGCCTCCTTGCCGAGCAGCGCCGGCGCGATGACCTTGCTGATGTTGGCGACCGCCTTGGACACGCCTTTGCCCATCCAGCGTTTCTTGTCGCCGTCGCGCAGCTCAATCGCCTCCTTCTCGCCGGTGGAGGCGCCCGACGGCACGGCCGCGCGGCCCACCGCCCCGCTCTCCAGCGTCACTTCCGCTTCCACCGTCGGGTTGCCTCGCGAATCGACGATCTGCCTGCCTTTGATCTCTCTGATCGCGCTCATGCTCCCCCTTTCAGCCTGCTGAGCCCATCATCTTAGTTTCCGCTTCAACAAGTCATTCACCTTGCCCGGATTCGCCTTGCCCCCGCTGGCCTTCATGACCTGGCCCACGAGGAACCCGAGGACTTGCTGTTTGCCTTCCTTGAGCTGCGCGACTTGCGCCGGATGCTTGGCGAGGACTTCCTCGATGATCTTCTCCAGCGCGCCTTCATCCGAGACCTGCGTCAGCCCTTTCTCTTGCACAATTTGCTCGGGGGCCTTCCCGCTTTTGTAAAGCTCAGGGAAAATGTCCCGCGCGACTTTCAGGCTGATCGTGCCGTTCTCGACCAATCGCAACAAGGCGACCAGTCGTTCGGGCGGCACAGGGGAGGCGCTCACATCCGTGCCGGAATGGTTCAACTCGCGCGTGAGCTCGCCCATGACCCAGTTGCTCACGGTCTTGGGCTGATCAAACAGCTTCACACAGGACTCGAAATAATCCGCCAGGCCTTTGGACGCCGTCAGCACACCCGCGTCATATTCCGGAAGTGCGTACTCGCTGACAAATCGGCGGGCCCGCGCCGCCGGCAACTCGGGCAGCGAAGATCGAAATCCTTCCACCCATTCGGGCTCCAGCTTCAGCGGCACGAGGTCGGGATCGGGGAAATAGCGGTAGTCGTGCGCCTCTTCCTTGCTTCGCATCACCGCCGTCTCGCCGCGCTCGATGTTCCACAGCCGCGTTTCCTGGTGGATCTTGCCGCCTTCGTTCAGCACCTGCATCTGACGTTTGATCTCGTATTCGATCGCGTCCTTCACGAACTTGAAGGAGTTGATGTTCTTCAGCTCGACTTTCGTGCCGAGCTCTTTCTGGCCCAGGGGGCGCAGCGACAGATTGGGCTCGCAGCGAAAGCTCCCCTCTTCCATGTTGCCGTCGCAGACTTCCAGGTACATCAGGATGTCGCGCAGCCCTTTGAGATAGGCGACCACTTCATCAGCCGAGCGCATATCCGGCTCGGTGACGATCTCCAGGAGCGGCGTGCCGGCCCGGTTCAAATCCACCCGGCTGCCGCTCGTGCCGGTCTCGTGGACATTCTTTCCGGCGTCTTCCTCGAGATGCGCGCGCCGGATGCGGATCCGCTTGGTACTGTGGCCGGCGGCGATCTCCAGCCAACCCTGCTCGCAAATCGGCGCCTCGTATTGCGAGATCTGATAGCCCTTCGGCAGATCGGGGTAGAAATAATTCTTCCTGGCAAAGCGATTCTCGGCGCGGATGGTGCAGTTCAACGCCAGCCCGGCGCGCACGGCCATCTCCACCGCCGTGCGGTTGATCACCGGCAAGCTGCCGGGCAGGCCCAAGCAGACCGGACAGGTCCGGTGATTCGGCGGCAGGCCGAACGTGGTCCCGCAACCGCAAAACATCTTGGACTGCGTGCGGAGTTGCGCGTGCACCTCCACCCCGATGACGACTTCATAGATCATGCGTCGCCCGGGGCCTCGCTCTTCAATCGATCACGTTCCCGCTTCATGGCCTCGCGCCCGGCGTCCAGCGCCTCGCGCAGGACGGACTTGCGGCTCTCGACGAACTCCTTGCCTTCGTCGACCACGCCTTCCCACGCCTCTTTCGCACGGCCCGCCATGTCGCGCAGATTGTCTTCCGCGCGGCGGGCGTAGCCGCGCAACTGTTCGCGCGACTCGCGACCCGATTGGGGCGCCAACAGCAACGCCGCGACGGCGCCGAGCGCCGCCCCGCTCACAAACGCCAACAGGACTGCCGCTGCCGATCCTCGATCATCCGCCATTTTGTGACCCTCCTTCATGTCTCAGGCGCTCCCGGACGACCTGCGCGGCCGCCCTGAACCCCGCGATCACACTTGCCACATTGTTCAGCAGAGAGCCGCCCGACCCGCGCACCACGTTGTGAACCTGTTGAACGGATTCGCCGACCTCGCCGACCGCGTGCAGCAGCACCGCCGCATGCTCGACGCCGCCCCGCGCCTGCTCGGCCAGCTCGTTCAGGTTGCGGCTCATGGTGCGCAGCTCGGCCACGAGTTGCGGTATCTCGCCGTTCAGGGTACCCACCAGGCGCGCAGATTCTTCGGCGGTCCTGCGCAGATGAATGAGCACCGGCACGAGATAACCCACCAGCACGGCAAACGCGACGGCGCCGAGAATCGCTGCGATCTCCACAATGATCATAGCTCCCTCCGGGCTAGAGACACGAGGCTAAAGGCGATCGGCAAGCCATTTCTTCCCCCTAGCCACTGGCCTCTTGCCCCTTGCCCGCTTTATCGAACAAGCGGTTTCTTGAGATGCCACTGCGTCGATTGCTCGTAGGCATGCGCCGCGCGCAAGAGCGTCTCTTCCTCGAAGGCCCGCCCGATCAATTGCAGACCGATCGGGAGATTCGTCTTGCTGAACCCGCAGGGCACCGCGATCGCCGGCAGCCCGGCCAGATTCACGGAGATGGTGAAGATGTCGGACAGATACATCTGCAGCGGATCCTCGCTCTTCTCTCCGAGCTTGAAGGCCGGCGTCGGCGTCACCGGCGTGACGATGAGATCGACTTCTTTGAACGCCGCCTGGAAATCCTGGCAGATCAACGTGCGCACCGCCTGGGCCTTGCCGTAATAGGCGTCATAGTAACCGGAGCTCAACGCATAGGTGCCGAGCATGATGCGCCGTTTGACCTCCGGGCCGAAGCCTTCCTGGCGCGTCTTCATGTAGAGGTCGAGCAGATCCTTCGTCTCCTTGGCGCGCAGCCCGAACTTCACGCCGTCATACCGGGCGAGATTGGAGCTGGCCTCGGCGGTCGCCAATACGTAATACACCGCGACGGCCGCGTCGGTTCGAGGCAGCTCGATCTCTTTGATCTCGCCGCCCAACTGCTTCAGCTCCTCGATCGCGGCGCACACCGCCTGCTCGACGTCCGGATCGAGCCCCTCCCCAAAAAACTCCCGCGGCACGCCGACCTTCAACTTTTTGAGATCCTTTTTCCTGAGCGCCTTCATGTAATCCGGCACGGGCACATCGGCCGAGGTGGAATCCATCGGGTCGTGGCCCGCGATGGCGCCCAGGAGAAAAGCGGCGTCGGACACGGTTTTCGTAATCGGGCCGATTTGATCCAGCGAGGACGCGAACGCGACCAGCCCATAGCGCGACACGCGCCCATACGTCGGCTTGAGCCCCACGACACCGCAAAAGGCCGCCGGCTGCCGGATGGAGCCGCCGGTGTCGGACCCCAGCGCCGCCGCGCACTCATCCGCCGCCACCGCCGCCGCTGAGCCGCCGCTGGATCCCCCCGGCACGCAATGCAGATTCCAGGGATTCCGGCTGGGGCCGAAGGCGCTGTTTTCCGTGGACGAGCCCATCGCGAACTCGTCGAGATTGGTCTTGCCCACCAGCAGATATTCTTGCGCGCGCAGTTTGGCGACGACCGTCGCATCGTACGGCGACACAAAATGTTGCAGCATGCGCGAGCTGCAGGTGGTCAGCACGCCCTCGGTGCAGATGTTGTCCTTGAGCGCCAGCGGCATCCCGGTCATGGGCTGCGTTTTCCGCCAGCCTTTCAGCTTGCGGTCCAAGGCGTCGGCCTGCGCCAGGGCGGCGTCCTTCACCTGCGTCACATAGGCCTTCACCTTGGGCTCGACCTGGCCGATGCGCAGGAAGTAGGCGCGCACGATTTCCGTCGCGCTCACTTCGCCCGCGGTGAATTTTTTCTGCAGCTCGCACAGCGAAAGTTTATGGAGTGCCATCAGCGTGTCTCGACGATCCGGTTTTTCTCGTTCACACGGACGATCTTGGGCGCATGCCGCTTGATCTCTTCCTCGCCGTAGTACTCGTAGCAAAAGATGATGATCTGGTCGCCCACGGCGGCCTTCCGAGCGGTGGGCCCGTTCAGGATGATGTCCCCGCTGCCCCGCTTCCCGTTGATCGCGTAGGTCATGAACCGCTCGCCGTTGTTGAGATTGGAGCACACGATCGCCTCGTACGGCAGGATGCCGGCGGCCTCCAGCAAGTCTTCGTCGATCGTCAGGCTGCCCTCGTACTCGAGGTGCGTCGCCGTCACCGTCGCCCGATGGATTTTGGAGCGGAGCATTTGTCGAAACATGTATCAACCCCGTGATAAGTGATCAGTGATCGGTGACGTGCGACGGGACAGGAACCGCTCTTCCGCATCCACATTCATACATAGCGCATCACTCATCACGCATCACTCTGCTGTTATTCGAGAATCTTCGGCACCCCAAATCCGTCCCCGTCCCGCTCCGGCGCATTGGCCAGCGCCTGCTCGACGGGCAGCGACGGACGCACGACGTCATCCCGGAACACGTTCACTTGCCCCAACACCGTGGACGTCGGCTCGATGCCCTTGGTGTCGTACTCATTCAGCTTCTGCACGTGCGTCAGAATCTGGCTGAGCTGCTTGGCGAACGCCTCCTTCTCGCTCTCCGTCACGGACAACCGCGCCAGCTTCGCCACTTTCTCCACTTCTTGTTTGGAGATCTCCATTTTCTTCACTCTCTTGCAGCTTGCTCAAAATCGTTTCCGGCAAGGCCGGAGGCGAAGACAACACCGCAGGCGTACCCTCCGGGGTACGTTGAGGATGTTGTCGAGCCGAGAACGCCGCCGGAGACGATTTTCAGCATGCTGCTACTCGACGGTGACGCTTTTCGCGAGATTCCTCGGCTGATCCACATCCGCCCCCCGCAACACCGCGATGTGATAGGCCAGCAGCTGCAGCGGAATCGTGAACAGGATCGGCGAAATGAGCGGATGTGTGTCGGGAATCGTAAAGACCGCATCGGCGATCTTGCCTAATTCTCTCTCTCCCTCCGCCACGAATGCAATGACAGGAGCCCGCCGGGCCTTCACTTCCATGAGGTTGCTCACCGTCTTCTCGTAGAGGCGATCGCGCGGAGCCAGCACGACGACCGGCATGTCCTTGTCGATCAGGGCGATCGGCCCGTGTTTCATCTCGCCGGCAGCATAGCCCTCGGCGTGGATGTAGGAGATTTCCTTCAGCTTCAGCGAGCCTTCCAACGCGATCGGATAATTGATGCCCCGCCCCAAAAACAAAAAGTTGCGCTTCTTGTAATACCGTTTGGCGATCGCCACGATTTCCGCTTCGCGCCCCAGCACGCGCTCCACCAGCGACGGCAGGGTCACCAGCCGGTCCAGCCAGGCCTTGCCGTCCGCCGCCTTCATCACGTTCCGCACGCGCGCCAGATGGAGGGCCAGCAGGTACAACGCGCAGAGTTGGCCGGTGAAAGCCTTGGTAGAGGCCACGCCGATCTCCGGTCCGCAGTGCGTGTAGAGGACGCCGTCCGACTCGCGCGCCAAGGTGCTGCCGACGACGTTGACGATCGACACGACCCGCGCGCCTTTTTCCTTCGCCTCCCGCGCGGCGGCCAGCGTATCGGCCGTTTCGCCGGACTGGGAGATCGTGATGAACAAGTCATCCTTGCCGACCAGCGGATCGCGGTAGCGGAACTCGCTGCCGATGTCCACCTGCACCGGCGCCCGCACCATCTCCTCGAGCAGATACTTTCCCACCAGCCCCGCATGCCATGAGGTGCCGCAGGCGACGATCCAGATCCGTTCGACGGAGGCGAACTCTTTGGGCGTCAGGCCGATGTCCGGCAGATCCGCTTCGCCGGTCTCGTACGAGTAGCGCCCCCGCATCGTGTCCATGATGGCCTGAGGCTGCTCGTGGATTTCTTTCAGCATGAAATGCGGGTACCCGCTCTTTTCCGCCGCGGAGCTGTCCCAAGTGATCTTCGAGGTCTTCCGCGAGACCGGATTGCCCTCGCGATCCGTCAACAGCACCTCGTCCTGAGTAATGATCGCCAAGTCGCCCTCTTCCAGGTAGGTCACGTCGCGGGTATGCGCCAACATCGCCATGACGTCGGAGGCGACGAACGAGGCCTGTTTCGCCCGCCCCACCACGAGCGGACAGCCGGACCGCGCGGCGATCAAGGTCCCCGGCTCGCGCTCCGAAATGACCGCCAAGGCATAACTGCCGCGCACATCTTTCGTCGCCGCCCGCACCGCCTCAGCGAGCGGCAACCCCTGGTGCAGATACTTGTCGATCAGATGGGCCACCACTTCCGTATCGGTCTCCGATTCGAACCGGTAGCCGTCCTTCTCCAACTGCTGCTTGAGCGGCTGGTAGTTTTCAATGATGCCGTTGTGCACCAGGACGCAGCCTTTCGAGCGGTGGGGATGCGCGTTCTGCTCGGACGGCTTGCCGTGCGTCGCCCAGCGGGTATGCCCGATCCCCACGGTCCCCTTCACCGCCTGGTCCTGTAGCGACTTCTGCAGATTGACGAGCTTCCCCACGCTGCGGCGGACGACGATCTTCTGGCCGTCGGAAACGGCCACCCCAGCGGAATCGTAGCCGCGATATTCGAGCTTGGCCAGGCCTTCAATGAGGATCGAGACGGCGTCTTGATTGCCCACATACCCGACGATGCCACACATGGTTTATTCCTTGCCCTTTCTCGTCCTGGCGCCCTTCGTATTGGCACGAGACACTGGGCCAGAGGCGAGAGGCCGCCCTCTTTGCCTGTTGCCACTGGCCCCTTGCCCGTCTCCCTGGGACTGCACGGCCCGCCGCTTGGCCGCCCATCCGGCTCGGTTCACCTGCGGGACCCGGGCGATGGCCAGCGCGTCCGCCGGCACATCCTGCGTCACGGTGGTCCCGGCCGCGATGACGGCGCCGGCGCCGATCGTGACCGGCGCGACCAACTGGCTATCGCTGCCCACAAACACATCGTCGCCGATGATCGTGGGATATTTGTTCATGCCGTCATAGTTACACGTAATGGTGCCGGCTCCGATGTTCGCGCCCTTGCCGATCGTGGCATCTCCGAGATAGCTCAAATGATTCGCTTTCGCCCCCTCGCCCAGCTCGGTCTTCTTCATTTCGACGAAGTTGCCGACTTTGGCCCGACGTCGCACGATAACGCCGGGGCGCAGATGCACGAACGGTCCGATGTGGGCGTCGTCTTCGATCTGAGACTTCCGGAGAACACAGTGATCCAAAATTTCCACCCGATGGCCGATGGTGCAATCCGTCACACGAGAGCCGGCATGCACCACGCTATCCTCGCCGATGGTGGTCCGCCCCTCTAATGCGACGTGAGGATACAATACCGTGTCGCGCCCGATCATGACATCCGCGTCGATCCACGTGGTCGCCGGATCGCGCATGGTGACGCCGGCATCCAGCCAGCGCGCGCGGATGCGGTCACGCATCACCCGCTCAGCTTCGGCCAATTGCGCGCGGCTGTTGACGCCCAAACCCTCCGCCACCGAATCGAGGCGCATGGCCGAGACCTTGCGGCCCTGCCCGACCGCCAGCGCCACGATGTCGGTCAGATAGTATTCGCCTTGGGCATTGCGCGGATCGAGTTGCTCCAGGGCCGGAAAGAGAAACTCCCCGTCGACCACATACGTGCCGACGTTCACCTCGCGCACCGCGCGCTCTTCGGCCGAGGCGTCTTGGTCTTCGACGATCTTCTCCACCGTCTCCTCGATGTGTCCCCGAGCCGTCCCAGGCGCGCGATGGCGAATCACGCGCCCGTAGCCCGACGGGTCGTCGAGCACGGCCGTCAGCAGCGTGACAGCCGCCTTTTGCTCATCATGCAGCGCGACAAGCCGGCGCACCGTGTCCTCGGTGAGCAGCGGGGTATCCCCGTTGAGGATCACATAGCGCGCCGGTGGCGTGCGGCGGTCGTCGGTGAAGAGCGGGCGGGCCTGCAACACGGCATGGCCGGTGCCCAGTTGCTGCTTTTGTTCGGCCACGGCCACACGGGCGTCGGCGGCTTCCACGACGGCCCGCACGTCGGCGCCCTGATGTCCCACGATGACCGCCACGCCGCCATCCGCCAGGCGACAGGCGGTGTCGAGGACATAGCGCACCATCGGCCTGCCGGCCACCGGATGCAGCACCTTGGCTTGCTTGGATTTCATCCGCTTTCCCACGCCGGCCGCCATGATGACGACGCCGAGCCCTGGAATACAGGATTGCGTGATTGTTTTTTGATGGGTCATTGGTTCATTGGCCTGAAGGAACTGAGCAAATCGTCCATGAATCGATGAGACCCCGGTTTTACGCGATCGGGACTCCGGCATCCGGTTGTTTCACCTGACTCCATTTGGCATCGGCATTCAAGACGGACTGCATGGAGGAGGATGGAGAATATAGCCCGCCGGAGACGATGAGCTTCATGGCCTCATCCACGCTGATGTCGACGGACGTCACTTCGCGTTCAGGCACGAGCAGGAAATAGCCGGACGTCGGATTGGGAGAAGTCGGCACGTAGACATGGATCAATGGATCCTGGCCTAACGCCGTCTCCTCGCCCTTGGTGATGCCGGTGACAAAGGCAAAGCAATAATGGCCGTTTTTGGGAAATTGAATGAGCACCACGCGATGATAGGACCCGCGATCTGAAAACGAGAGAATATCCATCATGGATTTCAGCGTGGAATAGATGCCCCGGACGAGCGGAAGGCGATGCAAGAGATCTTCCCACATCTTCACGATCTGCCGCCCCATGAAGTTGGCGGCAAAGAGGCCGACGGAAAAAATCAGCAGAATCAGAGTGACAATACCCAACCCCGGCACGTAGTAGGCGGGGACCAATTGGGCCAGGACATCGCCCAGGATCCCGTCCACGGTGACGAACAGGGTCTTGAGGATCAGAATGGTGCCCCAGATCGGGGTGACCACCAGAAGACCTGTCAGAAAATAGCGTTTTATGGCGACCTTGAGCATGAGAGCGGATTTCCAAAAGGGCCGATTAATTATGGTGGCCCATCATACAGAGTTCCCGCAGGCCGCCGCAAGCCATTTCTTGTTAATTTCAATAGGTTAGAAAGAAAATGGCTGGAGATCGCGCTTGGCCTCGGCCGCGGATTGTAACCTTGCTATTCACCCGAGCTTGGCATAGGATCGCGCCCCAATTGTGCAGACCAGTCAGAGGCGACCGTTGGCAAGACCGCGAACCCGGAACAGGGGCCTCTTCATTACGTTGGAAGGCGGCGAGGGAAGCGGAAAAACGACGCACGCCGCCGGCTTGTGCCGATGTCTGGCTGAACACGGCCACACAGTCCTGCACACCAGGGAACCGGGAGGGACGCCGGCGGCCGAACGGCTGCGCAGTATTCTCTTGGACAAGTCGACGGAAGCCATCGCGCCGGAAACGGAGGCTTTGATCATCCTGGCCGCGCGTCGCCAGCACGTCGATCACGTGATCAAACCCGCTCTCACGCGTGGCATGACGGTGGTGTGCGACCGGTTTGCCGATTCGACGTTCGCCTATCAAGGCTATGGACGCGGACTGGACCTTCGCTTCTTGCGCGCGATGAACGAGTGGGCGACGGGCAGGCTGGCTCCGGATCTTACCATTCTCTTTGATGTCCCCGTCGCCGTCGGACTGCGGCGGCGGCGACGCCACACTACCACGGCGAACCGTCTCGATCGGGAGGCCGCACGATTTCACGAGAAAGTTCGCGCAGGCTTTCTCGCGTTGGCGCGACGAGAGCCGCGTCGCATGAAGATTGTGGACGCCTCACCTCCATTGGAGGCCGTCGGAGCAGCCGTCGAATCCTTGCTTTCACAGTGGCTGCAGCGTCGGGGTTCCCGAACGTCGAGACGAGGATAGCGATGCCATTTCGAGACATTACCGGCCATGAGCGACCGATCGCCATTCTGAAAGCGGCCCTGAGCCATGAGCGGCTCGCGCATGCCTATCTCTTTCACGGCGAAGCCGGCATCGGCAAATACCTGACTGCCACGCGACTGGCCCAGGCTCTCTATTGTGAACGGGTCTCGGATGCCGCCGACCCGGACAGCTGCGGGATCTGCCGCGCCTGCCAACAGGTGGCCGCGCGCACGCATCCGGACTATGTCGTGATCGAGCCGGATCGGGAGTTGGCCACCCCGCAGATCAAGATCGAGCAAGTGCGGGATCTCGAACAACAGTTCATCTACCGGCCGCTGATGGGAGAACGCAAAATTTGCGTGATCGACGATGCCGACCGGCTGACGATCGGCGCCGCCAACGCGCTCCTGAAGACGTTGGAGGAACCGCCCGGTCACGGGCTCTTCATCCTGGTCACGAGCCGGCCGCATGCCCTGCCGATCACCGTCCGGTCCCGTTGCCAATCGTTGCGGTTCACGACACCGGCCCGCACCCAAGTGGAAGCGGCGCTGATCCTGAAACGAAACATTCCTCCCGAGGAGGCCCGCTTCCTCGCCGTCGTCACGGAGAACCGCATCGGGGAAGCGCTCACGTTGGATGTGGCCGACCTCCGCGCGCGCCAGCGGGAGTGCCTGGAGATCGTCGACCCCGCGACGCTCTCTTCGGTCACCGCCTGTTTGACCATCGCCGAAAGTTTCGCCAAAGGCGATCGCGGCCCGGAAGTGCTGAGCTGGCTGAGCCGGTGGATCAGAGATCTCGTCCTCCTGCTGGTCGGGGGAGACCGAGACCAGATCCTTCACGTAGATCAGCTGCCGCAGCTCACCGCCTATGCGGCCAAGGCTGACGTGTCGCGGCTATTAGATCTCCTGAAAGATCTGGAACAGACCCAACAGCAGGCCACCCGCCATCTGAACCTGCACATGGCGCTGGAAACCAGCCTTCTGCGCCTGCGCGAGACGCTCGGATTCTCCCCAGTCCCGGCCGGCGTCTAACCGCTGCGCCGCGGCAGGCTTTCCTTCCCCTTCGCCAACCTGGTATCTTGCCTCGTCATGGCGGCGCGCAACACGTATTACATCACCACGCCCATCTATTACGTCAACGACGTGCCGCACATCGGCCACGCCTACACGACCGTCGCGGCCGATGTGCTGGCGCGATATTGGCGTCTCAGGGGCCGCGACGTATTCTTTCTCACCGGACTGGACGAACATGGCCAGAAGGTCCAACAGGCCGCCGCCAAGGCCGGCATCGATCCCCAAGCGCACTGCGATCGGCTGGCGCCGCAGTTCCAGGAGCTATGGAAACGGCTCACCATCTCCAACGACGCCTTCATCAGAACGACGGACGCCCCGCACAAACAAATCGTTCAACGGCATCTTCAAGAGCTCTTCGATACGCAGCTGATTTATAAGGACTCATACACCGGATGGTACTGCACGTTCGATGAACGGTTTTGGACCGAAAAAGACGTTGAGAACGGACTCTGTCCGGACTGCAAGCGCCCGGTCGAACGGCTGAGCGAGCACAATTATTTCTTCCGGATGGGCCAACACCAGGATCGCCTCATCGAGCACATCAAGAAACACGACTCGTTCATCCGACCGGAATCGCGCCGGAACGAAGTGCTGGGCTTCCTCCAGACGCAGAAGCTGGGCGACCTCTCCATTTCGAGACCGAAATCCCGGCTGTCCTGGGGCATCGAGCTTCCCTTCGACAAAGACTATGTGACCTACGTCTGGTTCGATGCGCTGGTGAACTACCTCTCCGCCTTGGAATACTTGCCGCAAGGGAACCCGGCCGGCACGCGCTTCTGGCCGGCCAACGTCCATTTGATCGGCAAGGACATCCTGACGACCCATGCGGTGTATTGGTCCACGATGCTGATGGCCTTGAATCTCCCGCTCCCCGAGACGATCTTCGCGCACGGCTGGTGGACCGTGGATGGGGAAAAGATGTCGAAGAGCCGCGGCAACGTCGTCGATCCGCACAAGATGGTCGATGCTTTCGGAGCCGACGCGTTCCGCTTCTTCCTGTTCCGGGACGTGCCGTTCGGACAGGACGGGGATTTTTCGCAATCGGCCTTGGTGACCAGCATCAACAGCGATCTGGCCAATGGCATCGGCAATCTGCTCAGCCGCACGCTCACCATGATCGAGCGGTTCGCGCAAGGCATCATTCCGGACGCCGATGCGCCGGCCGTACCGGATCTCGAAGCGGACATCGCCCAAGCCGCCGCGGCGTTGCCCCGGCGGATCGAGGACGGGTTTGCCGATCTGGCATTTCGAGAGAACCTCCAACAGATGTGGGAACTGATCGGACTCTGCGATCAATACATCGACAAGGCGGCTCCCTGGCAGCTCGCCAAGAAATCGGAAGACCATGGACGGCTGAAGACCGTGCTCAATACCACCGCGCGGGCGCTCCGGCTTCTCTCAGTCTTGATCTATCCTTATATGCCGCACACCGCCAGGCAGCTTGGGCAGCAGTTGGGCCTGGCTTTTGATTTTTCCAGACCGCTGCCGGAGAACGCATACGCGTGGACCGCTCCGATCGCCGGCACCACAATCTGCAAGGGCCCAGGCCTCTTCCCGCGCATTGAATCGAAACCACAAGGAGCCAAACCCGTGAGCGAATCACCCGCAAGCCCACAGCCGACCCCCGCCGCACCGGCATCCGCACCCGTTGCCCAGAGCCCCGCGCCCCAGGCCGCCGTTCCGCCGGCCCAGATCACCATCGACGAGTTTGCGAAGATTCAGCTCAAGACCGCCAAAGTGCTGGCCGCGGAACGGGTGGCGAAATCGGAGAAGCTGCTGAAACTCCAAGTATCGCTAGGGACGGAGCAGCGGCAGATCGTGGCCGGCATCGGCAAGAAATACGAACCCGCCGACCTCGTAGGCAAAACGATCGTCATCGTGGCGAATCTCAAGCCCGCCAAGCTGATGGGGATTGAATCGCAAGGCATGGTTTTGGCGGCGGGAGACAGCGAGGTCCGCGGGCTCGTCACGATCCTCGAAGAAGTGGATCCCGGCACCAAAGTGAAATGACCTGGGTCGGCACTGCCCTCCAATTGCTCGTGCTGTTCGGTCTTTTATTTGCCCCCCTGCCCACTCGCGCCATTTCCGCGGAGGACGAACCGCCGCCTGATCCGCATCTCAACGATCCGACACCAACCACCATCCTCGTGCGCGTGGTCGCACACGGCTCGATGGTGCTCGGGAAGGAAGTCGGCGGGGCGCGCGTGACGATCACTGATGTGGCCAGTGGACGGATTCTCGCCACCGGCTTGCAGCAGGGCGAGGCCGGCGATCAGAATCAGATCATGCGCACGCCGCATCTCATGGAGGAGCCGCTCTACAGCTCACGGGCCTCCGCGGCCTTCACCACCACGCTTGAACTGACTCGCCCGATCCTGGTGGACATCGCGGCGGAAGGTCCGTTGGCCTACCCGGCCTCGACACAGCGGGTCACCACACGCATGTGGCTCATTCCCGGCCATGATCTGACGAACGACGGCATCGTCCTCACGCTGTACGGCTATATCGTGCAGATCGAACATCCCACACCGGGCCAGCCGCTGATTGCCAAAGACGACGTCATGTTGCGCGCCTCGGTGCGAACCCTGTCCGGTGCGCTCGTGCGCCCCCACGGCGACTGGGATTCACGCAAGGTGCATATCTACGGGGAGCTGCTCATCGGCGACCGGATCGTCGAACGCCTGCAGATGTTCTATAGCGGCGAGCGCGCCCTGTTCGAGGCGCCGTTCTTCGTGCCGCTGGCCCAGCACGCGCCCGACGGCATTACCCTGCGCGCGATCGCCGCCGATCCCGCGAGCGGGAATTTTGGCGTGGGGGAAGCCAAGTTTCCCGTGCTGAGCGAACGCTTGCCCCCCAAGAGGCGATGATGGCCAGCAAATTCCTGTGCGTACTGGTAGCCGGCTGGACCCTGTGGGCGGTGCCCTTGTCCGCCGAAGAGCATCAGCACCGCCGTCCCGCCGACATCAAACAGTATCTGGAGCACCTCGACAGTGCCGAGCGCGACCAGTACCAAAAGCCGGCTCACGTCATCGAGGCGCTGCACCTGAAGCCGGGCATGGCCATCGCCGACCTCGGGTCCGGCTCCGGCTACTTCACCCGCCGATTTGTCGAAACGGTCACCGACAGCGGGATGGTGTATGCGGTGGATGTGGAACCGGAGATGCTGGCCTACGTCAAAGAGAGCCTCGTCCACATGCATGTGCCCTATACGGCCGAATTCATCTTGGCGCGACCGGACGATCCCAAGTTGCCGTATCACTCCGTCGATTTGATCTTCGTCTGCAATACCGCCCACCATCTCGAGGATCGGGCGACGTATTTTCGCAACGTCAAATCCGCGCTGAAGCCCGGCGGCCGCGTGGCCATCATCGACTTCTATCCGGATGAACGGTCCGGCAACCTCGGCTTTCCCAAACGTCATCTCATCGCGCGCGAGACGGTCATCCAAGAAATGGCGGCGGCGGGCTACCGGCTGGAGCGCGAACATACGTTCCTGCCGCGGCAATACTTTCTGGAATTCGTTCCCATGCCTTGAACGGCGTCCAACAATGTCAGCCGCCGCCGGAAGCTTGCCCTCGCCGCGAGACCGTGCGACACTATCGCCATGTCCCATCCGGCCTCCTTCGAGCATCTGCGCTCGCGGCTCTATCTCGCGCTCCTGGTCAACGCCGTCATCATCTCGGCCGAGTTCATCGGCGGCCTGTGGCTGGACAGCATCGGGCTGATGAGCGATGCCGGGCACAACCTCGTCGATCAAGGCTCCCTCTTTCTTGCGCTGTACGCCCACCTCGTCACCAGGCGGCCGTCCAGCGAGACGCGCACCTTCGGCTACCACCGCGCAGGGGTCATCGCGGCATTCCTGAACTCGTTCATCCTGTTATTGACGGCCCTGGGCATCACGTTGGTCAGCCTCAAGCGACTGCTGCATCCGGTGCCGGTCGACGGCGGGTGGGTCATGGCCATTGCCGCCGTGAGTTTCCTGGCCAACTTGAGCATCGCGTTGCTCTTGCAACACGGCGCGAAGGATGACCTGAACATCCGCAGCGCCTTTTGGCACATGTTGGGCGATGCCTGGGTCTCGCTCGGCGTCGTCCTCAGCGGCGGGGCGATCATGCTGACGGGCTGGACGGTCCTCGATCCCCTCGTGAGCTTGCTGGTGGTCGGCGCGATCGTCCACGGCGCCTGGCCGTTGTTCCGCGAAGCACTCGATGTGCTGCTCGAGTCCACGCCGCCCACGATCAGCGCCTCTCATGTCGCCGCCACGATCGAGTCGATTCCCGGCGTGAAGAACGTCCACGATCTCCATATCTGGGCCGTGGAACCCCGACTCATCATGCTGACCTGTCACGTGCTGGCGGACGGCGACGACGCCGTGCTCACCAACGCGCTGCTCCGTTCGATTCGTACCAGGGTGGCATCCGACTTCGGCATCCAACACATGACGATCCAGATGGAAACGCACTGCTGCCATCCCGACGCCGTCCATTGCGACCTCAGCAAGCTCGCCGCGCAGCACGAATTGGAAGCCCTCCTTCATCACCACTGACCTTTTCCGGACCGCTGCGTCTCGATACAATACAGCGTCACTTTTGTCGAGGAAGCGCCCATGCCCGTTCCCTTTTATCTGCTCTGCGGATCGCTCGGCGCCGGCAAGACCACGCTGCTGATGCGGCTGCTGGAACATTGGAAGACCGAGGGCCGGCGGGCCGGTGTGCTCATGAACGAAGCGGGCGAGATCAGCATCGACGGACCGCGCGCGGGCACGCTGGCCGAACAGGTCATGAATCTCGCCGGCGGTTGCGTTTGTTGTGACACCAAGGAAGATTTGTCCTGGGGCATCGCGCAGTTGGTCCACGAGGCCAAATCGGACGTCCTGATCTTGGAGTGTTCCGGTCTGGCCGACCCGGCCGAGGTCGTCGATGCGCTGACCGATCTCTACACCGCGCGGCTCGCGTCGTTGGAGCGCGTCATCGCGCTGCTGCATCCGGTCTCCACCGAGCACAGCCATTCCAGCGCCTACGTGACGGCCCAGGCGATCCGCTGCGCCGACGAGCTGATCCTCAACAAGCGGGACCTCTACGTGCCGGGCCACTGGGAAGCGTTCAAAGCCGGCGTGCTCGAAAAGAATCCCTATGCCCGGCTCTGGGAAACCTCGCACGCGCGGGTGGAGCCGGAGGCTTTGCTCGCACCGCGCGGCAGCACCACACCGCACGCGCGACCCAACGTGCAGGTCGGTTCAAGCGGAAAGGCCGCGGCGCCGGCACGGGCGCCGTATCACCCTCTCGCCACGACGATCCGCCTGCCTGGGCCACTCGATCGCGGCCGGTTTCTCGCGTGGGCCAAGACCCTGCCGAAAGAACTCGAACGCGCGAAAGGTTTTTTTCGATTCGCCGGCGAGCCCGCGCTGCAGGAATTCCAGTACGCGCCGCCCGGCGAGCCGACCATCACGCCCGTGATGTTGTTGGACGAACCGGAACCGGCGATTGTGCTGCTCGGGCGGGGCTACGACGTGGACGGCTGCCGGGAGGGATTGCTGTCTTGCGTGGACGGCGGCGCCGCCCGGTTCTCGGCATGAGGCATTGGAACGTTGGGGTTTTTCCGAAACCTGGGCCATTGGAGCAACAGCCACGCCGCGCCCGCGCCGCACAGCCCGCCGATGACCCAGCCGCCGACGACATCGGTCACGTAATGCGCGCCGACATAGACGCGGGCCAATCCCACCAGCACCACAATCGGCCAGCCGACCCAGCCCGATCTCGGATAGAGCACGTGTAGGAACGCCGCCGCTGCCGCCGTGTTCACAGCATGGTTGGAGGGGAAACTATAGAGGCCGCCGCAGCCGCCCGGCTCCACGACCACCGCTTGGCTGAGCGCCCGGCAGGGACGCACTCGCTCGAACATCCACTTCAACTGCCCGCCGAGGAAATCGGAGAGCCCGACGGCTCCCGCCAGCACAGGCGCGGCCAGCATGGTTTCGTGGCGATTCGTCCAGATCCAGTAGCCGAGGGCTAGCGCCCCGGGAAGATAGAGCGTGCTGCGGTTGCCGAGGAGAAGAAAGAAGTGATCCAGCGCCGAAAACCGGCCGGCCCATCCATTAATGGCGAGAAAGAGGGATTCATCCCAACCCATGAACGCGACGATACGGCGTCACGCCTCATCCGTCAACGGCTAAACTGTCTATTTGGTCTGTCTGGTCTGGCTGGTCTATTTGGTCTGGCTCGTCTATCTGGTCTGGCTGGGCTGCTATCGCGTGCGGAAGTGGATGCGGACGGTCAGTTCCCCGTCGACCGGATCGTCGCCTTTCATCTGCGGGGCGAAGGTCCACTTGTTCAAGGCGGCGATGCCGGCCTGGGTGAGCTCCCGGTGCTTGGCCGGCTCCAGAATGACGACCGTGACCTTGGCGTCTTTGGACACCAACATCCGCGCCTTCATCCAGTCGTCCAGCTCTTTGCCGTCCAAGGACGGCGGAATGGTCGGCCACGGCGTGGATTTGGGTACTGGCCCCAACTGTTGATCCTTGTTGAGGGGCAACCCATGGACATGGACCTCCGGGAGCTCCAGCACATCTTCCTGGTGGTCACTTTGATGCGTCGCCTCGTCGCCGGCCACCGCGAACACGATGGCCGGCCAGAGGACAAAGCCCAGGGCAGAGCACAAAGCGATCCGCCGACTGATCTCCATCTTGTATCCAGGCGGCATAAGCAGTCTTCATCCTTATATCAAAACGCCCACTGGGCCCGGAAGAAAAAAGACCGTGGCATACCGGCATGGGACACGCCCAGCCCGATACTGCCTTCGCCCTGGTTGATGAAATATTTCTGATCCAGCAAATTCACCACGTCGAAGCCCAACAGCAGCTTTTGATTGTCCCAGGGCAACGGGATCACATGGGTGATGGACGTGTTGTAAATCGTATAGGAAGGGCTATGGATCGAGTTCGTCTTGCCCCCTTCCGCCGCCGTTCTCAAGCCCGACGCGTAGAGCATCTGTCCCGTGAACGTGGTGCGTTCCTGGAAGCGGTAGCTTACCACCGCGGAGCTGGTCAGGGTCTGCATGTGATCGCAGAAGACGCCCCCGCGTGAATTGATGTCGTCGATTTCCTTCTGTTCCAGCAGGAAATGCCCGGACTGCAATCCATATCCCTTGCACTGGCCCCATCCGACGTTGCCGCGCGCCGTGAGATTGTCCGTTACTTGCACTTTGAGCGCCCCGTCAATCCCGCGCTGCCAGCCCCGTTGGAATGCAAAGAAGTTCAACAGCGGCGTCGTCCCGAACTGGCCGGCGTCCGACAGGTAGCGGGAAAGCTTGTAGTAGCCCGCCAACTCCAACCAAATCCAACTGGTCAAGGCATGGTAGCTGCCCACTTCGAAATAATGCGCGCGCTCGGCGCGCACCGTGTTGTTCGTCAGGTTCTCCGGCTGCGCGGTCGTGCCGATCGTGTTGAGCTTGGCAAACGAAATGGCTTCAAGGTTCGGCGGCGTGAACATCCGGCCATAATAGGCGTGGAAGACGTTCGCCGTATTGTACCGGTAGGTGACGCCGATGCGCGGGCTCACCTGCCCTTCGCTGACTAGATACTGCACCGCATCGCCGCGAACGCCGATGTTGAACGTCCACTGCTCGTGCGGCGTCCATTGATCCTGAATCCAGAATTCCTGCCGATACCCAATCAGCCGGTTGTCGGCGTTCAGGCCGATCACCGTGCCGGTCGGATCCGACTCGGGATCGTTCGGATCCAGCCGGTTAAAGGCGAACAATCTGGTCTTATTGATCGCCTGTGTCCGATCGATTTGAAATCCCGCCTTGACCAAATGTTCTTTGCTGTGCACGTACGTGTAATCGAGCCGGATGCCTCCCGAATACGCCATGCGATCCTGGTCGGCGGCGGAAAACGGCTCCGCCGGGTCTGCCGTATAGGCCAGCACGTTGAACGGATCGGTCTTGAACGTCGCCCTGGTATGCCGGAAATACCCGGCCAAACTGAAGAAGTTGTTGCTGTTGATGTCGTGCCGCCAGACCATGTGCGCGTACTGGTTGTTTTCCTTTTGAAACTCATCAATGGCCTGCGACGGGACGGGTGTAAATCCCGGGCGCGATGCCTGCAGAAGCCGCACGATCTGCCCGCTCGGATCCACCTCCTGTCCCGGCTGCGTCGGAATCTGGTACTTGGCCACCGAATTCAAGAAGAGCCATGTGAAGTTATTGCGATTGTCGTGCTGGTAGTCGCCGCGGATGAACGTCTGGTTGCGTTCGCTTTGCCCGTGAAAGATCGAATGCCCCAGCGTCGGCGGCTCGATCCCGCGGTTTGTCGTCGTGTAGCTGTTGAGGATGTAATAACGGAACTTCTCCCCGATCGTGCCGCCGTATTCGAACGAGGGATTCACCGTCTGGTTCGAGCCGCCGAAAATTTGGGCGGAGCCGAACCCCGGCTTGGTGCCGCTCTTGGTCGTAATGTCGATCACCGCCGCCGTGCGATTGCCGTATTCCGCCGGCATGCCGCCTAGAACGATGTCGGCGCGCTCCCAGGCCCGCGGCGTGATGACGTCGGTGAACGTGGACGAAACGGTATCCGGGATGGGTACGCCGTCGATCCGGAACTGGAGATTCGCATGATCCTGTCGGATGTGCACCTGCCTCAACGATCCGTAGACGGCGCTGGGGATCGTCACCAGCACATCCTCGAGATTGACGTTGTTCCCGCGCGGCAGCAGCTCCACGTCTTTCCGGCTGACCCCGTAGGTGGAGCTGGACGCCTTGTGCTGAAGCGGCGGAAGCGGTGACACCACTTCGATCGCCAGCTCCGTTTTAGGGGCCAGTGTCAACGACACCGGGGTAAGCTGCACCGCATCGCCTTTGACGATGACGTATTCGCTCGTAAGGTTGCCCTGCATGGCGCTGACCGAATAGGTGCCCTCGGCCGGCAGGGTCACGCCGAATTCACCTGCATCGTTGCTGACGGTTTCCGCCACCACTTGCCCCTCTTGATCGCGGATCTGGACCGTCGCCTGTCCGACCCGCCGCTGGTCCTGATACTGCACCGTCCCCCGTACATTCCGCCCGGACGATCCCGGTTCCTGAGCCGACGCCACCGGTCCGAGCTCCGTGTCCGCCAAACTGAGCGCCACACTGGTCATGAATATTCCAAGCATCACAACCCTTCCGAACCGCATCATGGATCCTTCCCTCCTGATTTCCGTCGCACCTCGGCGCGCGACACCCGACGGCATCGGCGCCGGCCCAAGTGAAGATGAACAATGGACAAGCGTGCTCAGGAGCGCGGAGGGGCGCGAGAGGGACCGATGAAGGCAAGCGTGGCGGACGGGAGAACGGATTCAACCAGAAAGGGTTGATCCCAGGCCAGCTCGAGGGCGGTCAGGACCGGCGCTTCTACACCCAGTGAGCCGGCCGTATGGTGCTGCACCCACTGGCAGAGATCGCTGTCCGAATGCTCGTGTCCGTCCGTGTCGGCGGCAGCCAGTTCGTGATGGACGTCCTGCGCAACCGCCAACGGCGCCAGCCCAAGCAGGATGACAATGAGCCCCGGCGCGATGCCGGCACGGCACCGAGACAAGAGCTGAATGGGACCTATCCAAGTCATTGAAAGTCTAGAGTTTTTACGAATTGGAACGGACGTCGCCCCTGAAAATCCTCGCCAAAATAGGCCTTTTCACAGAATCCTGTCAACCATGTAGACTTTAGCCACATCTTTGGCTACATTAATAGCTTGCTTTCAGGGGGATTCCCTTCTGTTTTACGGGTTCCGGAGAGTGAAGGCGGCGCGATGAATCGACCTCTCGACAACCAACACGTCATCGAAATCAAGGCGCTGCCGTCCCCGCGCACCATCAAAACCAAACTGCCCATTACGGATCATGCCGCCGCCGTCGTCGTCGAAACCCGTGAGGCCATCCGCCGGATTCTCCATGGTCAGGACCGCGACCGGCTGGTGGTCATCGTCGGGCCCTGTTCCATCCACGATCCGCAGGCCGCGTACGACTACGCGGCCAAGCTGAAGCCGATCGCAGATGCGCTCCAGGACCGTCTGCTGATCGTCATGCGGACGTACTTCGAAAAGCCGCGCACCACCATCGGCTGGAAGGGCCTCATCAACGATCCGCACCTGGACGGCACCTGCGATATCGCGACCGGCATGGAGCTGGCGCGCACGATCCTGCTCAAGATCAACGAGCTGGGCCTGCCCTGCGCCACCGAATTGCTCGATCCGATCAGCCCGCAGTACATCGCCGACCTCATCAGCTGGACCGCCATCGGCGCGCGGACGACCGAAAGTCAGACCCATCGCGAAATGGCGAGCGGAGTCTCGATGCCCGTCGGCTTCAAGAACGGCACGGAGGGCAGCCTGCAAGTCGCCGTGAATGCCATGATCTCCGCGCGGACCCCGCACCATTTCGTCGGCATCAACGCCGACGGCCAGACCTCCATCATCAAGACCATGGGGAACCCGGATCGCCATATCGTGCTGCGCGGCGGCGGCGGTAAGACGAACTATGACCCCGAGCATGTCGCCCGCGCCGAGGCGGCGGTCGCCGGCGAAGGCATCGCCCGTCCCATCATGATCGATTGTTCGCACGACAACTCCAGCAAGGATCATCGGCGCCAAGGCATCGTGGCCCGCGAAGTCCTCCGCCAGTTCCGCGAAGGCCGCCAATCGATCATGGGCCTCATGCTCGAAAGCAATCTGCATCCCGGCAAGCAGACCTGGAGGCAGGGCGTGCCCCTGACCTACGGCGTCTCCATCACCGACGCCTGTCTGGGCTGGGATGAAACGGAAGAGTTACTGGAAGAACTGGCGGAGTCGCTCAGCGTGAGACCGGCCTAGCTCTCTCCTTTGCGCCACTTCAAAACCGGCAGACAGATTCCGCGCACTTCGGCGCCTGCTGAAGCTTCGAGCTCACCGGACTTCCAAGAGGCGCGTCTTGGGAAGAGCCGGCGCGGTCGAATCGGAGGAACGGGGCATGAGCGCCGACGGTCTGTGGAGCGGACGGTTCTCGCCGGAACCGTCCGTCGCCGGCGGCAAGGTCTTGTACGTCGCCGCGATGATGCCGTCGCGGCGCGCCGACGCGACCTCCCACTCGGGCCGTTCCCTCATGGCCTCTTCGTAGTAGTGAAGCGCCTCGTGCAGATTGCCCGCGGCCTCCTCGAACAAGCCGCGGTGGTACGCGACCCGCCAGGCCGGCGCGCCGAGTCGGGCGGCGATATCCAGTTGCCGGCGTGCGTCGGCTAATTTTCCCCCGAGATACAGCGCGCCGGCGTAGACTTCGCGCAACTCGGGATCGTCCGGGGACAGATTCACCCGCTCGCCCAGGAACCGAAGCGCGAACGGGACATTGCCTTCCTCCAAGGCGATGCGCCCGCGCAAAACCGCGGCCGGCGCGTGCACCTTCTGCAAACCGAACAGCGCATCCAGATATTGCTGCGCCCGTCCGTATTGTCGCTCGTCGTACGCCAGAATCGCCGAGGCCATGAGACCCGGCACGTATGTCGGGCAGACATAGGCCACGCGCTCCACTTCCCGCCGCTGCTCTTCGCAGGTGTAGATGCCGTCTTCCAGCGAGCCGCAGCCTCCCGGTTGCATGCGGGCCTCCTGCCATTTCCGCCACGCCGGCATGAGTTGGCTTTCCGGCAACGGGCATTCGTTCGCGAGGTACTGATCTTGATACGAGCAGGCGGTCAGCGTCAGGAGCAGCGCCGCGGCTGCGGACCACCGTTTCCCTCCGCGCAGGACGGCGGGGAATGAAGCGGATCGTAGGGAAGACGTCATGGTAATGGTGTTCCTCGAAGGGCGGTTGGACTGAGCAACGTGGTCAATTGATTCAGCGCCGGCCCCAGCGTCGTCACGAAGATGGACGGCAAGAAACACAAGACAAGCGGGAAGACGAGCTTGACCGGAAGCGCCTGAGCCTGCAAGAGCACCCGTTCCCGCCGCGCATTGCGAAGATCGCCCGCCTGGTAGCGCAACGTCTCCGCGAGACTCGCCCCCACTTGTTCGGCGTGCACGAGCGCCGAGACGAACGTAGACACCGCCGTGATATCCAGCCGCCAGGCCAGGCGGCGGAGGGCCTGCACGCGACCGACGCCGATCTGGAGTTCGGCCTGGAACGTGCGGAACTCGGCCGCCAGCGTCCGCTCGCGAGGCTGCGCGTGGAGCACCCGGGCCAAGGCCGCATCGAAGCCCAACCCGCCTTCCGCCAGCGAGGCCAGCAGCTCCAGCATCAAGGGAAGATCCTCTTCCGCCTCCCGCACGCGCCGGCGCCGCGCGGCCCGCACGGCGGCGAACGGCGCGAACGCCAGATTGAGCCACACGACCCAGGGAGCCAGCATCGCGATGCCAGCCAATCCTTCGCCCAACCCGCCGGGAATGTAGAGAAACCCTTGCGTCAACCAATCGACGACGCCGGCCCGCGAGAGGATGGCGGCGACCAGCGCGCCCGCGCCCACGCTCCCCGCGGCGATCCCGATAAAGAAGATCGAGGCCGACGGCGAT